>NZ_DATMRL010000076.1:0-8252 GCF_035566355.1 Pedobacter sp.
TGATGCACATGGTTTTGGCACTATGGGTAAAACCGGTGCAGGAACTCATGAAGAACAAGATTGTATTGAGGGCGTGGATGTTTATTTTGGGACCTTTGCAAAGGCAATGGCTGGCATCGGAGCCTTTGTAGCCTCTACAGAAGAAATCACCAATTTCCTGCGCTATAATATGCGGTCACAGACTTTTGCAAAAGCTTTGCCTATGCCTATGGTTATTGGTTTATTGAAACGTCTGGAATTGCTGAAAGGAAAATCAGAGCTCAGAGAGAAACTGTGGAATATTGCTACTACCCTACAGAAAGGCTTACGTGACCGTGGTTTCGATTTGGGCATTACCAATACAATGGTTACACCCGTATTTTTAAAGGGTGAATTACTGGAAGCAACGGCTTTAACAATGGACCTAAGAGAAAACCATGGTATCTTTTGTTCGATTGTTGTTTATCCGGTTATCCCTAAAGGATTAATCGAGCTTAGACTTATTCCCACAGCTGTACACACACTGGAGGATGTACAGCGGACGCTTGATGCCTTTAGTGAAGTTGCAGAGAAATTGAAAAGCGGATATTATAAGGAAAATCAATTTGAAATGTAACTCATTTCTAACAACATAAAAGAAGGGCCTTTAAATGCGTTTAAAGGCCTTTTTTGTGTCTGTTTGTTTTGTAATGTGTTGATTTTTAGATTGTTGATTGTTGGTTTTGTAAGGCTATTTGTGAATAACCGCCTTGATTGTGGAAAAAAAGCGCATTTTGGTGATTTATTTCTTGTGCCAAAAGTTTTTTTATTAAAATAAACATGCTACTTTAGTAATAGAGTATAAACCTAACCTTAAAAACCTAAAAGAAGAATTAAAAATGGCAAAGATCGAGAAATTCAATGAATTGAAAGACCTTATTAACGGTCTTGAAGCAGACGCTGACAAGTTTTATAACAAAGCAAACAGTGCTGCAGGTACACGCGTGAGAAAAGGATTACAAGACGTTAAAAACCTTGCTCAGGCCATCCGTTTAGAAATTCAGGCAGCTAAGAACAAAGAAGCATAAGAATTGCGGATTTGTATCTCATAAAAAAGGCCTTCAACAATTTGAAGGCCTTTTTTATGCGGTTTATTTTTTAAGCCATCAGTTTTTTAACCTGTGCAATTATTTGTTCTTCCAATCCGGTAGAAACGCCAACCAGAGGCAATCTTACTTTGTCTCCGCAAATATCGAGATATTTTAAAGCTGCTTTTACGCCAGCTGGATTACCTTCTGCAAACACGAGACGGGTAAACTCTATCAAGCTTAAATGTGCAGGAGTAGCCTGAGCAAACTCGCCTTGAAGGCATAGTCTGATCATGTCAGAAAGCGCCTTCGGTAGCGCATTTCCGATGACCGAAATGACACCAACTGCTCCAATCGCCATCATAGGCAGAGCAACAGGATCATCTCCGGAGATCAGCATAAAACCTTCAGGTTTGTCACGGAGGATTTGATTAAATTGATCAAAGCTGCCGGAGGCTTCTTTAGTACCAATAATATTCTTGAAATCCGTAGCCAGTCTGCAAGTCGTTTCGGGACTTACATTACTACCTGTTCTTCCTGGTACATTATACAGCAAAACTGGTAAAGCGCTGGCTTCACTGATCGCTTTATAATGCTGGTAAATACCTTCCTGAGTAGGTTTGTTATAATAGGGGCTTGCAGATAAGATGGCATC
Source organism: Pedobacter sp. (assembly GCF_035566355.1). Lineage (GTDB taxonomy): Bacteria > Bacteroidota > Bacteroidia > Sphingobacteriales > Sphingobacteriaceae > Pedobacter. The sequence goes on from NZ_DATMRL010000076.1 coordinate 1,702, forward strand.
ATAACCATTAACTTCAAATGTCCTGATGCTTTCGGTTACTTCTGCTGTATCATTGCCGCCAATGCCGGCAACAAGTGGCAGGCGGCCGTTATTAATTTCTGCAGTATATTCCCAGATCTTCTTCTTTTCGTTCTTATTGAGTGTTGATGCTTCTCCTGTAGTACCTAAAGATACCAGATAGTCTACCTTTCCGTGTACCATGTAGTTGATCAGGTTTTTCAACCCTTCAAAATCTACCGATCCATCTGCATTAAATGGTGTAACCAATGCTACACCGGTTCCATGAAATTTTTTCATTTTTAAATTATTATTTCAACATCTCTAATAAATCGTCCTCCGAGATCAGGGGAACATTTAGTTTCTGAGCCTTTTCCAATTTAGAAGGGCCCATGTTATCTCCGGCAACCAGGTAGTTCAACTTTGCAGAAATGCTGCTCAGGATCTTACCTCCATTACTTTCAATTAAATCCTTAAGTTCCTCGCGGCTGAATTTCTCGAAAACGCCCGAAATTACAAATGTTTTTCCAGTTAATTTCTCACTTTGAAGGGTAATTTCAATTTCTTTTGCCTGAAACTGCAATCCGGCGGCTTTTAGGAGCTCAATTTGCTGTAAATGTTCCGTTTTACTAAAATATTCTATGATGCTTTCGGCAATCCGCTGGCCAATTTCATCTATGGCTATGAGTTCTTCCAGGGTAGCCGAGGCTAGACGGTCGATATTTTTAGTTCCAAATGCAAGTTTTCTTGCCACAGTTTCTCCAACATACCGGATCCCTAAACCAAAAAGCACCTTTTCGAAAGGCATTTCTTTAGATTGCTCAATGCCTTTGAGCATATTTTCAATCGATTTTTCTCCAAAGCGTTCGATGCCTTTGAGTTCATCCGATTTTTCATGAAGTGTATAGATATCACTAATATGTCTTAGTAGGCCTCTCTGGTAAAAATTCTCAATGGTTTCATCGCCCAATCCATCAATATTCATTGCCTTTCTGCCAATAAAATGCTGAATTTTTCCAACGATCTGAGGTGGGCAGCCTTCATCATTTGGGCAGTAAAAAGCTACTTCACCTTCTTTTCTGATCAAACTTGTCCCGCATTCGGGGCAAACTGTAGGGTAAATGATCTTTAAGGCATCTGGTTTTCTTTTAGAAAGGTTTACATTAATGATCTTTGGGATGATCTCACCTCCTTTTTCTACAAATACACTGTCTCCCTGATGTAGATCCAGCCGTTCAATCTCGTTGGCATTGTGTAATGTGGCCCTTTTAACTGTTGTACCTGCCAGTAAAACCGGTTTTAGATTTGCAACAGGCGTAACTGCCCCTGTTCTTCCAACCTGATAGGTAACCTGATCAAGTATGGTTTCAACTTCTTCGGCTTTGAATTTATAGGAAATAGCCCAGCGTGGTGATTTTGCAGTAAAACCAAGTTCCTGCTGCTGGCCATAGCTGTTTACTTTAATTACAATACCATCAATATCATAGCCCAGGTTGAAACGTTCTTCTTCCCAGTATTTAATGAAATCAAATACTCCGGCAATGGAATTGACCAGTTTGCTGTGTTCACTCACATGGAAGCCCCAGGATTTTAATGTCTGTAAACTTTCCCAATGCGTCTTAAAATAGATTTTGTCAGTATTTAAGGAATACAAAAAGCAATCGAGTGGACGTCTGGCTACTTCTTTGGAATCCTGCATTTTTACAGTACCGGCAGCAAAATTTCTGGGATTTGCATAAGTGACTTCGCCTAATTCTTCCCGTTCTTTATTGAGGCGCTCAAAAGCTGCCCGGTGCATGAAGATTTCACCTCTGATCTCAAACAGTTCCGGAGCCTGTGTTGTTTTTAATTGATGGGGAATGGTGTGGATGGTTTTAACGTTTGAAGTGACATCATCACCTTTTGCTCCGTCACCCCGGGTTACAGCTCTGGAGAGTTTGTTATGTTCGTAAGTGAGGCTGATGGATAATCCATCAAATTTAAGTTCACAAACGTATTGAAAATCGTCCCCTATGGCTTTTTTGATTCTTTCATCAAAGTCAAGGAGATCTTGCTCGTTGTACGTATTGCCCAAAGAAAGCATGGGCCATTTGTGTGGAACTGTGACAAAATTTTTAGTGATGTCCCCGCCAACTTTCTGAGTAGGGGAATCAGGATCTGCAAATTCCGGGTTTTCCCGCTCCAGCTTTTGCAGGGCTTCTAATTTTTGATCAAATTCATAATCGCCAATAGTTGGCATGGCGAGTACATAATAATTGTAGGTATGCTGGTTAAGCTCTTTAACCAGGGCATCCATCGTGTCTTTTATAGCTGATTTCGACATACAGCGAAGATACGAATGATTATAATTTACTTTCGATTTCTTTAAAAATACTCAGGTAATCTTTTTGGAGTTGATCGCGAAATAACAAGAGGCTTTCAGTGAGCTGTTCAAGTTGATCTTTCTGAAAAGGATTTTCCCATAAGCGCATACAGATCCGGTTCAATGCATAGGTAATATTTTCGATTTTCTGGTAACTCAGCAAATATCTGCTGGAGATGAAGTTATTCAGAAAGCGAAGGAAATGATCCAGGTCTTTGATCCCGGCTAAGGTGAGAAAAGACTGTAGTTCGGGCGTATTGGCTTGCTGAAGCTGTTCATAGAATCGGTTGATGTTGATCCGGCCTTCAATGGTCAGCAAGTGGTCCAGCATCAATTCCAAACCAATATGTGCCAGGAAGAAAGGTTTTACAGGGCCGGATTGTAAAGAAGGCAGTAATAGTTGTTTTAGTGCTGCAGTCCGGGTGATGAAAAAATCTGAAGAATGGAATAATTTATCAACCTCAAGATGCCTTTCCCATCCGCAAAGCAGGGATTCGTGGGCCAGATCATCTGAAAATAAATGTGCTTCCTTTTGAGGGTTAAGATTCCAGTCTTTATGCGCATTTTTAACAAAATCAGGCAATACGACACCAATTACAATGTTGTGGTCAGGATTATGTCTTTCAAAATAATAATGCGATAAGAAGTTCATCGCTTTAAATGTAATGAAAATTGTTTGGAAAGCGGATGATCTTCAGGTCAATTTAGAGCGAAGAAGAATTCAATTTAACAGATAACATAGCTTTTCCTATATTTGCCGCAAAAGGATAGAAACAATGACCAATTTTGTAGAGGAACTAAGATGGAGAGGCATGTTGCAGGACATGATGCCTGGTACCGAGGAAAAATTAAATGAGGGCATGACATCCGGGTATATAGGTTTTGACCCAACCGCGGATTCATTGCATGTGGGGCATTTGACCCAGATCATGACACTTATTCATTTCCAGCGCGCCGGACATAAACCCTATGCCCTTGTTGGGGGTGCTACAGGAATGGTGGGAGATCCTTCTGGTAAATCTGATGAAAGAAATCTTCAGACAGAGGCTATGGTGGAACATAACCTGAGAGGGATGAAAAAACAACTTTCCAAATTTTTGAAATTTGAAGAGGCGGGTAATGGTGCGGTAATGGTAAACAATAATGACTGGTTTAAAGATATGAACCTCTTTACTTTTATCAGAGATGTAGGCAAGCACATTACTGTTAATTATATGATGGCCAAGGATAGTGTAAAAAGACGTTTGGAAGGCGATTCCGGATTGTCTTTTACCGAGTTCTGCTATCAGTTGATCCAGGGTTTTGATTTTTACTACCTCTGGAAGCACCATAACTGTCTGGTACAAATGGGAGGCTCAGATCAATGGGGTAACATCGTTACAGGTACTGAACTGATCAGACGCAAAGATGCTGGCACGGCCTTCGCGATCACCACGCAACTTATAAAGAAAGCTGACGGCACCAAATTTGGTAAAACAGAAAGCGGTGCGGTTTGGCTGGACCCGGAAAAAACCTCGCCGTATAAATTCTACCAGTTTTGGTTAAATGCTTCTGATGATGATACGAAGAAATGGATCAGGATTTTTACGCTGAAAACACAAGCAGAAATAGAAGCTTTGGAGAAAGAACATGATGCTGCACCTCATCTGCGTATTTTACAGAAAGCTTTAGCCGAGGATATTACGGTTAGGACTCATTCTGAAGAAGCCTTGGAGACTGCCATTAAGACCTCAGAGTTTTTGTTTGGTAACGGTGCTCTGGACTTTTTTGGTACCTTAAATGATGCGCAGGTACTGGAGATTTTTGAAGGTGTGCCTCAACATACAATTTCTAAGGCAGAGTTAGAGGGTGGGATGGATGCTTCAACTTTATTGGCCGAAAAAACGAATGTATTCCCTTCAAAAGGCGAAGCGAAAAAGACCATACAAGGTGGTGGGGTTTCTTTAAATAAGGAAAAGATTAAAGAGGCTTCTGCTATATTCAATGCAGAACATCTGTTAAATGGTAAATATATTATTATACAGAAAGGGAAAAAGAATTATTTTCTTTTAACAGCGGAATAGCCTAAGGCCTTTCCTAAAAAAGCCGTTAAAGTGTAAGCTTTAACGGCTTTTTTAGGAAAGAACTGGATCTGAAATTTAATGCAGCTACTGTACCAGTAAATTGCAACCCCGGATGTCTGCATTATCAAAACGGCCCAGTACTTCAAAGGAACCATCTGGATATATTTTTCCTAGATCCTGCGTCGCAATAAAAGAGCAGGAATTTATATTAGCGAGGTCGATGACATTGATGCCGCCGGTTTGTTGATTCTGAATTAAACTCAAAGGGTCATTGGTGTCGCGCAGTACAATTTTCATCCACGCGGGACATTGAAAAATACCTTCTCCAAAAGAATAAGCCTGAGAAAGGAGTTCTGTCATTCCATATTCGCTGTGGATGGCCCTTACACCAAAGCCAGCCTGAAGCAGATCATGAAGCTCTTCTCTCACCATTTCTTTTCTTTTACCTTTCATTCCACCGGTTTCCATGACAATCAATTCTGGGAAGTCCAGCTGATACCGCTCAATAAAATCAAGCAAAGCATAAGTTACACCTATTAAAATGGTCCTTTGTTTATTGTCTTGTAGTTTTTTTAGCCTGTGGAAAAGCTCATCATGGTTATGCAGGAAATAGCCGCTGTCTGGATGTTTGCTCTGTTTTAATAAGGCATCCACCATGTAAATTAAAGAGGAGCCATCTCTTTCCAGGTAAGACGGCAGTAGTGCCAGCAGGCAGGTATCCTCTATCTTGCCGTAGAACTGCTCAAAAGCATTGTTAAAACTAGTTTCATAAATTCCCACATCTGTAACCAGATGACGGCTTTGCACCATTCCTGTTGTTCCCGAACTGCTGAAAACAATTTCCGGTTTTCTCGCATCACTCAGTACTTCATGCGTTTTAAAAAAGGAAATGGGTAGATAAGGGATATCCTTCACGCTGCTGATGGAAGCAGGGGAAATGTTGAGGTGTTGGATATAAGAGGCATATACTGCACAATGTTCTGCCTGATGCTTGAAAATGGCCAGTGCCATTTCATCAAACTCAGAATCATTGTTAATGGAAAATATTTGCTGGATAGGATTCACTATGCAAAAATACACAAGATTTTTGTTTTAGAATGGCCTTTAACCTGCATGTTGTCCTGATTTTGTTTTTTTACACAAGACTGCCTTGCGGAAATGATATCCGCAAATGCCACTGATTGCAGCAACAAAGCCACCCAGAACTCCGGTGAGTATCAACACTAGTATCCATGATTTTACGGCCAGCATTTCTGCTATGCGTCCTGCCAGTATATTGTGGTTTGGAATGCTCTTAAACAATGCCATGCCAATCCACAGCAGAAATATGGCTGCAAAAGGAAACCATAATGATATTTTGGCCGTTTTTCCTATCAGGCCGCAGGTAACGAAACTGATGATCACAATGACCCACCATGGAAAGATGATCTGTAATAGGAATGAAGCAATGAGTATAACGATAAAGACCATAATCTATTTGTTGGAGATGTGCAGGTTAGAAATTATTTTGGCGGATGGGTCGTTTGGTGCCTGCATAAAATACAAGTCATACAACTCTCCCCTTGACCAGGTTCCGATCATATTGTCGTAGAAGGGGCTGCCCGGATTCCCGGACTGACCACCTGGAAATACCCCATGTCCTTTGGGATTTTTACCGAGTTCAACCACCATTCTCCATGATGGTCCGTTCTTTTCACCAAGAGCATTAATGGTGCTTTTTGCACCGCCCATCATTAGGGTCTTTGAACCCAAGCCTGGAATATTGGCTAAATGCGGAACATGGGTTTGCTTAACTCTGGCCCATTCCCAGTTCTTCCCGATAGGCCCCAGTTTTTTCTCCAGGCTATCGCAAGTATATTTAAACGATTCGTTAACCAGATCGGTTAAGGTTTCCTTTTTGGAAGTCAGAACATTATCAAACCATTTGGAGTTGGGATCTTTCAGAATGAGCTCTATTGTCCTGTCTCTGGAAGGATAACGCATTGGAATCCCCTTAATCGTGAAATCATCATCCCATATGTCAAAGAACAAACGGGTAGACCACAAATCAAAGACGCTGGCGCCAATTTCTTTTGCATTATAATATTTATTCCATTTGCTGATGATATTAAAGGCTTCCTTCTGCGTTG
>NZ_DATMRL010000077.1:0-3223 GCF_035566355.1 Pedobacter sp.
TTACAAAAAAAGTCTGTATTATAAATAACAGAGTGATTGTTACATTTTTCATATAGTGAATTTGAATTTGCCGATCGTATTTTTTTTTAATGTTTATATTTTCGTTTTTTTCAACGACCGCTAATATCTTGTTAGCGGTCATTGTTATTGTCTGTCCAATGTGTAATTCAGTTCAGTTACCCCACAAGTAAATTGTTGGGTAGTCAATAGGTTTAGTTTTATTTTGTCTTTGATGTCTACAAACAATGGAATGCCTCGTCCAAGAATAATTGGATTAACAAATAGCCAGTAGCCATCAATTAAGTTCTGTTGAATAAGTGAATGTGTGGCTGTCGGGCTACCAAAAAGTAAGATTTCTCCACCTGCCTGTTGTTTTATTTCGTTTATTTTGTCCGAAAGGTTGTTGCTGATAATCGTTGTATCAATCAAACCCGCGTCTTTCATTGTTTTCGATAAAACAACTTTGTGAACTTTGTTATACCACTTTGAATGTTCAATGTCGTGCTTGGTCGCTGTCGGCTTGTCTCCTGCGGTAGGCCAGTAATTTTCCATCATCTGGTAAGTTACTCGTCCATATAATGCCGTATCGGTTTCGTCTATCCGCTTACCGACATGATCAAAAAGTTCTTCACCAAGTTTTATCCAGTTCATCTCTCCTTTCGGTCCTGCCACAAAACCGTCAAGCGATATGTGCATAAATGAAATTATTTTTCTCATACTTTCTGTTTTTTTATTATTATTTATGGTTTGTTACTTTCTTTTACAATGACCGAAAACCGTTAGTGCTTCGTTGTTTTATTTCATCGTCAGTTTGTATCTTAAATGTGTTGTCAAGTCTGATGGTATTACTTCTACAATTTGAATATCATATTTGCCTTTGTCAATTCCGTCAAACAGCCGGATGCCACTTCCTAAAAAAACAGGGGCAATGTGAATAAAAAACTCATCAACAAGCCCTGCATGGAGATATTGTTGAATAGTGTCCGCACCACCTTGGATTCTTATGTCCTTGCCGTTAGCTGATTGTCTGGCTTTTTCTAAGGCGCTTTCTATGCCGTCATTGATGAAATAAAAAGTTGTTGTCCCTTTTTGCACCCAGGGCTCGCGTACTTCGTGTGTCAGTACATACACATTCGCTTTATATAGATCTTCTTTCCAATGGACTTCGCCTTCTTCAAACATTCGTTTCCCCATAATGTAAGAACCTGTTCTTGCAAAGACATCATCAATTAACTTACTGTCAGCACCATACTCTTCACCGCCTTCCATATTGACATTTTTCCAAAATGCTTTTTGTTTAAACATCCATTGGTGAATTTCTCCTGCAACTCCGCCCATTGGGTTGTCAGGGCTCCTGTTATCGCCTGCGAAAAAGCCGTCAAGTGATATTCCGCTGTCAAAGATAATTTTGCTCATTTTTCTTTTAGTTTAATATTTTGCTTTAAATTATTTATTTATTCCTGAGTTGATAGTTATTTAAAAATCTGCCCCTTTAGTTAAAACTCCGTCCATGAATAATTCATACGTTTTACCATCATTTGTAATTTCATGTTTTACTGTTAGAATTTTGCCATTCTCATCCATTACACCTGTTGTCCTCACTTCTTTGCCGTTCCATATCCAAATATTATTATTAATGGTGAGGGTAAACATCTCAAAACTACCATCTGGATTAAAATTGTAACTATCAAAGTCACCTGTTTTTGAGTTGTAACCAGTAATTTCCATTGCACCGAAACCACTTTTATCACGAATACCATAACCCATATGAAAGGTAAAATTTCCATCTGGCGACCATTGCCATATATCACTACCAATTACTTTTGAGGCTGGCTGACCATTCCGTGCATAGATGTTTGTTTGTGTTATCCAGCGCCCCACAATTTTTTTCAAAAGCTCTTTTTTTTCTTTGGGAATAACGTTGTTTTCTATTGCTTCAGTAGTTTTTTCGAGTCCTCGAAATCCTGTAAAGAAGAGCAATACAAAAGAAATGCCCGATGCGAATATTATTTTATTCATGTTATTATTCTTTAACTAATGTTTTGAGATAGTTTTCAAGTCGATTTAAGGTTTGCTTACCACTTTCAATGGCATTTACCCGTCTGTTTAATTCATCAATAATTTCTTTTGACTTAAATATTGACTTCAATGTCAGTAAGGTTTTTTCTTCAACTTCTTCAAATAAAACTAAAACTGTGAAGTTATAATCTTCGCTTTCCCCAAAATGTTTATAAGATAAAAGGGAAGGTTTTATTACTTCCACGTACTCAATTTTGTTATCCCAATCCTGTCCCCAACCATGCATAATAGAGTCCAAAATTTTGCCTGTTTCTACATTCATTGATTTTATAGTTAGCGAAAAACCATCTGGCCCCCACCATTCTTTTAAATGTGCTGGAGTCGTCCACACTTCCCAAACTAAATCCCTTGGGGCATCAAGAATCTTTGTATGTATAAGAATGTTCTCTTCTTATTTGAATGTATTATATTTTTCCATTTTTCTATTTCTTCTTTTTTTGAATTTTAGCCAGATAGCTTTCCAATGAGTCCAGTTTATCGTCCCAATATTTTCGGTATTGATCTACCCAATCTGTGACTTCATTTAATTTTTCGAGTTTAGCTTCGCAATATCTTTCCCTGCCTTGTTGTCTGATCACAATAAGACCACAATCATGAAGGAATTGCACATGCAATGAAACTGCTTGTCTGGTAATATCAAACTCCTTGGCAATGGCATTAACATTGAGTGATTTCCGGGCCAGCATACCTATAATTTGCCTGCGGGTTGGATCTGCTATCGCCTGAAAGATGTCTCTTGATTGTGTCATTATGCGCAAGTTATTTCTTGCAAATATATGCGCAATTTTTTTTATACTTTTAATAATTTTATTTATGGAAACCGAAAAAATAAGTTTAAATAAATGTATGAGAAACCAGCTTAGCAGAAGCACCCCGTTACCGGTGCCTCCACCAATTGCTATACTGTAAAGCATCGCTCCTCGCTTTTCCTGGTCCGTTCGGACTTCGTCAAGGCTTCGTCCCTCGCCTTTCCTCGTTCATTCCCTTCGCTGCGCTCGGGAACGCTCCGCTCGTGAACGTTCCTAAAGTTCGCTTCGCTCCTTTACTTACGGGCAAAAAAAATGCCCCGCAATTGCGGGGCAAATCGATTAATATTTGTATTCTTTAGGTTATGCAGCTTTGTCTCGCTCAACAAGTTCTCTAT
>NZ_DATMRL010000078.1:0-3837 GCF_035566355.1 Pedobacter sp.
TCTTGGTCCCCGTTCCTGTCGTATCTTTGGGGTTAGCCACCTTTAATTCTACATCGTTGTTCAAGCTGAATCCCATGGTGGCCGACTTAGCTCCTGAAGACCCGGAAAATCGGGAGCCCTGAAAAATGGAGTAAGTCCTGTTTTGTTTGTATATCGGATCATAAACATTCGTTCCATCCTGATAGAGCAACTCCTTTATACCACTTGAATTGGCCGGTGTATAGCTCATGCTCACGCTAGGCGTCATTACATGTCTGATGGCCTGTATTTTTCCCAGGTTTTTAAATTGCGCGGTATTGTAAATTTTGGTTGAAGCACTAAAGGAGATTGGCTTAATCACTCCAAAACGCTTAAATCCGGCTATAGTATCATACACCAGCGAATCAGAATGATTAATGATCTTCAGCATCGTTTGACGGTAAGTCTGAAAATTCCATTGCTCCGTGTAACCAGAACTGATGCTCAAATTGAAAAATTTAGCCAATGTAAAAGGTAGGGAGGCGGTCATATCATGACTCATACCACTTTGAAACTTTTTGAAAGCATCTGGCTTAAACAACTCACTTTCAGTTGTATTAATTGTATTCGAAGCTTGCATGGAATAGCCAACATTCAATTTCTGATACCATTTTTGCTCACCCACCCTCGTCTTGGAATCAAAAGGGTTGAAACTTTGAACGTTAAAGGTGAAACTCGGCGCTGTTAAACTGATCGTTTTGGCTTGTAACTCCTGACTGGAACTTAAAGTAACGTTGTAATTATACCAGGTTCCCGTTTTGCCGTAATTGACCGAAGAGGCCAAGGCGTTTCTTGAGATTCCTTGTGGATTATAATTTCCATTATTCCTGGAATTTACAAAATAAGATCCTGTACCTGCATCCACATGCGCACTGAACGTAGTTCCCGGATTTGCATTAGGATTTTGTGAATGCGACCAATAAATATGAAAATCCTTGTTGGCCGTATTGCTTATCGTTCCCTCTACCCCTTGTTTGGTGCTGGTATAACTCAGGTTAATACTTCCGTTATACTTATACCGCTTCATATAGTTGGTATACGTATTTAAAACATAGGATCCTCTGGTATAGATCGTTCCCAGGATTTTGGCATCCCAATAATCGCTGATACCGATATAGTATCCTCCGTCCCTTAAAAAGAAACCAAGTGTTCCGTCTTCACCAATATTTGGTACAATAACCCCGGATGATTTTTTATTGGGTTTTGGAAAAAAGGCAAAAGGAAGTGCCAGCGGCAAAGGGATATCTTCAATTTCCAGATATACCGGCCCGGTAATGACCTGGTTCTTGGTTACAATACCCTTGGTGATAAAAAAACCAAAATGAGGATGTGGCAGGTTACATGTACTATAGATCATGTTCTTGACATGAATCTCATCATCCGGTTGCTTTTTACTCTGCCCTCCGGAGAAAAAGCCCCCTTCCTGCTCTGTAAAGGTGTTGAATATAGTCCCCTTACCTGATTTTGTATTATAATATAGAGAATCGGCAATGGAAGAGCCATCTTTATCCATCTTAATAATGGGTTTTCCTATATATTTTCCCTTTGCATCCTTACGTCCACTGGCAAAAACAACATTGGTTTTCGAATCATAACGAATGTAATCTGCATCCAGCTCAAAAGACTGATAAATAACGCGAGCCTTACCATATAGATAAATAATACTCTTGTCTTTACTATATTTTGTAGAGTCCTGGGCCGAATATTCTATTTTTGAATCAACATCTTTATTATTTTTAACTTTATTTTTTGTAGTATCTCTTTTCGTTGTATCGGTCTGCTGACGCACCTGGAAGGCTGAAAAACCGGAAAAAGCAGCAGCACTACTACTGGCGACAGACAGTAAAAGAATGGAATTAAATAAAATGATGTGGCGTAAAAGTTTCAAATTCGTCTGTGAATGTTATTTTTGCATTAATGTTTAATCCAAAACGTCCAAAATTAATGAAAAATATAGCATTGGTTAGACCAAATGTAATATTGATCGCATTTATTTCTATATTTATTATCACATCAACTGGCTATCAAGCCTTTACGCAAGATTATAAAATAAAAACTATCGTTATTGATGCAGGTCACGGAGGTAAAGACGGGAGTACGAGAGGTCTTTATTCCACAGAGAAAGATGTAGCTTTAAAAACCGCTTTGCGGCTAGGAAAAGCAATAGAGCAAAACCTGCCAGATGTTAAAGTGGTCTATACCAGATCTGAAGATGTCTTTATTCCATTATATGATAGAATTGGCCTTGCGAATAAAGTCAAAGCCGACCTTTTCATTTCCATACACTGCAACGACATGCCTGTATACAGATCTACTATAGTTACTGGCTATAGAAAAGGAAAAAGAGGCAAAAAAATTCCGATCACAGAAACTGTAAGCAGAAAAAGTACATCTACGCGGGGTACAGAAACCTTCGTTTCTGGTATGGGACGAATGAACGAACAGGATGAAGTGATCAAAAGGGAGAACGAGGCGATATTGTTAGAGGATAATTATAAAGAAAACTATGAAGGTTTTGATCCGAACAATCCGGAGAACTACATCATTCTATCCCTGATGAAAAATGCATATCGTACCCAAAGTCTTAAACTTGCCAAAATGGTACAAGACCAATATATTAATGTGGGACGTATAGACCGTGGTGTACAAGAAAAGAGCCTTGCCGTTTTAGCACGCGCCGGGATGCCTGCAATTCTGACAGAAATTGGTTTTATCAGTAACCCAACCGAAGAAGATTATATGAATTCAGAAGCTGGTCAGATTGAAATCACCAACTGCCTGTTAAAGGCAATACAAAATTATAAGGCTTCTGTTGAGCGTTAATTCACTCATCAGCTGCACAAAAAAGCAAATTAGAAATGAGTCAACGCGTAAAGATATTTATAGTTCTTTTATTATCACTTATCTATACCCCTGTTGCTTTTTCTCAAAGTCATTATAAAGTTAGAACCATCGTGATCGATGCAGGTCATGGTGGCCGGAAGCCTGGTGCCAGAGGGGCCATTTCTTATGAGAAGGATATCGCTTTAAAAGTAGCCTTAAAACTGGGTAAAAAATTTGAAGAAGATATGCCTGGAGTAAAAGTACTCTACACCAGAAAGAAAGATGTAGATGTGGACTTTTATAAAAGGGCTGAAATTGCAAATGACGCCAAGGCCGATATCTTTATTTCTATCCATTGCAATTCAATGCCAGATCATCGCGTCATTACGGGATACAGCAAGAAACGCGGAAAAAAGGTGCCCATATACAAATCATCTAAAAATACATCAACCAGAGGAACGGAAACCTTTGTGGCAGGTATGCACCGGATCAATGAACAAGATGTGGCGATCCGGGAAAATGCCGATATTAAGCTTGAAAAGAACTATAAACAAAATTATGATGGGTATGATCCCGGTGATCCCGAAACATTTATTATATTATCTTTGTTTAAAAATAAGTTCAGGGATAAAAGTATGGAACTGGCCAAACTGATCCAGCACAATTATTCCAAAGTTGACCATAGACTAAGCAGAGGAATAAAAGAGCAGGGTATTTTGATTTTGCAAAGATGCGGGATGCCGGCGGTTTTGACAGAAATTGGTTTTATAAGCAACCCGGAAGAGGAACGTTATATGAATTCGGCAAAAGGACAGGCAGAAATTGTACATTCCATATTCAATGCTGTTAAAACTTACAAGAAAGAAAACGAATTAAATTAAGTAAACAATACATACGTGAAGATAGCAAACGAAACCAAAGTAGGCATACTGGCTGCCTTTTCCATAGCCTTACTCATTATCGGCTACAATTTCCTAAAGGGGAATGCAATATTTT
>NZ_DATMRL010000079.1:0-7143 GCF_035566355.1 Pedobacter sp.
CTACCGGGTTAGGTAAAGTATACGAAACACCGTTTACTTTTACCACATAAGTCCCTGTCCCGTTTAGGTTGATTGGCTTAGAAGCTTTCCAGACAGACTGGAAGGTCTTATAATAACGTACGTCATTTACTTTATCGGCAAAGGCAGTTTCATAAACCCATTTGGTTGCTCTGAACCAGGCATAAGAACGGCCATCATTCAGGTTACGTTCACCTAAATAAGCATCATATGGACACACATACAAGTGGTTCCAGGTATGGCTGCCGCCGTAGGTAAGATCACGAGAGTATTGCACATTAAATAGCACTTCTTTATTGTTCTCATTGGTCGGTTTAAAAACATCCCCGAAATCAGGAAGCAGTCCGAGGTTTAGAGCAGCAGACTGGTCTATTAAACCCTTAGCCATATCGAGTGCATCCTGAAAATCTGTTGCAACAGCTGCATTAGAATACCCTCTGGTTAAATAGACTTTAGCCAAAAGATGTTTCGCCGCGGCTATGGAAGCCCTGCCCTGCTGTAATGCGTTAAGCTGCGGACTCGGTGAAAGATCCGTGATACAAGATTTTAGATCTGAAATGATAAAGTTGTAAACATCGGCTTTGCTGTTGCGAACCGCTGCACTGGTGGGCCCGCTGGAATAATTTTTATTGAGTGTTACATCACCAAAGAACTGAACCAACGTAAAATAATAGAAAGAGCGCAGGAACTTTGCTTCTGCAATCTTTTGCTTTTTTGCCGCCTCAGTTATTCCGGTAAGATTTGCACCAAAGTCTACCAATCCATTACAGGTATTGATCCATTGATAGCAATTGTTCCAAATAGAATTGGAGAATTCATTGGCAGAATTAAAAGATATGTTGTAATTGGCCACATTAGTGGTCCTGTTACCATTGGCAATCCGCAGTTCATCTGTACCAATGTTGGTAAAAGCTTCTAGCCCTTCTTCTGGACCATATAAGCCTCTTAATCCCCCATACGCAGCATTTAAACCACTCTCGATACCCTGCGGGGTAGAGAAAAAATCTTCTGTTAATTTGGAGTGATTTTCTTCTATAAGTTCTTTTTTACAGCCGGCATAAACTAAAATAACGATGATTGCGGCTATACTGTATATTATCTTTTTCATGATCTATCTGTATTAAAATGAAACATTGATGCCGAATAACATGGAGTACAAGGATGGGGTAATCTCATCGATGGCATTATTTGTTTCCGGATCCAGGCCTCGTGCATCTTTCTTATATGGAGAAAAGAACGTGAAAGGATTAGATGCTGTGGCATATATCCTGGCCGATCTCGCACCAATCTTCTTTAACACATCCGGTGGGAGCGTATACCCAAGGGTAATGGTTCTGATCTTTAGATAGGAAGCATCAAACAAGTCTAATGTAGACCGGTATGCCGGGGTTTGCAGAGATGAATTGGGCTTAGGCCAATAGTTAACCGGGTTATCTGGCGTCCAATAATCTACATTAAGATTATTATAACCACCTTGCAGGGTATTTGACCAACCCCCATGAATTCCTGATTTTAGTTTTCCTCCTGATTTGAAATAGGTTACAAAAGAAAAATCAAAATTTTTGTAAGCAAATCTGTTGGTTACTCCCCCTTCAAAATTAGGTTGTCTGGCACCTAAGATCACCCTGTCATCTGCCGTTATTTTCCCGTCACCGTTCGTATCCGCTACTTTAACAGTACCCACCAGTGAATTGGTGCCTTTTAAATAAGCATCTGCACTACCCACAAGACCATATTTTAAAGCTAAAGCAATATCTTCGGGTGTATTTTGCCATAATCCAACACGCTGATAATCAAAGAAAACTCCATTGGGAGAACCTACAAACCAGGAGTTGGCCAGATCTTTAGTAACCCCCGAAGCTAAAGAAGTAATTTTGTTCCGGTTAAAGAAAACATTCACATCTGTTGTCCAGCTGAACTGTTGATGTCCATCACCTTCAAAATTAACCGTACTAAGGTTAAACTCCATCCCGTTGTTTTGGGTATTGCCTATATTGTTCCGGATTTGTCTGTAACCAGAGGTTCTTGGAAGGCTTTGATAAAGAAGGATGTCGCTTGTTTTCTGCTGATAATATTCTATCGATCCAGTAATGCGGTTTTTAAACAATCCATAATCTAGTCCGAAGTTTAGTGTGCTGGTATATTCCCAGCCCAGGCTTGGATTTGCCGGGTGATCAGCGTCGGGATAGGTACCCTGAACATTCGTGCCTCCATAGTTGTAATAGATATTCGTTAGCCAGCCCATAGTTTCATACGCCCCAATGGCCTGATTTCCTACCCTTCCATAGCTCGCCCTGAGTTTAAGCGCAGAAATCGACTTGCTATTTTCCAAAAAGCTTTCACGGCCCAGGTTCCATGCCACTGCGGCTGAAGGAAATGAATGCCATTTATTACCGGCAGCAAGTCTGGAAGACCCATCCGAGCGCATGGTCACAGTTAGCAAATACTTATCTTTATAAGTATAATTCAAACGCCCCATGTAAGAAAGGATGGCATTCTTGGTAAAATCACCGCTGCTGGTAATACTGGAAGCATATTTTGGATTGTAGTATTGAAGATAATCTGCTGGTATATCCCGGTAGCTCACGTCGCTCACTTCAGAACGGTTTTTCTGTAAACTATATAAACCAGTAAAATTAATCACATGATCTTCTGCTATAGTTTTATCATAGGTCAAAATATTTTCAATGGTATAATTGTAACCTGTGTAATGTCTGTTGTAACCATAGTTTTGGGTTCCCAGCTGTTTCGTTGTATTACTGGCATAAAATTTACCCTGCGTTTCCGGGCTGATCTCTATTCCAGTATTTAATTTGTATTTAAAACCATGTGTAAAGTCAACATCAATATAGGCCGTAGTAAATGTACTCAAGCGTTTCACATCGTCTGCCAATGCACCAGGCACAAAATCAGATAGCGGGTTCCACACGTTTTGATTACTTCCCGGCAAATAAGTGGAAAGCGTACCATTATCCAGATAAGGTTTAGAGAAAGGGCTGGCCTGTAAGAACTGGCTCACCGGATTTAGATTGGAGCCTTTTGTAAGGTTATAACTATTCAATGAACTCAAACCAACCTTAACATATTTTCCCAATTTATGGTCAATACTGAGTTTTGCGGTATAGCGGTTCATGCTTTGACCAGGATAAATTCCTCCTGCAGTATAATAGCCCAATGACATATCATACTGGGTAAGATCTGTTCCTCCAGATACGCCAACCTGGTGATTGGTCAATAAGGCAGTTTTATACAGCAAATCCTGCCAGTCGGTATTTGTTCCCGCCTTATAAAGCGCGTATTCAGTTTTGTCAGAAAAAACCGTTTTATTGGCATCATCAGAAACTAAAGCAGGATCATTAATTCCGGTATAGGAACCTGGGGCAGAGCCGTTAATCTTTGCCCACTTCCTCATTTGTAAAAACTGATTGGCATCCATCACATCATAATGTCCCAATGATTGGTTAAAACCTACATAACCACTGTAATTAATTATAGGTTTTCCATTCTTACCCCTTCTTGTATTGATCAGTACAACCCCGTTAGCTCCTCTCGAACCATAAATTGCTGTGGAAGAAGCATCCTTCAAAATAGACGCAGAAACGATATCGTCCTGGCTGATGTCGTTCAGATTACCATTAAACGGTATCCCGTCCAAAATAATAAGAGGATCATTGTTTGCACCCAAAGATCTTTCGCCTCTAATCCGTATGGTTGGTGCAGCACCGGGCTGGCTGTTTCCGCCACTTTTTTGAATAGATAAACCTGGCGCGCTGCCTTGTAAAGCGGTAGCAATATTCCCTGCGGGAATCTCCCTTAGCTGCTTTTCACTAATAGAAGAAACCGCTCCTGTAACGTCAGATTTTTTTCGGGTACCGTAACCAACCACAATAACATCGGCCAGTATTTGCTCACTTTGTTTCAGCGAAATATTAATTGACGTTCGGCCATTAACAGCTACTTCTTCCGAGGTATAACCAACATAAGAAACCACCAGAATGGTATTTTCCGATGTCCGGATAGAAAAATTTCCCTCAGTATTGGTGGTAACTGCCTGTTGGCTTCCTTTTACTTTAATGCCCGCACCCGGTATGCCCTGCCCCTTTTCATCGGTTACCTTACCAGATATAACAATATCTTGCCTTTCGACCAACTCTGCAGCTGTGTATGGTCGGAGTACAACCACATTCTTGTTAATAGAATAAGTAAAAGGCTGCCCGGCAAAACATTTCTTTAAGACTTCCAAAAATGGCTCGTCTTCAACATCTAAAGTAATTGTTTTTGCTTTTCCAAGAAGGGCATCGTTGAAATAAAAATTATAATCCGTTTGCTTCTTCAAAGATTCGAGAACCTTTTCTATAGGCATACGGTTTGCATTTAGGGTCACTTTCTGAGCAAAGGTGCTTGCTCTGCTTTGAAATATGGTGACCAGCAGAAACATACAAATAAATTTCATTCTCAGCAGAAATTTAAAACGCAGGGATCCAGATACACCCCATGCAGTTGTGTTAAATAATTTATACATTTGGTTAGTAAGATTTAATACTTATTATGATGAAATGGGTTGATAATACTTGCTATTGGCCAATTGGCCTGAAGATCCGGAGGGCTCAATCTCCGGGTCTTTTTTAGCTTTTATTGATCAGGTAAGATTTTAATCCATTACGTATATCCTCCTTCCCTGAATCTTGAAATGTACGGTTCCAGTCATTTCCATGGTCTTCAAAACTTCTGTTACCTCATCGAACTTTGAAATCGTACCACTGTAACGGTTATCCAGTTGTTGGCTTTGATAAACAATGTCTACATCATACCACCTGGATATTTTATTTAAAATAGAGTGTATATCTTCATGGACAAACATGAAAAAGCCATTCTTCCAGGCAATTGCTTCCTCAATAGAGACATTCTTTACAACAATATTTCCTTTGCTCTTTTCCAGAACAGATTCTTGTCCCGGATGCAGCAAAGATTCTTGTCCTTTGGAATGAATCCGTACTGATCCCTCCAGTAAAGTTGTCCTGATCAAACTTTCATTTTCATAAGCCATAACGTTAAAATGAGTGCCTAGTACTTCAACTTCCTGAAGAGCGGTTTTTACTTTAAATGGATGCTTTTTGTCCTTTGCAACCTCAAAATAGGCTTCACCGGCAAGCTCCACACGTCTTTCATTACCAGCAAATACAGCTGGAAATTTCAAAGATGACAATGCATTTAGCCAGACCAGTGTACCATCCGGCAGCAAAATTTTATATTGTCCTCCACGTGGCGTACTAAGAGTATTCATAACGGATCCACCTGTAGCTTTTTGCTCACCAGCAGAATAAACCAGCTGCCCCTCCTTGGTTTTAATGATTTGTGTACCTGAACTGTTAATGATATTTCCTGGCTTCGCATTATCCAGCACAATTTGTTTTCCATCGGCCAGGATCAATAAAGCTTTATCCGTTCCGGGTTTTATAAGATTTGGCCGCTCTTTGTGAACGGCAGCTGTTAACTCTGTTTTTGTTGATCTGCTGATCATAAACCAACCTGTTCCAATGGCAATAGAAAGAACAGCAGCAGCAGAAAGTAAGCGATACAGATGTTTAACCCTGGAATTCAGAGTTTGCCCGGTAAAAATTTCCTTTTTGATATTTAAGCGGATTCTTTCTTTAACTAGGTTACTTTCATCTATATGTTCAGCCAGCCATTCTGTTGGTTGACTGGATTGACGATCATACTCTTCCTGCAGTTCCTTCCGCTCCGGCTCGCTTATGGACCCGTTTAAATACTTTTGTATAAGATTGTTCAGCTTATCGTCATTCATTATTTATATCTGGCTTATATAAAGGAAGTACCATAAAGAGCAGCTATCCCTTAGTCCAGATTAAAAAAAATAATTAATTAATCGTTTTAGTTCTAAGCTAAAGTAGAAATAGGAAGCCTGCATCTTTAAGTGACCCTTTTAGGGTCTTTAATGCTTTGGTAAGGTGCGCTTCTACTGTTTTTTCTGAAATGTTCATTTCTCTGGCAATTTCAGGATTATTTAAGCCCTGAACCCGACTGTAATTAAACACCATCCTGCATTTCTCAGGGAGTTGTTCTACAACACCTCTAAAGTATTCTTCAAGAAACCGCACTTCGATCCGTTCATCATCCGCAATTAAGATATCCTGGTAATAGTTCTCCTTTTCTATCTGCTTACGCCTTTGCTCCCGTTGTTTATACTTATACACTGAAAATTTAACTGCAATAGCAAAATAACCGGAAAGGGAATGAATAGAAATATCGTTCCTTCTCTTCCATACACTGATAAAAACATCTTGAACAATACCTTCAGCAACTTCCTTATTTTTGGTATGGCTATAAGCCAGAGACAGGAGTTTCAACCAGTAATGATCGTAAATCTTCGTAAAGGCAGACTCACTTCCCGAAATTAAAGCGGCAATGAGTTCTTGTTCCTGTTCATCCTTTTTTGAAGAAGACATATACATATTTGGTTTAGTTGCATACGAATATATATAATGTTATTTTAATTGTATTTAACCTGCATCACTTTTTATTGATCGACTAGTTGTTGATGTACTATTTTAATCAATTCGCTGTTCTTTAATCTTAAGAAATCGTAATTATTAAAGTTTGATTTTCCCCAATACTGACCTTGTCTTTTAGGAGAACCTCCAAAGCATTATTTTTCTGTATAAACTCAATAAGAATTTGCCTGCCATCCAATATTGCCGAAACAGAACTTACCTTTTTCCCACCTAATTTCTCTAATGCAATCTTATTGAGCGCTAACTCCCCATATTTCAATTCAAAACTATGGATTTGCTTAAGATCTGTTTTCCGTTGGCTGTACGTACCCCATCCTGCCGCGGTTGTAAATGCTGCCTTAAAGTTTTCCTTATTCCATTTAGGTGCAAAACCAATATATCCTTTTGGCCCATGATATTCAAAACCGCAAGCTGTAACGAATGTACCATAACTGGCCATAGCTCTTGCATAATGATCACTGCACTCAATTTCATTAAAAGGATTTCGTTTTGCTGCATGGTGCCTATCATGAATAGCACGGGTTAAAATCAAACCTTCATCAGGCATTCCCTCAGCCATAAAATGTGCCGCTACCTGGTGTTCAAAGCCACT
>NZ_DATMRL010000080.1:0-26399 GCF_035566355.1 Pedobacter sp.
TTTTTAGAATAAAGAGCAGTTCTTTACATTCATTTCTGGTGCTTACAATATGCACTTCACTAACAAATTGTAATTCTTTGATCCCGGCGGTGATGTCGAGCAGGGGCGAGGTCTTGATGATGACCTGGTCTGATTTAGACAGGAGTAAATCCATATTCTCAATCACATTTGGTGTGCAGTCTTTAAGCATGAAAACTTTGCCAGACTGACTTCTTCTTGCGGGATCAATATAAATGGTGTTAAAATGCCCGGGATAGGTTTCCAGAAAGGCCAATCCATCACCTGCTATGCATTGAATATGATCTGCGCCAAGTGTTTTCAGATTATGGGCTGTAATTTCTGAGAGCTCAGTATTAATCTCGCAGTGGACCACCTTTTCTGCTTTTTTCGAAAAGTAATAGCTGTCTACTCCAAAACCGCCGGTAAGATCAATTAAGGTGCCACCGTCAATTAAACCTGCTTTATAGGCTGCAGTTGTTTCTGAAGAGGTTTGTTCTATAGATAAGGGCTCAGGATAATAAATTTGCGCTGCGGCAAACCAGGTAGGCAGCTTTTTCTCCGCTTTCTTTTTGGAACTGATTTGTACAGCCAGTTCTCTGGAAGACAGATGTTCAAAAGGGCTTTTGGCCATAGCAAGCTGATGTACATCAGCTTGCAGGTGGCTGCTGATATAGGCCTGGACTTCCTGATGTAGAATAGACTTATTCAATAGCTGTTTTATCTTTCATTACGATCTGGCAGGTATGCCGGCTTTTGACCTCCAAAAGAATCTCTTTGTTTTCTGTGACCCTGTCTATCGTACCTTGATTGTAGTAACGAATGGTGACTAGTTCCAGTCCGGTATTGTATTTAACTTTATAATGCTCCGATAATTCTTTGATCAGCCGATCTGTTTTTTGTTCATCCTGGTCTACACTTACTGAAAAGCTGATGGCAGAGTTCAGCATGGTATTGACTTTTACTTTATGCTTATGGAAGAGACTGAAGATATCACTGAGGTTTTCCTCAATGATAAAGGAGAAATCTTTCGGAAAGATAGAAATCAGGACCTGGTTGACTTTAAAGATGAAGGAGGGTACGGGCAGAGGCGCATTGAGGGCGGTGATTTCCGTGCCCGGACTTCCTGCATCAACAAAGGAACGGACATACAGAGGGATATTCCTGTTTTGCAGGGGTTTTATGGTTTTTGGATGGATCACTGTTGCTCCGTAATAGGTCAGTTCTATGGCATCGTGATAAGAAAGCTGTGGAATCCTCTCCGTTTCTGCAAACCATTTTGGGTCCGCATTGAGTACGCCAGGCACGTCTTTCCATATGGTTAGTGCAGTGGCATTCAGGCAAGCGGCAAAAATAGCAGCAGAGTAATCTGAACCCTCACGTCCGAGCGTGGTTGTGAAATTTTCGCTGGTGCTGCCAATAAAACCTTGTGTAACGACGATAGATTTTTCCAGAAGGGGCAGCAGGTATTTCTGGATTTCAGCTTCTGATTTAGTCCAGTCCACTTTACCTTCCCGGTAAGTATTGTCTGTTTTAATATAATTTCTTGCATCGGCCCAGATGGCATTACATCCTGCTGATTTCAAGTAGGCGGTCACTATTTTTGTAGAAACCAATTCTCCTATGGAAACAATCTGATCGTAGATATAATCTGGCGCGTCGCTGGCTTCTTCTTCCAGGAGCCATTCAATTTCAACAAAGGTATTGGCGATGTCGTTGAATACGGGGTTGTTATGATCGCTGAAGAGGTCATTCAGAATGTGATAATGATAGGTTTTGACTTCCTCCAGCAATTCATGGGCCTGTCCGTCATCAAAGAGATAGGATCTGGTCAATGCTTCAAGTTTGTTGGTCATCTTGCCCATAGCAGATACAACGATAAGCAGGGGGCTGGCCGAAGTGCTTTTAATAATTCCGGCCATATTTTGGATGGATTTTGCATCACAAACAGATGCACCACCAAATTTATATACTTCCATATTTTATTTTAGTGCGGGTAGAACGGGATTGGGTTTCAGGATTTCTTTAATTTGTTCAAATGGAACCAGCAGTTCGGTGGTGCCGGCAGCATATGGCTTAATCTCATAAGGGTTATACAGAAATTTCAATCCCTGGTCTGTTATGGTAAAATTGCGTGGCAACGAAAAGGTATTCTTTTCGAAAAAATAATGATCTGCCAGGCTTTGTTTTGGAGTCAGTTTTTCGTTTTTTCTAAAGATTTTCTCTGCTGTTGCAGTTAATGCAGGAAGACTGCCTGGTTTGATCAGACTATCTATCGTTACGCTTTTATCACTGATGGTGCTATAGTTATGGAACACGATCGCGTAATTTGGATGTGCACCTCCTGCATAATCTATAAAATCATATCGTAAACCCAGGTATCCTTTTCGTTGCTGCTGCACCTTGATACGAACTTCCTTAAACCAGGTTTGCTGATCGTCTTTGTTGTCTTTTTTATAGTCATCAAAGCCTTTGATAAATCCTGCAGCGAGTTCACTGTAATTTTTATATTCTGGATCGTCAGGACTGTCTGTTTTCAGTGCGGCTGCCTGAATAAATGAATTGATCTTATTGCTGCTGAATACCGGATAGACGATAGTCGCTTTAGTCGTATCCTTACTGCTTGCCGGCAGTGCCAGTTTGCTGTATACTTTAAGTGAATCGTATTTAAACGTTAAGGTGTCTGTAATAGCAGTAACCTCAGTGTTCGTGGAGTCGGCCGCCTGGCCACCTTTTTTTTCACTTTGACAGGCAAGGATGCTTGATAGAGCAAGTAGTGCAGCAATCTTTTTCATATCTCTATTTTTTAATTTGTTCTTTGGAAAAGGAAGCATTTAACCAGCCTGATTCTATACTGGCCTCATATTTTTTATAGAAATTGATTGCAGGTTCGTTCCAATCCAGCACCTGCCAGTTCATTCCATTGTAGTTTTTGTCTTTTGCTTCCTGCATTACGGTTTCAAAAAGGAGTTTCCCAACTCCTTTTCCGCGATATTCTTCAGTAACAATGAAGTCTTCAAGGTAAAGACGGCAACCTTTCCAGGTAGAATAGCGTGTATAATAAAGGGCAAAACCTATGATCTTATCCTTGTTTTCAGCAACAAATGCTTTCCATACAGGTTTTTCTCCAAAGCCTGCATCTGCAAACTCTTCCAGGGTCACTGTGACTTCCTCTGGTAGTTTCTCATAAATTGCAAGCTCATGGACGAGTTCAAGGAGTGCCGGACAATCTTGCTTTTCTGCGACGCGGATAATTATACTCATTCTGCTTTAAAATGTTTGATTTTTCTTTTACCAAAGATGTTGCTGCCAATTCTTACCATGGTACTGCCTTCTTCTACCGCGATTTCATAGTCTGCAGACATTCCCATGGAAATTTCTTTAAAATAATCATCTTTCCGGAAATAAGTCAGTTTAATTCCATCAAATAAAACTTTCAATTCCTGGAATTCATCGCGGATCTGTTTTTTGGATTCTGTATTGGTGGCAATCCCCATTAATCCTACAATTCTAATATTTTTCAGACTTTCAAATTCTTCGGATCTGAGCAGTTCTATAACTTCATCAAATCCCAGGCCGAATTTGGTATCTTCATCTGCAATATAGACCTGTAAAAGGCAGTCAATTACCCTGTTGTTTTTTGAGGCTTGTTTGTTAATTTCAATCAGGAGTTTTAAGCTGTCTACAGATTCAATGAGACTGATGAACGGTGCAATATATTTTACTTTGTTGGTTTGCAGGTGGCCAATTAAGTGCCATTCAATATCTTTTGGTAAGAGGGCCTGTTTGTCGACAAGCTCCTGTACAATATTTTCACCAAAAATCCTTTGTCCGGCATCGTAAGCTTCCTGAACTGCATCGGCTTCGTTGTTCTTAGAAACAGCGACCAGTTTCGCGGAGGTACTTTCTAATTCCTTTTTATATTTTAATAAGTTATCGGCTATGCTCATTTATCAGTATTTTTGGTAAAATTAACAACCTTGACGCAATTTGCGGCAAGAAAAGATAATGTTTACAGATTGATGAAGCCAGGCGTAGCTTGTATAGGCAGATGTGGAGCGTTTTAAAGAAGGGTTGCTTCGGGGTTTGTAGAGAAAAATTTGATGATACGATGAAGAAGATTTTGTTAGCGGGGATTGCATCTTTATTCCTGTTCGGATGTAAGCCCCCTGTTCCCAAAGATATTATACAACCTGATGATATGGGGAAAATACTGTATGACATCCATATTGCCGATGGATATGTAAATACGATTCCTCTGCCGGATTCGGCTAAAAAGGTTGCTTCTTCTTTTTACAAGGGCATTTATAAAAAGTATGGAACTGACTCCGCGGCCTATACGAAAAGTATGAACTTTTACTATACGCATCCGGATCTGATGAGCAGTATCTACGAAAAGATAAAGGTAGATTTGACAGCGGCTAAAAAGAAGGTGGATAAAGTTGTTGCCGATTCTGTGGCTGCTGCGCAAAAAAAACTCCAGAAGAAGTTAGACACGGCAAAAAAAACTGCAGTACTAGACCCTAAATTAATCAAGAATGTAAAGGCTAAGGATTCTTTATTGGTTAAAAAGGACAGTGCATTAGTGAAACCTAAGAAGAAGATCAGGAAGAAAAAGTTAAGGAAGGTTCAAATTCAAACGACGCAAAAGTAATTATGTTATATCCCGAAAATTGTTTGGAACGTTTAGGTTTCAACGAAATTAGAGGACTCATCCATAAAAATTGTTTAAGCCCTATGGGACAGCAAATGGTGAGTAAGATGCAGGTCATGACCAATTATGACCAGATAAATAAATTTTTAAGACAAACCAGAGAATTTAAAAGTATACTGGAAAATCAGGAACCCCTGCAGATCAGTACTTTTTTTGATATTAAATATTTAGCAGATAAAATCCGGGCTGAAGGGAGTTACCTGGTGGAGGAGGAGTTGTTCCAGATGTATGCCTCTCTTCAAACGGTATTCTCTGTACTTCGTTTTTTTGACGAAAGAAAAGAAGTTTATCCTAACCTGGAAGCTTTATTTGAGCATCTGCCTGTAGAGAAAAACATCCTTAAAAAGATTGAAACTGTTCTTGATCCCAAAGGTAAGATCAAACCTAATGCATCTCCTGCTTTGCAGCAGATCATTGGGGATATTGCAAAAGGTGAGCAGGAAGTCAGGAAAAAGATGGATGCCATCTATAAACAGGCTGTTGGAAACAACTGGGTGGCTGATGGAAGTCTGACCATTCGTGATGGCAGGATGTGTATTCCGATTCTGGCTGAAAACAAGAGGAAACTGAAAGGATTTATCCATGATGAGTCGGCCAGCGGCCAGACGGTATATATGGAGCCGGAGGAAGTTTTCACCTTAAATAATAAGTTAAGGGATCTGGAATTTGATAAACGCAGGGAGATCATTAAGATTTTGATTGCTTTGACCAATGACCTGAGGCCTTATACTCCTTTATTATTGTCTTATCATGGCTTTTTAACCAAGCTGGATTTTGTACGGGCAAAGGCACTTTTTGCGATAGAGGTGGAGGCAGATATGCCGGTTTTGGTAAAAGAAGCCAGGACTAAGCTGGTCAATGCAAGGCACCCACTCTTGTTTCTGTCTTTCAAGGAAGATCGGAAAACCGTGGTTCCGTTAAATATGCAGATTCACGATACGTTGAGGATATTGCTGGTTTCCGGACCTAATGCCGGGGGGAAATCTGTTTGTATGAAAACGGTTGGTCTGTTGCAGATTATGATCCAGAGTGGCTTATTGATTCCTGTTCATGAGTCGAGTGAGGTAGGTATATTTGACAATATCTTTGCAGATATTGGAGATGATCAGTCTATAGAAAGTGATTTGAGTACTTATAGTGCCCATTTGACAAAGATGCGGTATTTTGTAGCGCATGCTACACCGAAGTCGCTGGTGCTGATTGACGAGTTTGGAACTGGTACAGACCCACAGTTCGGCGGACCTATGGCAGAAGCCGTGCTGGAGGTATTGAACAATAAGAAGGTTAGGGGGGTAATTACGACCCACTATTCGAACCTGAAATTGTTTGCGGGTAATACGCCTGGGCTTGAAAATGCTTCTATGTTGTTTGATAATGATAAAATGAAGCCTTTGTATGTACTTGAGATTGGAAAACCAGGGAGTTCATATGCTTTTGAGATTGCACAGAATATTGGTTTGCAGCCTGAAGTTTTAAAACTGGCCAGAGAAAAGACGGGTACGAATCAAAACCGTATAGATAGTTTGCTGGTGGATCTGGAGAGAGAGAAGAAGCAGATTTACGATACGAAGATCCATCTTTCTACCCAGCAGAATAAGGTTAAAAACCTGGTGGCTGAAAATGAAAAGCTGAAACTCTTCCTGGAGGAAAATAAGAAGAGCCTGATGAAGGAGGCGAAGCTGGAGGCACAATCCATTATTAAAAATGCGAACAAGCTGGTCGAGAATACGATCGCCGAAATTAAAGAAAAACAGGCAGACAAGGTTGCAACTAAAGAACTTCGGCAAAACCTGCAGAAACAGCTGGTGCAGCATCAGGTGAAAGAAGAGAAGAAACCGGAAGCGCCTGTACAAAAATTGAATACACCTATAGAGGTTGGAGATTGGGTACAACTCAATAATAGTGAAACAACTGGACAGGTTCTGGAAATCAACCGGGATAACCTGGTGGTGGCACTGGGGGATCTGAGATCTGTTTTGAAAAAGAACAGGGTGCATAAGATCAGCAATACGCAGGCGAGGAAAACGATACAGGCCAATTCTTATTCTGGTAGTATTTCTGAAGCCATCAGTTCTTTTACTGCGGAACTGGATTTAAGGGGAATGCGGGGTGAAGTGGCTTTACAGGAAGTTGAAAAGTATTTGGACAGATCTGTTATGATGGGCTTTCCTTTTATTAAACTGATTCATGGAAAAGGTGACGGGATTCTCCGGAAGCTGATCCGTGAGTATCTTAAAAAGTACAGCCAGGTTACCCGTGTTGAGGATGAGCATGCAGACCGGGGCGGAGATGGTATTACGTATGTATATTTAAAATGATAATAACCTCCGGGCTAACAAAGTTCGGGGGACTTTTTTTAATTTAGCAGTCAAACCAAATATATGATCAATAAAGTGGTATCGGGGGCTATAGAAGCCATCCGGGATATAGAAGACGGTGATACATTAATGCTGGGGGGATTTGGCCTTTGCGGGATTCCTGAAAACTGCATTAACGCACTGGTGAATAAGAACGTGAAGAACCTGACCTGCATTTCCAATAATGCCGGCGTAGATGATTTTGGCATAGGGCTGATGCTGCAGCAGCGCCAGGTTAAAAAGATGATTTCTTCTTATGTTGGAGAGAACGCAGAATTTGAAAGACAACTGTTGAGCGGTGAACTGGAAGTTGAACTGATTCCGCAAGGTACTTTAGCAACACGTTGCATGGCTGCCGGGTATGGTATGCCCGCAATATTTACACCTGCGGGTGTGGGTACTGAAGTGGCTGAGGGTAAAGAAGTGCGAAATTTTAATGGTAAGGATTACCTGATGGAGTATGCTTTTGAGGCTGATTTTGCAATTGTAAAGGCCTGGAAAGGAGATACTGCGGGTAACCTGATCTACAGATCGACCAGCAGGAATTTTAATCCGGTAATGGCTATGGCTGGAAAAGTGACCATTGCTGAAGTAGAGATTCTGGTGGAAGCCGGAGAACTGGATCCGGATCAGATTCATACACCCGGGGTATTTGTACACCGTATTTTTCAGGGTGCTGACTATGAAAAGAGAATTGAACAACGTACGGTAAGAACTAAAAATTAAGGGTCACATGCTGGATAAAAATGGAATTGCGAAACGTATCGCAAAAGAGATAAAAGATGGTTACTATGTGAATCTTGGGATTGGTATTCCAACATTGGTTGCCAATTATATTCCTGAGGGAATCAATGTCGTTTTACAGTCTGAGAACGGCTTACTGGGGATGGGGCCTTTTCCTTTTGAAGGAGAAGAGGATGCCGATCTGATCAACGCCGGAAAACAAACGATTACGACCTTACCTGGTTCCTCTGTCTTTGATTCTGCCCTGAGTTTTGGAATGATCAGGAGCCAGAAGATTGATCTGACTATATTAGGTGCTATGGAAGTTTCTGAAAACGGGGATATTGCCAATTGGAAGATCCCGGGTAAAATGGTGAAGGGGATGGGAGGCGCAATGGATCTGGTCGCTTCTGCTAAAAATATTATAGTGGCCATGCAGCATGTGAATAAAGCGGGGGAGAGTAAGTTGCTGCCAAAATGTACCCTACCGTTAACAGGTGTACATTGTATTAAAAAGATCGTAACCGAGCTTGCGGTTCTTGATGTACTGCCTGAGGGTGGCTTTCAGTTAATCGAAAGAGCCCCGGGGGTGAGTGTAGATTACATTAGAAACGCAACCTCAGGCAGACTTCTGGCCGACCATAATGCGCCGGAAATGCATATAGATTAATTGTCCTGACAGAATTTAGCTTTCAGATCAATAGCTATCTTTTCTGTAATTGCAATGATCTCATCGGGTGTGTTGGTATTGTTTAGCACAACCATATTGCATTCTTCTTTGTATGGCAATAAAAATTCTTTATAAGATGGCACAACGTGGTTGTGCCATTTGTATAATACGTCTTCTTCAGAATAGCCACGTTCCATACCGTCTCTCTTTACTCTGCGGTCCAGTGCTACGGATTCTTCGGCTTCTACAAAGATCTTATGGTCCAGCAATGCTGCGATTTCTTTGAAATGAAGGATGAAAAGGCCTTCTACTATGATAATTGGTGCTGGGCTGATCTCCAGGATCTTGACCACCGCCAAAGGGTTGTTAAAGTTGTATTCTTTTTTGTAGATCACTTCTCCTTTCAGGAGTTTCCTGATGTCGAGGTTGAACTGTTCGTTGTCAATGGTAGAGGGAAGATCAAAGTTGTACAATTTATTCTCTTCCTGTGTCATTTCTCCAACTGGGATGTAATAATCATCCTGTGAAACTAAAGTGACTTCGTCATTTTTAAAATGATGAAGGAAACAATTTAAAAAGAAAGTTTTACCGGAACCGCTTCCACCCGCAATCCCGATAATAAAAGGTTTATTGTTCATTAGTATCTTGTCCGCTGTAGGTTAAATTACAAAAAAATCTTTTGTCCAGCGCACCCAGTGCGTCTGCTACAGCTTTTGTCATTACAATGATAACATCTTTTGTGGATTCATTCTCTGTAAATTTACCAACAACCTTTGCAAAAGTAGAGCGGTTGCTCATTGGATTGGTGATTTTTATTACTGTTCCTATTGGTGCAGTGCGGTGTAACACAAGCATTTTGGTCGGATCAAGGCCTTCTTCTGCAATCCATACAGCTGTCCCTTTCTCATCAATTTGATTCAGTCCATATCTGCTTGGCGCGTATTTTAAGGAAGGGTTTTTAATGGTTGATACGCTATCGGTCTCCGCATCTGAATCTGTTACCGGCGGAGTGTAAGGTTTTTTTACCGGATATTGTCCCTTGATCAGTAATTTTTGGCCGACTCTAAGGGAGGCATCCTGCAAATTGTTCTTTGCTTTTACCTGGTCCATGGTTAAGCCATATTTTGTGGCAATGGAATAAAGAGTTTCATTTGAGGCAACTGTATGTTCTATGAATTCTTCTTGTGCTGATGTATCTGCAGGAGACTGCAGGGGTTGTGTCTTTTTGTCCAGGCCTGGTTTTTTCTGACCTGTCTGTGTTGTTTCTGTTAAAACAGGTTGGCCTGCATTGGACGTTTCAGTATTTTGACCTGGTTTAGCTGGAATTTTTAAGACCTGAGCTATTCTAAGGTTACTGGAGTTTAGTCCGTTGAGTTTTTTGATCTCCTCAATTGTTGTTCCGTATTTGTCGGCCAGCATGCCCAGGTTTTCTTTGGCTTTTACCACATGCTCAATATAAGCTCCGTTTTCTCCTGCAGTTGCATCTGTACTTTTTACAGCTTCAGGACGTTTGGATGGAAAGATTGGCTCATTAGCGGCAGCTTGTGTTGGTTTCTGTGCCGGCTTTTGCTCCTGTTGTTTTTCTGGTTGCTGCTGGGTTTCTGCTTGTGCCGGCATTTTTAAGACCTGACCTATTCTCAGATGAATCGAGTTCAGATCGTTGATCCTTTTGATTTCATTTACTGTAGTTCCAAATCTTTCTGCAAGCCTGTTCAGGTTATCTTTGGGCTGTATGGTGTACTCTGTATAGTTTCCATTATCGGATGATGTATTTGCAGGTGGGTTTTTTGCCGCTGTGCTGATCTGATCTTTAAATGGAATATTGGTTGGTACTTTAATGATGACCCCGATTTGAAGGTATTTATTGTCGTTAAAGGTTATGATCTCTTTGGGCTGAACATTGTACAGTCTTCCTATAGAATAATAGGTGTCGTGCTGAACTACTTTATGGATGATTACTTTTTTGCCTTTTAGGTTTTCTACGCCTATTGAGTCTCTGAGGTTAGAGGCTGAGGCAGAGGATATGTTGAGGAAGGCAGCTACTGCTGCCAATATATAATATTTTTGCATTAATGTCGTGTCAAGTTAATTCTGGCAATTATACGAATAAATTCTAAGAGCTTAAATTCTA
The DNA here is from genome assembly GCF_035566355.1 of Pedobacter sp. GTDB lineage: Bacteria > Bacteroidota > Bacteroidia > Sphingobacteriales > Sphingobacteriaceae > Pedobacter. Next base: position 10,593 of record NZ_DATMRL010000080.1, read on the forward strand.
TATCAAGAACGGGAAAGAAGGGTGCGTATTATAAAGCAGTGTGAAAAAAAGCTTGCTGGAAAAAACAATATTACTCTTCGAGGACTGGACTCCTTGCCTCGCTGTGCTCTTGTGGCAAGGCGCCCTGAGGTCCTCTCAGAGTAATATTGTTTTTGTATGGCGCATAGCTGTGAGGGGTGGTCCGGGAAGGAAAGGAAAAAAGGGGGGGGATGGTGAAGATGAGGTTAGTGTTATGGTAAGTTTTATAGTGATAAGGTTTGTAAAACAAGAAAGCCCTGCTTTTGGAGCAGGGCTTTATTAAGTTGAATAGGGATGTTTTATTTCTTGTTTGCGAATGAGCGTAGCATCCAGGTGTTTTTTTCTTTGAATTGCATGAAACGGTTGACCATATCGTTGGTGCCGTCATCTCCGGCTTTGTCTGTTGCTTCCAGCAACTCCCTTTCCAGTTGGATGAGTTGTGACATATCGTCGAGAATAGCATCTACCATATCGAGGTCTTTAAGACCTATGGTATTGATCTCTTTAATGGAAGACTCACTGATGTAATCTGCAAAGCGGCTATGTGGTGGTTTACCCAGGGTAAGGACACGTTCTGCAATTTCATCAATGGTCAGTTGAGCGTTGGTATATAATTCCTCGAACTTAAGGTGCAGGGTAAAGAAGTTCTGTCCTTTAATATTCCAGTGGCATCCTCTTAATTTTTGATAGTGTATATGATAGTTTGCAAGATAATCGTTGAGCATGTCTACTACTGGTTTTACCTTTTTTTCATTCAAACTAATCTCTTTAGCGTCCATAGTAATTGTTGTTTTTATTTTATTAAATCTGTTTAGAATACAACAACTATCCCAGCCAAGAGTTTTGGAAAAATGGCTTTCTACCATATAAACAAAGAAAATTATAGGTATACATTACAATATACATTACAATATACATTACAATATACATTACAAAATAACCCTATCCTCCATCTCTATGCACCCTGCCCGGACTCACCTCCTTTGCTAAGCGCCATATAAAAAATCAATATTACTCCGAGAGGACCTCAGGGCGCCTTGCCACAAGAGCGCAGCGAGGCAAGGAGTCCAGTCCTCGAAGAGTAATTTGATTTTTTCCAACAAGCTTACAAACTTAACTTTAACTTTGTAGGCAATGGGATATAACAGCTTATCAGAATGTGTTGCTGATTTAGAAAAACACGGACATCTTATACGTATAAAAGAAGAAGTAGACCCTTACCTGGAAATGGCGGCAATCCATTTGCGGATTTTTGAACAGGAAGGTCCGGCCATTCTATTCGAAAAAGTGAAAGGAAGCCCTTTTCCTGCAGTATCCAACTTGTTTGGCACTTTGGAAAGGTCCAAATTTATGTTCAGGGACAGCCTGGATAAAGTTCAGCAATTGGTAGGGCTTCGTTCAGACCCAATTAAGGCACTTAAAAACCCATTTAAATATGCTGGGGCAGGCTTAACCGCACTCTCGGCTTTACCATTGAAACAAAGCCTTTTTAAAGCTACTTTTAGTAAAACGACCATTAGTCAGCTTCCGCAAATTGTAAACTGGCCGATGGACGGCGGACCATTTGTAACTATGCCACAAGTCTATACTGAAGATCCGGATAAGCCAGGTGTGATGAATTCCAACCTGGGTATGTACCGTATACAACTGGCCGGAAATGAATATATCAAAGACAAAGAAATCGGATTACATTATCAGATCCATAGAGGAATAGGCGTTCATCAATCCAAAGCCAATGCAAAAGGACAGCCTTTAAAAGTGAGTATTTTTGTAGGTGGCCCTCCTTCACACCCATTGGCGGCGGTGATGCCTCTGCCAGAAGGACTGTCAGAAATGACCTTTGCGGGAGTCCTGGGTAACAGACGGTTCCGTTATTTCTATGACGACGAAGGTTTCTGCATCTCTGCAGATGCTGATTTTGTGATCACAGGTACGGTTTATCCGCAGGAAAATAAACCAGAAGGTCCTTTTGGAGATCATTTGGGCTATTACAGTCTGACGCATCCTTTTCCTTTAATGAAGGTGCACAATGTATATCATAAAAAGGATGCCATCTGGTCCTTTACTGTAGTAGGAAGACCTCCGCAGGAAGATACAAGCTTTGGTGCACTGATCCATGAAATTGCAGGTTCGGCGATTCCCCAGGAAATCCACGGGCTGAAAGAAGTGAATGCAGTCGATGCGGCTGGTGTGCATCCATTGTTGTTTGCGATAGGGAGTGAGAGATATACACCATATTTAAAGGAACGCAGACCGCAGGAAATCTTGACCATTGCCAATCATATTTTAGGTAAGAACCAGTTGAGTCTGGCTAAATATGTGTTTATTGCTGCGAGAGAGGATGACGAAAAGCTCAGTACGCATCATATCAGGGCTTTTTTGAAGCATATACTGGAACGTATGGATTTTACCAGAGACCTGCATTTTTATACGCAAACCACGATAGATACCTTAGATTATAGTGGAGAAGGATTGAATTCTGGCTCTAAAGTGGTGTTTGCTGCGGCCGGAGAAGTGAAACGTCAATTGAGTACGGTATTGCCTTCAGGTCTTGTTACAGATGGATGTTTTTCCGGGTATCACATGGCTATGGAAGGGGTTATGACCGTTCAGGCTCCATCTTATTTGAATAAGGATCAGGCAGACGTTGAAATTAGCGAATTGAAAGATCAGCTTCAACAACAGAATCTGGGAGGTCTGGGCTTAATTGTACTTTGTGATGATGCAGCGTTTACAGCCAAAGATATTAATAACCTGGTTTGGGTAACCTTTACCAGAAGTAATCCTGCGTCTGATATAGATGGGGTAGGTAGTTTTGTTAAAGATAAACATTGGGGCTGTACAGGTCCGGTTATCATAGATGCGAGAAAGAAACCGCACCATGCTCCTGAGCTGATCAAAGATGCTCAGGTAGAAAAGAATATAGAGCGTTTTAAACTTTCTCTGTAGGAGGTTTTGTTCCTGAAATAGGTTTCAAAATAAAAGCGCTGATGTCAAGACATCAGCGCTTTTATTTTGAAGATTCTCCGGCTTTTTAGAAGCGAACTCCGAAAGTCAGGAAAACATTGTTTTTACTCAATTTTGTTGTTGCAGTAGGGTCCAGTGAAGCATCAGTTCCTACAGTATAAGGAACGAATGTTTGATTGGTTTCTACTCGCTGATAAGCCAGGTCAACATAATATTGATTGATTCTGTAGCCTAAACCTGCGCTATAATATTTAACCTGAGCCTGTTTGTCAGGATCTTGTTTATAAGGAGTACCATTCAGCCCAAAACCTGCGCGAAGCGTAATCGGATCTATTTTGTACTCACCACCAACACGGAAGTTAACAGCGCTTTTGTAGAAATCTTTAACATCCTGGTTGTTGTTGTTTAAAATTGAGCGATCATCCATGGTATTGTAATCCGATGTAGTGCTCAGTTTGATGCTGGAGTAATTTACAAAATCCACGTCACCGGTTAACAAACCGTTACCAGCAATAATTACACTTGCACCCACTGAAGTTTTCATAGGAGTCCTTAAGGTATATTGAAATACATAATTGTTCTGATCAGGTCTGTATACTGAATTTCCAGGGTTATAAAGTGTATTTACAGCTTCTGAATAAGTATCTTCTACATGCATCCAGGTTGGTGTTTGAAAGGATGCTCCAATTCTAAATTCATTTATTGGTTTATAGATGATACCAATCCTTCCGTTAATTCCATTACCTCTGGTTGTCTGAGACTGCAGATAAGAAGCAGTGTAGGTGTCACCAACTTTTGGATCTGCAGGTAATTCCTGCGGAGTGGAAGTCAGTGAACCCATTTCGCTGAAATTAGAGTCATAGTCATAATGCATGGTCACAAATCCTATGGAAGCACCAATATAAACCTGGTTGGAAATGTTCATGGATCCGGCAAAGTTAAACTCAGAAGTAGATCCCCACCTGTTTTGATTGTAGGCTTGATTGTTGTTGAGTTTCGAATTTGCTTTTTGGTAGACGCCAGAACTCGTTTCATTGATCAGGAAATTGTCATAGCCTAACTGACCTAGTCCTAGAGGTAGGTCTTGGTGAGTTTTGCCTGTATTGTTTGCCTGTTCGGCAAAATAATCGCCTAAAGAATTGTTCGGGTTCTTTCCTGCAAAACTTACGCGCTGGCTAAAATCGCTGTTTCTGTTGTATCCAATTCCCCAAACAAAACTAACTACCCCCTGATCCAGATTAGAGCCTTTAGCTCTGATAACCGGATTATACCAAACTATACCCGCCTGGTTTAAGTTAAAACTGTTTTTTGTATCGTTGGAGTTCTGACCAAAATAGTTTGATTTTGAACCTGTGTTGTTAAACTCAGGTGTGATGCTGAATTCAGATCTGGTAAACATTCCCAGTCCGGCAGGGTTACCGCCAATGGAACTGATATCTCCGCCTAAACTGGTTTGAGCATTTCCCAGTCCTTTGAAACGGGCTGAACTGCCATAGTTAGTTTGCGAGAACCTAAGGGCATCACCCGCGTATTGTGCATATATTACTCCAGTATTGGCTACCATAGCCAATCCAAGAATGGTAAGGAATTTTTTCATTTAATAGGGTTCTTGTTTAACTAGTTTCTACCACCTCTTTGACTTCTGCCGCCACCACCGCCGCCGCCGCCATAATTACCGCCGGAATTAGATGGAGGGGAATAACTAGGTCTGCTGTCTCTTTGAGGAGTATAACTTTCCGTTCTGCCTTGTCTTGGTTGTATATACGGATTGTCAGGTCTGCTGCCAGAATTTACATTTGCCGGACGGCTTGATCTGCTTCTTTCTGTATAGCTTACACCGTTGGTTGTTCTGATCACACCGCGACCATTATAACTGCTGTTCATATTGCTGGACCTTGGAGTATAGCCAACGCCATTTTCTCTGCCCCTGTAAGGTCTTGCACCATAAATGGTGTTTCCAGGTAAACGGTTGACATAGCCGCCGCCCCAGTAACCACCGCCCCAATATCCGCCACCCCAGAAGCCACCGCCCCAATATGGGTTGTAGCCCCAGTAAGGAGAATAACCCCAGCCACCAAAACCATAGTAAGGATTCCAGATGCTGTTGTAATAATTTCCAAATCCCCAGCCAAAGCCTAATGACCAGCTGCTGGAATACGGAGAGAAACCGTTATAGCCATAATAATCACCATAATATGGGTCATAATAATTTCTATATGGGCTTCCGTAATAAAATCTGTTGATGCGTGACGAATAATCCATATCGTAATTAGGGTCACTGCTTCCGTAATCATCATCGTAACTATCGCTGTATTGGGAAGACTGCCCTGGTTGGGGCTGTACATATTCCTGAGCCTTAGCTACAGAGTTGTATACGTCATCGTTGCCGCTGCCTTGCTGCGCCAACCTCGGTGCAGAACAGGAGGAAATCACCACCACTGCTGCAACCAATATTGGAGTAAGTAATCGAATCGGTTTCATATATGTGAATTGTTTGTGTGTGTTACAATTATTATAGGTATAAATTTATAAATTTGCGACCTACTATACAAGAAATTTAACACAAAAAACGTTCCAGACAGTTATGAGCAAAGGTATTACAAGCAAAAACGAAGATTATTCCCAGTGGTATAACGACATTGTTATAAAAGCCGATCTTGCAGATCATTCAGATGTAAGGGGCTGTATGGTAATTAAGCCGTATGGTTACTCGATTTGGGAAAAAATGCAGTCTGTATTAGATCAAAAATTTAAAGATACTGGTCACAGCAATGCTTATTTTCCTTTATTCATTCCAAAGTCATATTTTTCAAAGGAGGCTTCTCACGTAGAAGGTTTTGCCACAGAATGTGCCGTTGTGACACATTATCGATTGAAAAATGACGGTAATGGAAACATTGTTGTCGATGAAACTGCCAAACTGGAAGAGGAGCTGATCGTAAGACCGACTTCTGAAACCATTATCTGGAATACATATAAAGGCTGGATCCAGTCGTACAGAGATCTGCCTTTGCTGATCAACCAATGGGCAAATGTTGTCCGCTGGGAAATGAGAACCCGGCTGTTCCTGAGAACGGCAGAGTTTTTATGGCAGGAAGGGCATACTGCGCATTCTACTGCGCAAGAAGCTATTGAAGAGACAGAACGGATGCTGGACGTATATGCAGACTTTGCTGAAAACTGGATGGCTTTACCAGTGGTTAAGGGAAAGAAAACACCAAATGAGCGTTTTGCAGGAGCTTTGGATACCTATTGCATTGAAGCATTGATGCAGGATGGAAAGGCATTACAGGCAGGTACGTCTCACTTTTTAGGACAAAACTTTGCAAAAGCATTTGATGTGAAGTTTACCAATAAAGAAGGAAAAATAGAGCATGTTTGGGCAACGTCATGGGGGGTATCCACCCGTTTGATCGGTGCTTTAATTATGGCTCATAGTGATGACCAGGGATTGGTTTTACCTCCAAAACTGGCTCCGATACAAGTGGTGATTGTTCCAATCTATAAGGGAGAGGAAGATCTGAAGAACATCAGCAATTTTGTAGATGAACTGATCCCTAAACTAAAGGGAATGGGTATCTCTGTGAAATACGATGACAGAGACACCCAACGTCCTGGATTCAAATTTGCAGAATATGAACTTAAAGGTGTACCTGTCCGGATTGCAATAGGCGGAAGAGATATGGAGAATGGTACCGTTGAAATTGCCAGAAGAGATACCCGTGAGAAACAAACCGTTCAGCAGGAAGGATTAGATATTTTTGTTCAGCAATTATTGGAAGATATCCAGGCGAATATCTATAAAAAAGCTGCGGATTATAGAGAAGATCATATCACTGAAGCGAATTCGTACGATGAGCTGAAAGAACTTCTGGACACCAAGGCCGGATTTATTTCTGCGCATTGGGATGGTACACCTGAAACAGAGCAAAAAATAAAAGAAGAGACAAAGGCTACAATCAGATGTATTCCGTTAAATAATAAACAGGAAGCTGGTGTATGTATTTATTCAGGTAAACCTTCTATACAACGCGTACTGTTTGCCAGGGCTTATTAAATAAGGATCTGGTAAGTTTAATTTTGAAAATAAATGAATAAGATGAAATTTGCAACCAAAGCTATACATGCAGGTCAGGAACCGGATCCAACTACCGGAGCGGTAATGACCCCGATTTATCAGACTTCTACCTACTGGCAAAAGTCGCCGGGCGATCACAAAGGATTTGAATATTCACGTGGAACGAATCCAACCAGACAGGCTTTGGAAAAATGCCTTGCCGCGTTGGAAAATGCAAAATATGGCCTGGCTTTTTCTAGCGGTATGGGTGCAACGGATACGGTTTTGAAATTGCTGAAGCCTGGTGATGAAGTGATTACCGGAAATGATCTTTACGGTGGTTCTTATCGTATTTTCACTAAGGTTTATGAAAAATATGGTATTAAATTCCATTTCCTGGACCTATCTAAACCAGAAAATATACTGCCTCATTTAAATGACAAGACCAAGCTGATCTGGATTGAAACACCAACCAATCCAACCATGCAGATTATTGATATTGAAGGGGTTTCCAAAATTGCAAAACAGCACCACCTGATCCTGGCAGTAGACAATACTTTTGCCTCTCCTTACCTTCAGAATCCAATGGATCTTGGAGCGGATATTGTCATGCATTCCGTAACTAAATATATCGGTGGCCACTCTGATGTAGTGATGGGGGCATTGCTGGTGAATGATGATCAGTTGTATAAAGACCTTTGGTTTATCTATAATGCATGCGGCGCGACACCAGGTCCTCAGGATTCTTTCCTGGTACTGAGAGGAATCAAAACTTTGCATTTGCGTATGAAAGCGCATTGTGAAAATGGTGAAAAGGTGGCTCGTTACCTGAAGAACCATCCGAAGATCGATAAGATCTATTGGCCTGGATTCGAAGATCATCCTAACCACGACATTGCGAAAAAGCAAATGAGGGGATTTGGTGGTATGGTTTCGATCACGCTGAAAGGAGCAGACCTGGCAGAAACGTTCAGAGTGGCTTCTTCATTTAAAGTGTTTGCTTTGGCAGAATCTTTAGGTGGTGTAGAATCACTGATCAATCATCCAACCACCATGACGCATGGTTCTATTCCTAAAGAAGAAAGAGAAAAGGTTGGGGTTACAGATAACCTGCTCCGTTTAAGCGTTGGAGTGGAGGATATCGATGATTTACTGGCAGATTTAGAACAAGCACTTAAATAACAACGGTTGGAATTTCTGGAACTTAAGGATTTTTTGGATGTGAAGGTTGGAGAGTACAACCAGCCAGGCTTTATTCAAAATGATCCAATTTGTATTCCCCACCGTTTTTCAAAAAAACAGGATATTGAAATTGCCGCATTTTTTGCGGCAATTTTAGCTTGGGGGCAGCGTAAAACCATTATCAATAAGTGCACGGAGCTGTTTGCCCGGATGGATAATGAACCATACGCCTTTATGACTGGTCATTCCGATCAGGATTTGAAAAGTTTGCTGGGCTTTAAGCACCGTACGTTCAATGATACCGATCTGTTGTATTTTGTGGAGTTCTTTCATCAGCATTATAAGAGATCGGCTAGTTTGGAAACGGCTTTTTTGCCAAAGGGGAGTTCTCCGTTCAGAGAAGAATATTTGACCGTCGTTCAGGAGGAGGAACAGTCTGTTTATGCCTCCTCGTCTTGTATGCTGGGAGAAATGAATCATCCCGCATTGGATATTGAACAATCTCTGAACCATTTCAGAAGCTATTTTTTTAGTCTTCCGGATTTTCCCAGGAGAACGATTAAACATGTTTCTTCTCCTCTTCAGAAATCGACCTGTAAGCGTTTAAATATGTTTTTAAGGTGGATGGTGAGAAAGGATAGTTGTGGTGTGGATTTTGGCGTTTGGAATATCATCAAGCCGGCAGATCTGATTTGTCCTTGTGATGTACATGTAGACCGCGTAGCCCGTAAACTTGGTCTGATTGAGCGTAAGCAAACCGACTGGAGAACTGCTGTGGAACTGACCATTGAACTTCGGAGACTTGATCCGCTTGACCCGGTAAAGTATGATTTTGCCTTGTTTGGCTTAGGTGTTGAAGAAAAGTTCTGATAATTTTGGTGCATTTTTTATCTTTAATCTCTGGATGACTTAAGCATTTTAAACGCATGGTAACTTTTAGCGCGGAGATTGAAAAATTTGCAGAAATGGGTGAAAAGACAGGCTGGACTTATGTCTTCATTCCCCAGCATATTGCTGCCCGGATTAAAGCAGATTGTAAAAAGAGTTTCCGGGTAAAAGGTAAAATTGACCAGACGCTTATTGAAGGGATGGCAACTGTTCCGATGGGGGAGGGTGATTTCATCCTGGCCTTGAAAGCCAGTTTGCGAAAACAACTCCGCAAAGAAGCCGGGGCTGTGGTGAATATTGAGCTGGAAGAGGATAAGGATTTTAAGATCGAGATTCCCGAAGATCTGGAACTTTGTTTGTCTGATGAAGATCATTTGATGGCGCGTTTCTTAAAATTGCCAAAGTCACATCAGAACTGGTACATCAACTGGGTAAATTCTGCTAAAACTGAACCTACAAGAACCAAGCGGCTGGTAAGGATCGTTTCTGCTATGGACAGGGAAATGACCTTTGCTGAAATGATGCGGGAAGGAAAAGAGAAGAAATAATCAGACTCTTTTATAATTTCTGAACCAACTGCCTATTTTCATCTGGATCACGCCTACAAATGCTTCCCTGAAAATCCTGGTACTCATTTTTGAAACCCCCTCTGTGCGGTCGGTAAATATAATGGGAACTTCAACCACATTAAAACCGTATTTGATGGCGGTAAATTTCATTTCGATCTGGAAGGCATAACCCACAAACCGGATTTTATCCATTGGAATGGTTTCCAGAACAATCCTTCTGTAGCATTTAAAACCAGCTGTTGCATCCTGAATGCTGATGCGGGTAATAAAACGAACATACATCGATGCAAAATAAGACATCAGCACCCTGTTCATTGGCCAGTTGACCACATTTACACCATTTACATATCTTGAACCAATGGCTACATCTGCGCCATTTAAGCAAGCCTCTCTCAGACGGACCAGATCATCCGGATTATGAGAGAAATCTGCATCCATTTCAAAGATAAATTCATATTTCCGCTGCAGAGCCCATTTAAAGCCATGAATATAGGCCGTTCCCAAGCCTAGTTTACCTGTTCTTTGTTCCAGATGGAGCGCCGGATACTCTTCCTGAAGGCTTTTTACGATTTCTGCAGTCCCGTCAGGAGAACCATCGTCTATAATTAAGATCTCAAAGAGGAAAGGAAGTGAAAATACTTTCCTGATGATTCTTTCAATGTTTTCCTTTTCGTTATAGGTAGGAATTATTACTAAGCTGTCTGACACTTGTGACCGGTATTTTTAATGTATGAATTGCAGAATCGCCGAAATTAATCATTAAAAATGAAAAACCCTGTAACCGGGTGGGGTTACAGGGTTAAAATATGTTAAATCCAGTTTCAAGCTAGCTAACACCCTGCATCAGTTTTTTAATGAACGGGGAACAAATGATCAGGAATATACCTGCAATTGCTGCGTAGATACCCAATTGGTAATAGCCTGCAGTGTAGGAATGCAATTTTTCCATAAGGGTAGCACCTTCATCTACAGACATGTCTGCACCAAATTTTCCGGCGGCAAACTGACCGAATGCACTGGCGAGGAACCACATTCCCATCATCATACCTGTAAGTTTTTTTGGCGAAAGTTTAGTCACCAGCGACATTCCGATCGGGCCGAGGCACAATTCGCCAAGTGTCATCAATAAATAACCAAAAGTGAAGAGGTTCAGTGATGTGATCCCATTGGCATCTGCAAGAAAACGGGTATAAAAGAAGGTGTAAAACGTAGCGGCCAGAAACAAAAATCCGATACCAAATTTAATGACAGAATTTGGCTCTATTTTCTTTTTTGACAACCAAAGCCACAACAGACCAACCAGCGGACTGAAAAGAATAACGAAGAAAGAGTTGGAGCTGTTGTTGATCACATTAGGGTCAATCTGGAAAAACAGCAAGGTATGGCTAAGGTTCTTTTCTGCAAAAAGAGATAGGGAGCCACCACTTTGTTCGAAAATAGCATTGAACAGGAAGTACAGGAAAATAAAAATAAAAGCGGCAAGCAGCTTCATCTGGAATTTTCTGTCTTTTACCTTATAAGTTTCGTAAAGAAAATAAATGATACAAAGCGGGGCAATCGTATACATGAAATAATCGGTATACTTTGTGTTCTGCACCATGATCAGGATCAAAGGAATAGAGATCAAAGAAAATATATATACGCCGATCTCTCTCAGTCTTTTTTTGCTTACAGGCATTTCTTTTAACGGAGAATCACCGATTGGACCCAGTTGTTTTTTGGTAAACAGGAAGGTAATCAGACCAATTGCCATAACGATTGCTGCAGCCAGGAAGGCATAGTTCCAGGAAACATATTTTCCAAGATATACGCATAATGCACCACCTAAAAGGCCTCCGATATTGATACCCGCGTAGAACATTCCGTAACCAGCATCCCTGCGGTGATCGCCTTCTTTATAAAGGTCACCCACCATAGAAGAAATGTTGGGTTTGAAGAAACCTGTGCCTATAATAGAAAGGGTGATACCAATGTAAAAGAAATCCTTTGGTGAGGATGCAATGATCAGGTTTCCAAGGATCATCACCATTCCGCCAAAGAACAATGATTTTTTAAAGCCTAAAACCTTATCTGCAAAGATACCTCCCAAAAAAGTGAAGGCGTAAACAAAAGATTGTATGGCTGCATATTTTAGATTGGCATCCTTATCAGAAAGGGAAAGACCAACGATTTTGTCGATCATGAAAATGGTGAGCATACCCCGCATTCCGTAGAAGCAGAAACGCTCCCACATTTCTACCAAAAATAATGACCAAAGCTGCTTAGGGTATTTACCCTCAAAATTCTGGATTTCGTCCAGCGTGATGTTTTCTTGCATTCTATTTTATGTTAATCTAAAAAGCCTTTAGCAGATACCAAAGGCTTTTTATTTATTTTACACCGTGCATTAATTTTTTAAGAACAGGAGTCAGCATCATAATGATCAGACCAAGGCCTACCGGAATAAAGGTAAAGATCAGAAAGAAGGTAGACATGGAGTATTTGGAAGTGATCTCATCGATCATACCACCCATTGTACCTGCAATCTTGTTTCCGATTGCAATAGCCAGGTACCAGATCCCAAACATAATCGCGATCATACGTCCCGGAACGAGTTTGCTCACATAAGATAAACCTACCGGTGAAATGAACAATTCTCCCAGGGTATGGAAGAAATAGGCAAGTACCAGCCAAACCATACTTACAGAAGCGACGGCTGCACCCTGTGGAATGCTGCTGGCACCATAGGCTAAAGCGGCGAAGCCAATGCCCAGAAGAATCATACCAAAGCCGTTTTTAAAGGTCGCAGAAGGGTTGTATTTGCTTTCCCATAATTTGGATACAATAGGAGCACAGCTAATGATGAACAAAGAGTTCAGAATTCCGAACCAGGTAGCGGGCACCTCTGATTTTACTTCAGAATATTGTTGTTTCAGCATGTAGATCACAATGACCCAGATGATCACGAAACCTGAGGCCAGAATAATATTTCCCAGCGCATATTTTCCAAAAGTTTTGGCAAATAAACGCATCAATACATAAGAGATGATGGCCAGAGGAACAATGGTGATCAAGGTATTTACAATATTGAAAATGATCTTGGAATCTCCGGTTAAGATGCGCTGTGTATAATCTTTGGCAAAGATGGTCATTGAACCACCTGCCTGCTCAAATGAAGCCCAGAAGAAGATGGTAATGAAGGCCAGAATAATCACAGCAATCATTTTGTCGCGAAGTACAGGCGTATATTGTGCAATCCTCTTGATCAGGATAAAAATAAATAAGGCAAGTGCAATCAGGATGGCGAAATTACTGCCCTCAATGCCACCGATTTTAAAGTTAAACAAATTGAAACTGGTAATTTTGGAAACCGGATCGTTGATGATCCAGGCTAACCCAATAACAGAAAGTAAACCAATGATGCCCAGGTCAAATGAAGAGAATGGATTTCTTGTGGATTCTTCAGGTGTTTCTGAAAAGTCTTCTTCTTTATCTTTAACAGGTTTCAGACCAATGTTCCCAAAAATGTTCTGTGTAAAGTAGAACTGGAGCATACCAATAAACATAAAAACACCAGCCAGGCCGAAACCATAAGACCAGCCCCAGTTTGGATTTTCGCCGATATAACCGCAAAGCAGCATACCCAGGAAAGCTCCGGCGTTTACACCCATATAGAAAATGGTATAGGCGCCGTCTTTTTTCTCCTGATGTTTTTTGTACATCTGTGCAATGATCGAGGTCATGTTTGGTTTAAAGAAACCATTACCAATCACCAGCAGGCCTAAACCTAAATACATAAATGCATGGTGAAACTCCATCGCCATGGATAAATGTCCAAGGGTCATGATCAGCGCACCAACCAATACTGCCCATCTGTAACCGATAATCTTATCTGCAATATAACCGCCTAAAATAGGGGTCAGGTAAGCTAAGCCGGTATAAGAACCATAAATAGCTAAGGCATGCGCCCTCGGCCATCCCCAGCCAGGGTTATCTCCAATAATAGATGAAGTTAAGAAGAGTACCAGCAAAGCCCTCATTCCGTAATATGAAAATCTCTCCCACATTTCGGTAAAGAATAGAACAAACAGCCCTGCCGGATGTCCTAAGACCTTACTTTCGAAAAAATTATTTGGATGATCCAAACTTTGTGCATTCATGTGTTGTTTTTTTGTGTAATAATTTATAGAAAAGGTTCAGTTAGTTCGTTGGAGTGTCAGGAGAAGAATCTCCTGTTATTGAGCGGGATAGTTATTTTTCTAATATGTTTCAATTGCCCTGCCAGTGATAAATTTTGTGTGTTGTTGAATTGAACGATCTCGCAAGATAGGGACATACGAGCAAACTCACAAATTTTTAATTCTACATCCACCATTGAAAAGCGCGTTAAAATTTCTTCTGGGCAGGTATTTGCTTGTTCTTTGGATCTATGTAAAACTCATCATTGGTGTCTGGATCATTGTTGACTTCAACATTTTCAACCAGTTTTAAGCGGCCGCCTACTGGCTTGTAGGCATCAAAACTTGAATCTGATGCATAAAATTCAAAATGATCTGCCATTTCCGGACTTAAGGGGGCGAGGTGATCAAAAACAATCATACCTATTTTCTTGTCCAGGCGGAGTGTCATGGAATTGAGTTTACTGTATTCGAAAACTATCCGATTTTTTACAGAACTGTTTTTAGCGTCCTGGAAAACAGCCTTGCCGAATATCGGTTCACCCTGGTTAAAGGATAGTACCTCGATGACTTTTTTAGAGGTTTTAGCATTGTTACCTTTCCAGCCCAATAAAGCATAATAGGTCTGCTTGCCACTGTTGACAACAGGTACGATCTCATAATACCGGCTGCCGAACCATTTTTTAGGCGAAGTGACTTCATTGTCGTCCTTAAATTCAGCTGTACCATCTATCAGGGGGAAAAGTTTCAGGCTCCCATCTTTAGTGGCCATTTGTATGGTACCAAAGAAACGGAAGCTACCACTGTTGGTAGGCAGGGCCCAGGAAAAAATTCGGAAACTGTTATCTGGCGATTTGACAGTAGAAATATATTTTAAAGAGTCAAAAGCAAAGCTGTAGGATCCGGGAATTTTTAATGCGGTGACCAGGGTTTTGATCAGACTGGCATTGGCAGCAAAACGGTCTGTATTTTCCTTGGCGGCTTGAATAGATTCTGTAAGATGGATCATAGAATCCTGCAGGGCATGTAGCCGTGGGCCAGCATTTGAATTAAAGGTATGCTGTGCCCGGGCAGCAGCCAGGTAACAGCATACCGTTAAGGTTAGCAGGATATGCTTTCTGAACAGCAGCATATCAGCTGTATTTTTCTACGACTAATGCGCTGGCTCCGCCACCGCCGTTACAAATTCCGGCTACGCCAATTTTTCCATTGTTTTGAGCAAGTACAGAAAGGAGCGTTACCACGATCCTTGCACCAGAAGCGCCCAATGGATGGCCAAGGGAAACCGCACCGCCATTCACATTGACCTTATCATTGTTGAGTTCCAAAAGTTGGTTATTGGCCAGGGAAACGACAGAAAAGGCTTCATTAATCTCAAAATAATCAACATCTTGTATGCTTTTGCCTGCTCTGCTTAAAGCTAGTGGAATGGCCTTTGCCGGGGCAGTAGTGAACCATTCAGGTGCCTGCTGTGCATCAGCATAAGCTAAAATTCTGGCAAGAGGTTTTAAGCCCAGTTCCTTTGCTTTATCCGCACTCATCAAAACCAGTGCAGCTGCGCCATCATTGAGGGTAGATGCATTGGCTGCTGTTACGGTACCGTCTTTTTTAAATACCGGTTTAAGGGAAGGTATTTTGTCAAATTTTACGGCAAAAGGTTCTTCATCATTGCTCACCAGGGTGATTTCGCCCTTACGGTCTTTCACTTCTACAGGAACGATTTCTGCGCTGAACTTACCTTCGTTTTGTGCTGCCTGAGCTTTTTTATACGAGGCAATAGCAAATGCGTCCTGATCTTCACGGCTGATGTGGCATTCTGATGCACATAATTCTGCGGCAGAACCCATGTGGTAATCATTATATACGTCCCAAAGGCCATCTTTAACCAGGCCATCTGTAATTTGTCCATGGCCTAGACGGTAACCTGTACGTGCTTTATCTAAATAATAGGGAACATTGCTCATGCTTT
>NZ_DATMRL010000081.1:0-9502 GCF_035566355.1 Pedobacter sp.
GAATGGTCCTATTTATTCTTTAACGGTAAATTTAGCCACAGTTTATTAAAGAAGCCGGCTGAAGGAGATTTTAGAGTACAACATTACCATGGTGGAACGATCAGTAAAGTCGCCGCCTCTCCGGAGCAAATTAAATCTGCAGGACTTTATGTCGAAAAATTTGCAACAGATACCTTGTATGCAAGGGTAGATGGGATCCATCGGAACGGCGAATTGTATTTGATGGAGCTGGAGCTCATTGAACCCTATTTGTTCCTGAATACAGCTCCGGAAGCATTTCATAATTATTATGTTGCCCTAATAGAGATCATCCGCAAAAATGGAAAATAATAAATTAAAAGGCTGTTTGCTGGCTTTCCTTGCCGCACTATTATGGGGCGTTTCCGGTGCTTGCTGTCAATTTCTTTTTGTTCACCGGGCTGTTAACATAGAATGGCTGCTCACCATGAGGTTATTGGTTTCAGGACTGATCTTGGTGTTGTATGCAAGAATTATAAGGCGGCCTGATTTGTTGCGGATCTGGAAGAACAAAAGAGATGCTATTCAGCTATTATTGTTTACCATTTTCGGAATGGTAGCGGTTCAGTACACGTATTTTGCTACGATTAAATATTCTAATGCAGCTACTGCCACGGTACTTCAGTACCTGGGACCTGTACTTATTGCAATTTATTATACCATAAAGCTAAGACGACTACCTACCTTAATAGAACTCATTGCCATTGTATTTGCCTTAACCGGTACATTCTTACTGGTTACGCATGGTCAGATCGGATATTTATCTGTTTCCAAACCTGCCCTGATCTGGGGACTGCTTGCGGCAGTTACACTGGCCGTTCATTCCATCCAACCCATAACGCTGTTAAAACGCTATAGCACAACCGTCGTCATAGGTTGGTCAATGCTTATTGGAGGCCTGTTTTCCAGTTTTATTCATGCACCTTGGGCAGTAGAGGGGAGATGGGACACCTATACTTATCTTTGTATGGCTTTTATTATACTATTGGGTAGTCTGGTTGCTTTTTATGCTTATCTGACCGCAGTAAAATTGATTGGTGCCGGAACAAGTAGTTTGCTGGCTTGCGCAGAGCCACTGTCCGCTGCGCTCATTGCAGTGGTTTGGTTAAACGTGTCTTTTGGTCGTTTTGACTGGATCGGCACCACCTTTATATTACTCACGGTCCTCCTCCTCACTTTTAGAGAACGAAGGGATAGGGTACCCCTGTCCGGTGAATGAATTATTTCTTTTTTTCAGCTAGCCTGTTGTTCAGATAATCTGTTGGCGACATACCAAACTGCTTTAGAAATACCCTTCCAAAATGAGTTTGGGAACTGTAACCCACCATCTCCGAGATTTCATAAATCTTTAATGCCCCTTCACTGAGTAATTCTGCGGCTCTTTTTAAACGGGCCAGGTTAATCAATTCATTGGGAGAAAGGTTAGAGATTGATTTGATCTTTCTATACAAGGTTGGACGGCTCATGTTCATGTTTTCAGCAAGGTGTTCCACGTCCAGCTGTTGGTTTTGAATGTTCTGAACAATAATGCTTTGGATTTTTTCAAGGAATTGTTCATCGGCTTTGGAGTAAGCAATGCTTTTGATGTGGAGGAGAGGAGAGCTGGAAAAATAAGCTTTGATCTTGTTGCGGTTAGCAATAAGGCTCGAGGCCTGGACTTGTAAAAACTCCGGAGAAAAGGGCTTTTCCATATACACATCAGCACCCAGTTCCAGCCCTTCAATTTTAGACTGCATCGTGTTTTTTGCAGTAAGCAGAATGACTGGGATATGGCTGAATTCAATGCTGGATTTAATTCTTTTGCAAAATTCAAAGCCATCCATTTCAGGCATCATTACGTCGCTGATCACCAGGTGTACAATTTCCTGTTCCAACCGTAACAGACCTTCTTTGCCATTCAAAGCCACCAATACCTGGAATTTTTCACTCAGATCATCAGAAATAAAATCCAGGATATCTTCATTGTCGTCTACAAGAAGTATAACGGGTTTTTCCTCAATCACCGCTTCATTTACAAAGTCTATTTCTTTTTCCATTTTCCTTCTAAATTAAATTCCATAGTCTGATGAATAGGAAAGCATACAACGAATATATTATAGTCACCCTCATTTTCAGTCAAGTTCAACTGTCCTTTGTGCAGTTCTGTCAGTGACTTGGAAATGGATAACCCAATGCCAGTACCCTGTTTCATTTCAGTATCCTTTGCCCTGAAAAAAGGCTCAAAAATCTTATCTTTCAATTCGGCAGCAATTTTACTTCCATCATTCTTAACCAGAATGGTAAACTCATCGTTTTGTTCCTGAATAACTAGTTTAACCTCGACAATAGATTTACCGTATTTAATTGCATTGTCTATCAGGTTACTCATAATCTTATAGAATGCTTCCAGATCTATATAGGCAAACAGATCCTTTTCCGGAAGGATCATTTCGTAATGAAGCCGTTTTTGTTCTGCAGCAAACTGAAACTGTAAGCTGACATCACGAAGCAAATCTGAAATATTGGCTTTAACAAAATTGAGCGAAAAGCCTGAAATTTCTGTTTTCCTGAAATCCAGCAATTGATTGGTCAGGTTAAGTAAACGTTCTGTATTTCGGTCCATGATCTTCAGATTTTTTTCTATCGGATCGGAGTGTACTTCTTTAGATAATTTGAGCAGTTTTTCCATAGGACCTTTAATGAGCGTAAGTGGTGTACGGATCTCATGTGCTACATTTGTGAAAAATTCTATTTTGGCCTGGTAAATCTCCTTTTCCTTTTTGTGCTCAAAGATTTCCATTCGTCTTTTGTTCCTGCTTTCTGTTCTCTTATGATATTCCCAAACCAGAACAGAAACCAGTCCGATAATTACAATAGCATAGAACAAATAAGCCTGAGGTGTCTTCCAGAAAGGAGGGAGTATGGTAATGTGAAGCTTTACATTGTTTGTGCTCCAAAGTTTACTGCCGCTCATCATTGATTTGGCCTCAAATACATATTTCCCCGGGGCAAGTTTGGTAAAATAAACCTTCCTGTTTGTTTTTAAGTATTCCCAGCTATTATACAAACCCTTCATCTTATAGGCATATTCGGTCATTTCAGGGGCAATGTAACTGAGCGCGGCAAAATCAATGCTAAAAGAAGACTGATTATGCTGTAAGGTGATCTCCTGAGTGTAGAGCATGGATTTGCCCGATATGGACTTTGTTAGTTGAGTCTGGTTTTGCGTATTATCGATCTGGAAACCGGTTAGAAAAACCTGGGCAGTTGCAGTTGTCGTATTCAACTGTTCGGGAAGGAAACTGATCATACCCTTTACACTACCAAAATAAAGCCGTCCGTCGGTATCTTTAAAAGACGAATTGTAATTGAACTGATCCGTCAGGAGCCCGTCTTCCCGGGTATAGGCTTTTACAACCTTCGTTTGTGGGTTAAAACGCAAGATGCCTGCTGTACTGCTGATCCATAAATTACCGCTGCTGTCTTCCTGTATCCGGAAAGGAAAGTTGCTGGGAAAACCATCCCTTACAGTAAATGATTTAAAGGTGGATTTTTTTTTATTAAACAGGGCAAGTCCTCCACCATCCGTAGCTACCCAGATATTTTTGCGGCTGTCCTCAAAAATCCCATTCACTGTATTATTGCGCAAGGAGGTTTTATCATTGTCTTTTGATATAAAGTTCCTGAAACTACTATCTCCAAGTTTGAAATTAAACAGACCACTATTATAAGTGCCTGCCCAGATGCTACCCTCACTGTCTTGAATAATATTATTATAGAAAGATACAGGCAGACCAGGCACCAGGTCAAAATCATCATTCTTCTCGTTATAGCTGTATAATCCTGAAGTTGTGGCCGCTAAAATAATGCCTTGCCTGGTTTTATAAAGGCACAATATAAAATTAGACCTTAAAGAATTGCCCTTTCCTGCATGATAGTGTTTGGTGATAAGACCTGTGTTGATATTCATAATATCCAGACCATGTTCAAAAGTGCCGATCCAGAGCTGATTGCCATTGGGTAGTAAAGCATGGACATTGGAATGTGCAATGCTGTACTTTTTACCATTTGGAAAATAGGAAGTAAAGAGACCTGTTTTGGGATCCAGTTTGTTCAATCCGGCATCTTCTGTACCAATCCAGAAATTTCCATTCTTATCCTTGCAAATTTCCCGGATGGCACTTCCGCTGATCGCATTTTTTTGAAGGCCGGGGAAGTATTTGGTGAATACGGATGCGAAAGGAGAATAATAATTAACTCCACCAAAATAGGTTCCGGTCCATATGCCACCTTCACGATCTGCACAAAGTGTATAGATGGCATTGTCTGATAAAGCATAAGGGTTTCCAACTTGTTTTTGCAGATGAGTGATGCTACCATCCTTGTGACGGTAAATATAGAGACCAGACTCTGTCCCAATCCAGAATTCCTCGTTTGCCGAGGCTTTGATGTCCCTTACATAAATATGCGTTTTATCTGTATTCAGAGTAGCAAGATCTTTTAATGTATGCGTTTTCAAGTTAAACAACTTTAAGCCCTGATTAGTCGTACCAATTAGCAATTGGCCATCCCTGGTTTCACTGATTGCAGAAATCCATCCAATGCTGGATGGGTGTATCTTGTCCAGCAAATACCGGGTTTCAAAGGCTCGGGACGTTGGATTGTAAACAGCAATCTGGGCATCCGGACTTGTAATGATCATTTCGCCATTTGGGCGGCAAAAGAGATGAGTTGGAGAAAAGGAAGCTTCCATTTGCACAGTTGCGAGACTGTTTTTAATTGGATTGTACTGATATATTTTACCTCCCGAAAGTATCCAGATCAGGCCCGTATGGTCCATTTGGAGTACGCTCATTGTCATTCCGCTGGTCAATGTTATACTATTGAATGCCTCTTTTACAGGATCATATCTATAGAGCCCCCGGTCGGTGCCTACCCATATGCCAACTTTGTTGTCGCTCAGTAAAGAATGTATTTTGTCGCTTCCTAAGCTTTGAGCATTGCTTACATCATGTCTGTAAGTCTTAAAAGAATAACCGTCAAACCTGTTCAAACCATCTTTTGTGCCAAACCACATAAAACCATTATGATCCTGTACACTGCAAAAAACAGTGTTATTAGACAACCCATTCTCCACCTGATAGTGCTTGAAATAATAGGGCTGGGCACACAGCATCTTTGCTGTCAGCAGAAAAAAAACAAGGATTAATAGTCTCAATAGTTTATAAATGGCTCTATGTTTCAAATATATCAAACAAATACGTTGTTTTAATTCTGAATAAAGATTGAGACTAAATGTTGAAATATTGAGACAGTAAGAGTTTCGATGGCCAATGTTGCAATTTAATCAAATGTAGCCTAAAGATTGATGAAGATATCCTGTAACTGAAATTGATCCGGTATACAGAAATTAAAAACGAGAAGAGAAAATTCATTGAAATAGAGACAAATTGAAGAAAACTTGATACAAATGCGTAGAGCAGCCAAAGTCCAAAAATCCAATATTTGAGAAACCAAATTTTAAACCACATGAACAAAATTCTTTCTGGCACTTTGCTTTTTATATTGAGTTGTACTGCTGTTCGGGCACAACAAAAACCTTGGGCATTGATTAAGGACAGAATTGTTTCGCCATGGGCAGAAAAAGTAGAGCCCAAAAACGTATTACCTGAATATCCACGTCCTCAACTGGTACGCAGCGGCAACTGGAAAAATCTGAATGGTTTGTGGGATTATGCAATTGTACCTAAAAGTCAATCTGAACCATCTGCCTATGAAGGAAAGATTTTAGTTCCCTTTGCAGTAGAATCTGCACTTTCAGGCGTAGGCCGTACTGTTGGCAAGGACAGTGTACTATGGTACAGTCATATCATTGATATACCTTCTTTCATGAACAATAAAGAAGTAATGCTTCATTTTGGTGCAGCAGACTGGCAAACAGAAGTTTTTGTGAACGGAAAAAGTGCCGGATTGCACGAAGGTGGATTTGATGCTTTTACTTTTAACATTACAAGCCTCCTTAAAAAGGGCTCCAAACAGGAGATCAAGGTCAGAATTTGGGATCCCACAGACGAAGGGCCTCAGCCACGAGGAAAACAACAGAGAAAACCAGAAGGAATATGGTACACGCCTGTAACTGGTATCTGGCAAACCGTATGGATTGAAGCACTTCCTAAAACTCATATTGTATCTACAAAACAAACACCAGATATCGATGCGAAAACACTGGAGGTCTCGGCAAAAGCAGAAGGCCTGGAGCCTGGTGATCGGTTAAGGATTACAGCGTTTGATGGCAAAAACAAAGTTGCAGAACAGGATATCGAGCCTGGAGCGGTGGCTTCACTGGCTATTACTAATCCTAAACTCTGGTCACCATCTTCTCCATTCCTATATCATCTGAATGTATCATTAATACGCAAAGGAAAAATTATTGATGAAGCAGGAAGCTATTTTGCTATGCGTAAATCCTCTGTTGGCGCAGATAAAAATGGTATCCAGCGAATGCTGCTCAATAATGAATTTGTTTTTCAGTACGGCCCTTTAGATCAGGGCTGGTGGCCTGACGGACTGTATACCGCCCCAACAGATGAAGCCCTGAATTTTGACATTATTAAAACCAAGGCAATGGGTTTTAACATGATCAGGAAACACATTAAGATTGAACCCGCAAGATGGTATTATGAATGTGATAAATTAGGTATGCTGGTATGGCAGGATATGCCAAGCGGGGATTTGGGCAATCAATGGCAGCCCAATCCAGGACTTTTGGGAGGGACCGATAAAAACAGAACACCAGCATCTGAGGCCATATACCGTAAAGAATGGGAGGTGATCCTGGATCAACTGCATAATTTCCCCTCTATTATAGTATGGACTCCATTTAATGAAGCATGGGGGCAATTTAAAACCAAAGAAATTGCCGATTGGACTAAGCAGAAAGACCCTTCCCGTTTGGTGAACAGTGCAAGTGGCGGTAATTTTGTAATTGCCGGCGATTTGGTAGATCTGCACCATTATCCAGACCCTGCAATGCCAAGACCAGACCTATTCGGTTCCACACACGCTATTGTATTGGGTGAGTTTGGAGGTCTGGGACTGCCAGTCTCAGGACATACCTGGAAAGCAAAAGACAACTGGGGTTATCAGACTTTTAAGACTGCCGATGAAATGCTGGATAAGTATAGTTCATTTATGACAAAAATGCAGGAGCTCATCCAAAAGGGATTATCCGCTGCGGTCTATACGCAAACAACCGATGTGGAACAGGAAACGAACGGTTTGATGACCTACGACAGAAAAGTGATTAAAATGCCCGTTGAAAAACTGAAAAGTGTACACGATAAATTGTATTTGCCGCTTGTACCGTAATTAGTGAAACACACACCTGATTTATTTATAAATACACACAAATGAAACGACTTATTCTTACGGTAAGCTTAGCGGCAATTTTGCTAAGGGCATCTGCACAGGAGCGGATTGCCCCGGCTTACCCGCTAATTACACATGATCCTTATTTTAGCGTTTGGTCCTTTACCGACAAATTAAATGCTTCTCCAACCAAGCATTGGACAGGTACAGCACAATCCTTAACAGGTTTGATTAAGGTAGACGGAAAGGTATACCGTTTTTTGGGAAACCAGGAACGAAATTTTGTTACGGCATTGCCTGCATCGGACGAAAAAGCCTATCAGGTGCAATATACGGAGAATGAACCCGCGAAGGGATGGGAGCAGGCCGGCTTTAGCGATAATAGTTGGGAAACTGGTACCGCACCATTTGGCGATGGTTCGGCGACTACACAATGGAGAAGTAAAGACCTGTGGACTCGCCGGACATTCAATCTGGATAGAACAGATTTTAAAGGTCTGCAGTTAAAATTGATGAACGACGATGATGTTGAAGTTTATTTGAACGGAACACAGATCTTTGATTGTAAGTGTTTTAATGGTAAATTTATTTACATCCCGACAGATCAGAAATTATTAAAAAAGGGAAAAAATGTACTGGCCATTCATGTAAGAAATAATGTCGGCGGACAGTGGCTGGATGCAGGATTGGTTTACGACAAACCAGTTGCAGCTGAGCAAAATGTACTGGCAGCCAAACAAACCAGCATAAAATTGAATGCAACGCAAACCCGCTATACTTTTGATTGTGGTGCGGTGAACCTGGATGTCGCTTTTACTTCCCCCTTATTAATGGATGATTTGGATTTAATGTCTCGTCCGGTATCCTATGTATCTTTTAAAGTAAAGGCAAAAGATGGAAAAAAGCATACTGCTGAGGTTTATTTCGGCGCATCAACTGCCTTATCTACCCATACAGAATATGAAGAGGTGGCGGCTAAACAATATAATACCGGTGCATTATCCATATTGAAAGCGGGTACAAGGGAACAAGCCATCTTAAAAAAATCTGGAGATGATGTACGTATTAACTGGGGATATATGTATGTTGCAGTTCCTCA
Source organism: Pedobacter sp. (assembly GCF_035566355.1). GTDB lineage: Bacteria > Bacteroidota > Bacteroidia > Sphingobacteriales > Sphingobacteriaceae > Pedobacter. The sequence goes on from NZ_DATMRL010000081.1 coordinate 8,465, forward strand.
AAATGCAAATGCACGTCAATATATCAGTCCTTCTGCCGATGCTGTCGCTGATTTTGTTGCAGGTAAAAAAACAGGTGCTGCAGTTGCAGAAGGCAGGAAACTGAGTCTTTCAACGGTACTCCCCTTTAATGAAGTAGGCGCTTTAGTAAGTGAGAAACGTATTTTGGTGGGCTATGATGACATTTACGCTGTACAATATTTTGGAGAAAACCTCAGGCCATGGTGGAACAGGAACAACAACCAAACTATTGACAAGCAGTTAGCGCTGGCCAATACCGAGTATTCTTCGGTTTTAAAAAAATGTGAAGCTTTTAATCAGAAGTTCTATTCCGAAAACGTAAAGGCGGGCGGAGAAAAATATGCTGAACTTTCAGATCTGGCCTACAGACAAGCTATTTCAGCTCATAAATTAGTACAAAGCCCTCAAGGTGAAATCCTATTCCTTTCCAAAGAAAATTTCAGTAATGGTTCTATCAATACTGTAGATGTGACCTATCCTTCTGCACCTTTATTTCTGGCCTACAATCCAGAACTCCTTAAAGGTATGTTGAACGGTATATTCTATTATAGTGAAAGTGGAAAATGGAAAAAGCCTTTTCCTTCTCATGATTTAGGCACTTACCCTCTGGCAAATGGTCAAACTTATGGAGAAGATATGCCCGTTGAAGAAGCTGGTAATATGGTGATTTTAACAGCAGCGATTGCTAAAGCTGAAGGAAATGCAGCATATGCCAGAAAACATTGGGAAACCTTATCCATCTGGGCAAACTATCTGAGCAAAGCAGGCCTGGATCCAGCGAACCAGTTATGTACGGATGATTTTGCCGGCCACATGGCGCGTAACGCAAATTTATCAGTTAAAGCAATTGTGGCCATTGGTGGTTATGGTATGCTTGCTGAAAAACTGGGTAAGTCTGAAGAGTCCGCTAAATTCAGCCGTATGGCAAAAGAAATGGCGCAGAAATGGATGCAAATGGCTGATGCGGGAGACCACTATGCCCTAACTTTCAATGGAAAGGATACCTGGAGCCAGAAATA
>NZ_DATMRL010000082.1:0-13787 GCF_035566355.1 Pedobacter sp.
TGCCATCACCATTTAGATCCTGGTATTTGAAACCACCTGGAGCTGCACTAGCTTGTGTTGGGGAATTTGCTACATCTGCGGCATTTTGAAAAATGCCAGCGGTTTTATAACCATAGAACATTCCAATCGGGTCGCCCGCAATTGTCCTGGTTGCTAATGAACCATTTGTTATACCTGTGCTTCCGCTGTATATCGGAGTCAAACCAGAAAGTACAGATAGTACCTTATTTGCGTTATAACCAATGTTACCACCTATCGAATAGGTAAGTCCGCCGCCTGTTACATCACTCCATGCTGCAGATAACTCTACACCTCTGTTTTGTATGTCTGCCTGATTGCCAATAATTTGGTTGTCCTTGCCACCTAAGTCACCAGGTAATGGAATACCAAATATTGCTGCCGAAGTTTTTCTGTTATAAAAATCAGCTTCAACTGTTAGTCTGTTTCTTAGGAATGCAGCCTCTAAACCTATATCTGTACCAATTCCTTTTTCCCAAACAATAGCCGGAGGAACAAATGTGTTTACACTTGCACCAGGGACGATAATTCCGCCAAGGTTAGCCGCAAGGTCACCAGTTTGTGAAACAAGGCGTTGTGTTGGATTGATCGGAACGCTTGCATTACCAATTTTACCCCAGCTTCCTCTTAATTTCAGGGAGCTGAATAGGGTCTGGTCTTTCATGAAATCTTCGTTGGTAATCACCCATCCTGCACCTACTGAAGGAAAATAACCCCAGGTTTGACTTCCGAAAAACTGTGAGGCACCATCAGCACGTATAGAAGCATTCAGCATGTATTTGTTTTTGAAAGAATAATTGGCTCTTGCAAAATAAGATGCAAATTTAATGAGTGAGCCACTATCATTAACATTTCGTCCTGTCGGATCACCTAATGTCAGATATAAATCTGCTTCACTGTTAAATGGAACATTTTGAGCAGAGCCGTTTAAGGTGTAGGCCTTATTGCTTTGAGCAGATTGTCCTAATAATACGGTCAGGTTATGGTCTTCATTGAACGTGTTCTGATAGGTCAATGTGTTTTCTACGATCCAGTTCCTAGTTTCTACACGTTTTAGATCAAGGACGCTTCCATCACTTTTCTGTGCATAGGTCGCATAATATTTAGGACTGTATTTTCTAACCTCCATTTGACCAAATTCACCACCAAAACTAGTTTTAAAAGTAAAGTGTTTAGCAAACTTTAATTCAGCAAACATATTACCAGTTACACTATATTGTTTGGTTTGCTGATTGAAGAAGTCAATCGTTGCCTGGGGATTGAAATTGGCTCCATCACCCAAGTGCTGGTCATTTGGATCGCCATAACTTCCATCTGCATTAAATACAGAGACTGTTGGCGCCGCTGAGTACAACTGGTGATAGATGGTTAAAGGAACATCATTCGACTTACCTGAAACACCGGTAATATTATAACCAACTTTTAGATTTTTGAAAATCTGGATATCATTTGAAACCCTCGCTGTATATCTCTTGTAGTTATTGGTTTTTACAATACCATCCTGATCCAAATAGCCCAATGAAATGTTATAAGTTGATTTCTCAGAACCGCCACTAACTGATACATTGTGATTGGTTACAAAAGCATCACGAAGGATCTGATTGTACCAGTTGGTTCCTGCACCCAAATTTGACGTGTTTGCAAATACAGGATCTCCGCCATTTAAACTAGCCAATTCATTGGTAAATGTAGCATATTCGGTTGCATTAGCCATTTTTACCTGGTTGGTTACTTTTTGAAAACCTGCATAGGCATCATAGTTTACTGTAGTTGGGGCGCCGAGCTTACCTTTTTTAGTGGTAATCAAAACAACACCATTTGCAGCGCGGATACCATAGATCGATTGTGCAGAAGCATCTTTTAAAACACTCATGTTCTCGATGTCACCAGGGTTTAAAAAGTTAATATCACTGTACCAAACACCATCTACAACGTATAAAGGTGCCTGATTACCAAAAATGGTACCCAGACCTCTGATCCGAATTTGCGGCGTAGTACCGGGTGTTCCTGTATTAGTGATGGATACACCGGCAATTTTACCTTGTAATGCAGCTACGGGGTTAGTGGAAGCTTGTTTAGAGATCTCATCTCCTTTTAAGCTTGCAACAGCTCCTGTTACATCAATTTTACGTTGGGTTCCGTAACCTACAACAACAACCTGGTCCAGTTGCTGTGAAGCAGAAGCCAGGGCAACGTTGATGGTGGTTTGACCGGCAACGGCAACCTCTTTAGTCACGTAGCCGATGTAAGTAAACACCAGCGTACTGTTGGCCGGTGCGCTAATGGTATAGCGGCCGGCAGCGTCTGTTTGTGCTCCGGTTGTTGTACCTTTTACCATGACACTTACTGAAGGGATCGTTGATTTATCCGAGCCATCAGTAACCACACCTTTCACAGTAATATTCTGTGCAAAAGCGGCATTGATAAAAAGCAAACAAAGAAAAGTTAAAACAGAAAATTTTGTAAAGATTCTTTTCATGCTCGTATTATGTTTTGTTTAATTGTTTGTTAAATCTCCATTAGTTAATCTGCTATTACAAGCTTGTGTACCTCAACATTAATACATCACAGTGCAATTTCAGACTATCTCATACGTACAAACAATCTATGTTTTTGGTTCAAAAACATGGTTTTAATGCTATATGTGCAAATATTTGACTACATCACCGGCCGGAAAAAAAAAGTAAGCTACAATATTGGTTTTCTAGTCATGAGAGGTAATGTAGTAGTGGAAACGGTCGTAGTAATGACCGTTTCCTCATAAAACCGGGCTCGTAAAGCCCAGATTTTTCATTCCTGTTTTTACTTCGGGGGCACTCATAAACAAATTCCAAAGCAGCTTTGTCCTGTAGTTTTCAATCATTACAATTATCGGTCCCTGGTCAATGGCCAGGGTAGAAGAAGCGAACCATTGTTCTTGTAAAGAAAAGGCATCAACAAAACCATATTCTCTAAAGATCTTATCACCGAGTTTGTAATAAAAAAACTTGAGGGCCCGCATAGATTCTACAGGTGTGTATGGAAAAGAAGCGAGTGCCGCAGTTGGTGCAATTACTCCTTTATCATTAGTAGGCGAACTGGCAGTATATCCGTTAGGGATATCACTGGCAGTTAAGCCCCAGCAGTTTTCGCCATAGCCGTAATAATTAAGTGGATTGGTTTTACAATAATTGTAGTTGATCTGTGCTTGTGCTTTATTCTGGACTTCATAATTTGCGTAAATATCTGTTAATCCCAATGGATTGATACCGAGGAAAGAATAATGAGAAAAGAATAGCGGACCGCCCGCAGGGGGGCCAAGAGGTAATTGTACATTATAATAGCTGTTACCGTTTTTCATGCCCCCGTTTTGGGCCCAGCCATTGTCATAAACGGATCTGGGAATGGAATGTGTTGGAGAGGCGGCTGCCAGAACATAGGTAATCAGGGCCTCGTTCCAGCCGCGTACAGGCATGTTCATATCCCAATTGTAATTTGGACTCCAATGCCAATAGAGTACGTTTCCATTGTCTTTTCTATACCAATCCCATTCTACTCCATTGTAAATGTTATTGATATCTGTGCGTAAAGCCAATTCTTCAGGTATTCCCTGATTAAAATACTGCCGTGCGGTGAGTAGTCCCTGCATCAGGAAGGAAGTTTCGACTAAATCTCCGCCATCATCTTTCTGACTAAATGGGATTACAGCCCCTGTGTTTCCATCCATCCAGTGTGGATAGGCTCCATGAAAGCGGTTTGCAGTCTTTAAAAAAGCCACAATCTTTTGAATCCTTGCCAGCCCTTCAGCCCTGCTGATGAAATTTCTGCTTATGCCGGTTACCAGGGCCATAATGCCAAATCCCGTACCACCGGAGGTTACGAGATCACCCGAGGTATTCCTTTCTCTTGCCATTCCGCTTTTGGGATGGCCAAAATCATAGAAATATTTAAGTGTCTGCTGCTGGACTTTATTCAGCAGATCTTCGTCAGAGAGGATCGGAAATTTATCTGTATTGTCAATCCCCGTATTAAAGTTAATACTGACCGCATTTTGCAAATTGCCGTTTGTGGTAGACTTTAAGCTCGTGGCAATGGTTATGTTATAGGCTTTTATACCTTGTAGATTCGAACTCGGTTGAATAACAACGGTACTGCTGTTTTCAATGCTTGCAATAAAAGCAACGTTTGTTGCGCCAGTCAGGTCCTTAAAAAGGATATTTGAAGCAAGACCTGTTGGATTAATAGCATCAGAAAAAGTGATTTTAATGGTTGCGCCCACAGCAATATTATTAAAAGTACCGGTCTTGCCGTCTATAGTAATGGCTGTTTCTTTGAAAGAAGATGGGGCAGGGGGAGGAACTTCATTGCTTCCCTTTTTACAGGAGAAGTAAGTCAGGAGGCACAGGAGCAGGAAGAGATTTATTTTGTTCATTTGTTGAAGTTAGAACTGCCGGGGAAATCCCGGCAGTTTTCAAAGTGAAATAGGGTGGGCTAACGACCCGGGCCTTCAAGTATGGTTAATGCAGAGATTTCGATCACCGAGAGTGCTTTGTTATAAACCCTCACCTCATCAATCTTGCCTGGAAGATATCCAGCCAAATCCTGTGCAGTTGTTCCAGAGGTGCTGCTTGGTACGGTCATAAAATGAAGCGTTCCAAAAACAACAGGACCAATATTGGTGAAGCGGATTGGTCCCATACCAGCGACGGTGGTACTCCTGGCTAAAGTTCCGTTTACATACGACTTAAATGTCCCCGCTCCATCGTAGGTAATTACATATTGTACCCAGTTGTTGAAACCATTAGGCACCTCTTGTATATTATTGTCGAAAGTTGCGCCATTATCCTCATATATTGTTTTAAAACGTGCAAGGGTTGTTGTTCCGCCATTTTCAAAGAACACATTGATATTTCCCCAGAAGCCTTGCGTGTCGCCTAGTCCAAAGATTCCCGTTGCTCCGGTATTTTGAGAAGTATTTACCCAAAAGCTTACCGTATACTGCGTCATTGCCTTAATGGCTGCATTTGCAGGCGCAGTGGCATATGCTCTCTTGGTCGCATCCGGATTTCCTGTTAAGGCTTTTCCTCTTATCCCATCGGTAAAGGTCATGCCGGCATTGGTGCCGGTTGTTCCGCTTACGGAATCCTTAACACTGCCATCGTTAAATCCCCAATAGGCAATCAGATTAGCTGATGCCACCTGTCCTGCAGCGGTATAACCTCCAGCTACAGGAGGAACATCGCCTTTGGGAAAGATGTCATCGTTCTTAGCTTTTGTACATGCAAATAATACGGTACTTCCAATGATCAAACCTGCAAAACCTATTTTTAAATTTTCAATTTTCATCTTCTTATGATTTAGAGGTTATTAATAATTTGGGTTTTGAGTTAATCTGCCGCCGCTGAAATCACGTTGCTGCTGCGGGATAGGAAATACTTCATGTTTGCCGGTAACGAAAGGCTTGCCAAGTGCATTCATTACGGATGCTGCCTGTCCGGTACGCACCAGATCAAAGAATCGGTCTGCCTCCATAGCAAGTTCGAGTCTTCTTTCTTTCCAGATATCAGCTATAGTAGCCGAAGTTGTGGTAAGACCGGCTCGTGTACGCACTCGTTCTAATGGAGTCTTAGCATCCTGTCCAAGATGAGCAGCGGCTTCGGCATTGATCAGCAGCACTTCTGCAAACCTGATGATACGGATATTTTTAGGCTTGTTGTCTTTATCGTTGATCCCACCGCAGCTTTGAGTTTCGAGAAAGGGGCTATGATACCCTTTGTAATTGTATCTTTCGCCCACGACATCCGGACGTTTTGGAATTACAAAGCCATCCCATAAGGTCGTTGTGCTGACATCACTGGTAAAGATAATGGTCCCCGCTTTTCTAACATCACCGGGTTCATAGGCTGCTGCAAGATCTGCGGTCGGTGTATTTAGACCAAAACCAAGGTCTCCTGCGCTATACGTTTGACCACCAATAGTTTGTGAAGTGAAGCTGCCCCTGGGGCCTTGGAAATTACTGTAATTCTTGCTCACTGCATCACATGCAAGTCCCCCTGATGTTTGATTGGCATAAGGACCTGTCTGTACTTCAAATATAGACTCGTCGTTATTGGCTCCTTTTTCTCTGAAAATATCAGCATAGACTGGGGCAAGGCTGTAGTTGTTAGAAGTCATTACGGCTTTAGACATGTCGTAAGCGCCCTGCCAGTTCTTCTGATATAAATACACTTTAGAAAGTAAAGCCTGGGCAGCACCTTTGGTAGCCCTTCCTACAATTGCACCCGGGTCTTTTTTAGCAGGCAAGTGGTCGATTCCGAAAAGAAGATCATCTGTAATTACTTTATAGATCTCCTCTTTAGTGGCTCTGGTCTGAAATTCAGGATTGTTGGCTTCGGCCAGGGTGGGTGTTGTGGTTAACTTAACTACGCCACCAAATTCGCGGACCATATTAAAATATAACAAGGCCCGGATGAACCTGGCTTCCCCGCTTAAACGATCTCTTATGGCCACATCGATGGTACTTTTTTCCAATACACTGAGGGCTTTATTTGCAGAAGTAATTCCTTTGTAGTTGTCCACCCAAACATCGTTGAAAATGGACGTGTTTGAATTGTAGTTGAAATTATCAAGGAAGATCCCATCAAATCCAGGATCACTGGCTACAGAACCTTTATCAGAATCGTCTGAGGTGACATCTGCCAGTACAACAAGTTTAAATCCGACCGTTCCTGGTAGATAAAGATTGTTGTAGGCACCCACAACTAATTTATTTGCGGCCTCAGGATCAATAAGCGCTTGCTCTTCGGTAGTTTTTCCCTGAACAGGGACATCCAGAAAACTGCGCTTACAGGAGGCAATTAGCAACGCCGAAGCAACTAATGTTAGGGCGAGTATATAAAATATCTTTTTCATCATTCTTTAATTAAAATCCAACATTAATACCAAAAGCAAAAGTTCTGGTGGATGGGTAGGTGTTTAAATCTACCCCCTGATTAAGATTTGCACTCTCTGGCAGTGCTCCTGGTATGGATGCCTGGAGTTCTGGGGTAAAGCCTGTATATGAAGTAATGGTGAATAAATTTTGGGCGGTTAGAAATACACGCACATTGCTGATATGAACCTTGGTCAACAGTCTTTTAGGAAGGGTATAACCAAGTGTTAAATTGTTTAAACGTAAAAAATCGCCGTTTTCCACAAAATAAGTAGAGGCGGGTAACGCATCTTTTGTTGCCCTGGGTTCCGTAGTGCTTGGATTATTTGGTGTCCATCGGTTTTTGGCGATAAAAGCTTCAATATTGTCAGTGGCCTGATTTATTCCTCTCACCGCTTTTTTAGCATTGTAAATTTTACTGCCCTGGGTTCCGAAGAAACCGAAATTAATATCGAAATTTTTGTAACTCAGGCTACCATTTAGGCCGTACGTGTTTTTTGGCTGGTAAGAACCAGAAAATGCGCGGTCATTATCATCTATCTTCCCATCGGGCACACCATTTGGACCGCTGATGTCCTGATAGATCAGATCTCCGGCCCTGGCATCTTTTTGTGCAGAAGCGTTGATTTGTGCCTGATTTTGGAAAACTCCAATATTTTGTAATAAATAGTAGCCTCCTATAGGTTGACCATTATCTGATTTGGTGGGTCGGATGCCACCTACTGCGTCACCCAGCAGGGGCTGACCGCCATTTAATTTTTCGATAGCATTTTTGTTGTGGGCGAAGTTGCCGCTGATGCTGTACTTCCAGTCGTTGCCAATTTGATCTGCCCAGCTCAACGACAATTCCAGACCCTTGTTGGAAATGGTCGATGCATTGGTGAGCGCTCTTCCATCCGGATCACCTAAGATTGCAGGGAGGTTGACAAAAATCAAGGCGTTATTGGTTTTTTTGTTATAATAATCAATGGTTCCGGTTAATCTGTTGTTTAAAAAGCCAAAGTCCAGTCCGGCATCATATTCCGTGGTCACTTCCCATTTGATCTGGTCATCTATAATGTCTTCTAACCTGATGCCAAGCGCCACAGCCTGAGGGGGCGGGTATCCAAAATAATAGGGTTTATTGATGGCTGCTGTTGAAATGTAGAGAGAAGAAGGAATGTTATCATTACCTAAACGTCCGTAACTACCTCTTAATTTGAGGTTGCTTAGTACTTTTTGGTTGGCCAGGAACGATTCGTTGGAAATATTCCAGGCAAGACCTAAAGAAGGAAAGTTATCCCAGCGGCTGTTGGAACCAAATTTTGAAGTGCCGTCTGCCCTGTAACTAGCTGTTAGCAGGTAGCGGTTGTCGTAACCATAATTTAAGCGGGCCAGATAAGAGTTCCTGTGGTATTTATCACCTGTGTTGCTGACAGATTGAGTACCGCCGGTTCCGGCGTCCAGATACCACTGGTCTTTATTAACGGGGATATCCTTAGCCGATCCGACCATGTTGTTGGAACTGTATGCCTCTGCTGTAACACCACCTAAAATAGTGAAGGTATGTTTCTCTATGGTTTTGGTGTATGTGGCCGTATTGTCCCAGATCCAGCTGTTTTTATCGTTTTTGGTAAGGGTTAGCAAACTGTTTGGACGGACCTGGTTGCCGCCTATGACGTTGAACGTAGACAAATCTGGCAAAAATTTATAGCCATAGTCTGTCGACTTTAAGAAATCCAGGTCTATACCCATGGCTGATCTTAAAGTCAGGCCTTCTATTGGCTTGTATTCTAAGGCAAAATTGCCTTGTATCCGGTTTTCCCTTGCTGTATTGTCGGCTTTATCGATAGTTACCAATGGATTAGATACGTTTCCGAAAGCTGAAGTGTTTCCGTATAAGTCGCCAACTTTTACGGGTACAACAGGTGCAGCCCTATAAGCATTGCCAAAAGCGTCTGCCTGGGCACCTTTTGCTTTGCCGTTGGTATAGGATATCATATTGCTAAACTTCAGCTTTTTGGTAACCATATACTCGTTATTCACCCGAAAGGTAAACCGGTCGTATTTATTGCCGATTTGAATACCTTCATCAGACAACAGACCTGCACTCAGGTAATAATTGACCTTTTCGCTGCCGCCAGATAAAGAAAGGTTATGGCTTTGTATAAGACCTTTGCGAAGAATTGCATCATACCAGTCGGAGTTTGTGCCATTAAGTGCACTGGCTGGAATGAGGTCTGTACCACTCCCATAGTATTTGTTGGCTTCGTTCAGATAGCCTGCGTATTGATTGGCACCAGCCATGGGGACCAAATGAGCAGCCTCTCTGAATCCGATATTTGCATCGTAAGTAAATATATTTTCTCCTGATTTCCCCTTTTTTGTGGTGATGATCATTACCCCATTAGCAGCACGCATACCGTAGATGGCTGCAGCCGATGCATCTTTTAGTACATCGATGGTAACGATGTCTGAGTTGCTAAGGTTTCTGATATCGTTAGTAAATACCCCATCTACTACATAAAGCGGATCTGCGCCACCCAGTAATGTTCCCGTACCCCTCAATCTAACACTAGGTGAGGTGTTAGGCTCGCCGGAAGCAATCACCTGTACCCCTGCTACTTTACCCTGGAGTGCCTGTGTTGGTGTTTGTACAGGTTGTCTGGTAAGCTCTTCTCCTTTTACCTGGGAGACAGAACCAGTCAGATCTTTCTTTTTCTGTGTGCCATAACCCACCACGACCACTTGTTCAAGTTCCTGGGAGCTCGAGGCTAATATTACATTTAACGTTGTTCTATTGTTCACCTGTACCTCAGTTGGATTGTAACCAACATACGAAAATATCAGTGTGGCATTTGCAGGGGCACTTATCGTGTATTTCCCTGTTGCATCTGTTAAGGTTCCTGTCTGGGTTCCTTTTACTTTAACACTAACACCGGGCAGTGTGGTTTTATCTGCCCCGTCACTTACAGTTCCCCTTACGGTAATGTCCTGTGCAGCTGCGGTGTTCGTATTGAGCAAAAGAAAACATAGAAAAGTTAAAACAGAAAGTTTTGTAAAGAATCTTTTCATACGGTTTAAATTTAGTTAACTAAATTTGCGGCTCTAATTCCGGTAAACCAAATATAACACCTTCACATTATTACACAGTTTGTAAATGTGTAATAATCAATACTTTATACCGAATTGGTGCATGGTATAGAAGCGATGTTTTTTTATATCTCAGGTAAACAATAAAGAGCAGAATATACCAGTTGGGAAAAAACAAATGATGTATGGCCGAATGGCTATAGGAGAGGTAATGATGTAGTGCTATAACTCCATTAAGAACTCTACAAGGTTCTTATCGTGAGGGATATCCAGTTTTTTACGCAGCCTGTAGCGTCTGATTTCTACACCCCGGAGGGAGATGTTCAATAACGAGGCCATTTCTTTACTGCTCATATTCATATGAAGATAAGCGCATAGTTTCAGGTCGTTAGGTACCAAATCCGGGTGATTTGATTTGAGTTTTTTAAAGAAACTTTCATGTGCTTCATTGAAACTGCTCTCAAATAAATTCCAGTCCCGCTCGTCATTCATTCCGTCATCGATTACCTTCTGTATTTTGCGTAACTGGTCTTCAGAAAGTTTCTTGCCATTTTCATCTTTTAACTTCAAAATTTCACCGCTAATCTTTTGGAGCAGCTCGTTTTTATAGACTAAGCTCATAGCTGAATTGGCCAGTTCTCTGTTCTTCCCAGCCAGTTCTGCATGAAGCTTTTCAGTTTGCAGTTTGATGATCTGCTTTTCGTTGGCCTCTGCTTCTTTTTTTAGGAAGATTTCCTTTTCTGCCTGTAATTTAGCTGTAATGGCATGTTGATCTTTGAGTAACTTTTTTTCATAGAGTTTCTTTCCTAAGAACAATACCACTGCAACCAGTATAATATAACATACAATGGCCCAGTTACTGGCATAGAATGGAGGTAATATTCTGAACTCAAAAGCTGTGGTTTCACTTATGGTCTGATCGTTGATCTTAGCACGTACGAGGAACTTATAAGTACCACTTCCAAGGTTAGTGAAGTCCTTTTGAGAAGCCATGCTCCAGTCTGACCATTGTTTTGAATAGCCCTCCAGATAATACTGGAATTTAATCTTTGCCTGTCGGTAATAAGGAAGGGCATAGGATATTCTGATGTTGTTCCGGCTAAACGGAATCTCTATTGCAGATTCCGTATTGCCCATCTCACTAATGGTAAAATAAGTATCGGTAATGTCTTCAATTTTCCGGATCAGCACAGAAGGCAGGGGACTTTTTTTGTTTTTTTGAGTATCGAGTTCATCATAGATTACAAAACCATCATCTACACTGATCAGGTAAATATGGTCACTTATTTTGCTGATGTTCTCATAATATTGGACCATCCGGCCGTCAAGTATACTAAATCGATTAGAATCGATGTCTATTTTACCGGGCTGTCCAAAATTAGCCAATGCCATTTTGCCATGATTGATGAACCAATATTTTTTACTCCCGGCACTGATGATTTTATTCGAGCTGGCAAAAGAACCCAGGGCTTTATTTAACGCAGTATATTTACTAAAACGGTTACTGATTTCATCGTAGGTCAGGAATCCCTCATCAGAAGAATACAACAATTTACTCTCCAGCATAAAGAGATTAATATTGTAGCTGCTGGGTAATCCATGACTTTCATCATAATACTTTACTGAAGTCACTTTCTTAAAATCAGCACTTAGTGTAAGCTTGTATAGTCCCTTATAGGCATGGCTTACCCAAATATCCCCTTTTGAATCCCTTTCAATATAGCGGGAGGGTTCACCGAAATTTTCGATCTTCCAGAAATACTTCCATAGACCGGCAGCATCTTTTTTAAATAGCACCAAGCCGTTATATGCCCCTTGAATCAGATAGTCTTCATTGAGTTTTTTTATGGTCCAGCCCCCGCTGATACTGCTGATCTTTTCTATTGTATTTCCGGTTACATTAAAAGTGCCGTCGTTATGTCCGCAAAGTAATTGTCCGTCAATAAGACTAAGGTCCCATACCTGTCCCTGCGATTTGGGGATGAGTTTAAAATTAAAGGAATTAAAAGAACGACCTTTACTATTGGTCCATGGGCTGTAAAACAGGCCCTGGTTGGTACCCAGATAGATCATGTTTTTATAGATCAGGCTAGAGTACACAGTTCCGAATAACCCTGTTTTGTCAAAATAGAAATAAAGCGGAGAATTGAGTTCCACCCGGTCAATACCATTATCCAGTCCGGTCCATAAATTTTGTTCATCGTCGGCATAGATACTTAACACAGTATTGTTCTGAAGACCTGTTGATTTATTGATCTGCTGAATAATGTTTCCGTCCTGATCGATGATGATCAATCCGTTAAGGATAGTACCGTAAGCGTAATACTTGCCAAGTATCCTGGTACCGTTGTTGAGCTGATAGGTTTGCAGAAATGAATTTGCGGGGCTATTGAATGTGCTGTACTTCTCGCCATCGTACAAAAACAAGCCGAATTTATTGGTCCCGATCAGCAATTGGTTATCCTTATACGGAAGGATAGAGAGCACATTCCCAGGAAGCGGCGGACCAGAATTTTTTAACGCAGTCAGCTGATTACCTTTTAGCTCGAAGAGCCCCTTGCCCAATGCTTCTATAATGAACCTTTTTCCCGCCTGGTGGAGAAACAGGAAATTAGATGGTGCTTTAACTACACTGATCTTTTTGTCCTGGTAAATGAAAATACAGGTAAAGGATTGAAAAATGACCCTTTCACCATCAATATAGATTTTCCAGATCTCATCGGTCATCTTATGCTTTTTAGGGATAAGACCAATAAGAGAGGTGTATTTCAGATGCTTATCGACGGTTTTCCAGTAGCCAAACTCTCCAAAACTACCGGTATAGATGGTGCCATCCGGCGCTGCGACAACAGAACGTACAATTTGACCATTTGGCATTTTGTATTGTTGCCAGTATTTTCCATCAAAAGCGAGTAAACCCTGGGCATTACCAAAGTACATCACCCCATATTTGTCCTTAGTCACGGACCAGTTCTGGTTACCGGATAAGTAAACCGACTTTGGATAATTCTGAATATATGGAACCCCTACACTTTTAATATCCTCTGCTCCGGCTTTAAAAACCAGAGTCATGGTGAAAATTAAAAGAAATTTCAGGGTTCCTCTGATCATGAAACCTTGTTAACGGGCTGCGGAACTTTTACATAATAACCAGTGCCATCATATGGACGCCTGCGTGGATTGGTCATACAGGCCGTTGAACAGCAACCCAGTAATTCTGTTCCACAATCATCACATTGGGTAATGTGCTCATTGCATTCTGGATTGGCGCAATTGATCATCTTTGGTGTTACCTTTCCGCAGTTGTAGCATTTTGATACTACTGTTGGGTTCACTGAATTTACATCTACAGCAATGCGGTTGTCAAAAACATAACATTTGCCTTCAAAGTCTTCTCCTCCGGCTTCTTTGCCATATTTAATAATTCCTCCGTGAAGCTGATAAACGTCACTAAAGCCGTGGTGGAGGAGTAAAGCGGATGCTTTTTCGCATTTAATTCCTCCGGTGCAATAGGTCAGTACTTTTTTGTCTTTGTACTGGGCCAGCTCATTGATTTTGTCGGGGAAATCGCGAAAATTCTCTATATCCAGAGTTACCGCATTTTTAAATCTGCCCAGGTTGTGTTCATAGTTGGAACGTACATCCAGGATCACTACATCTTCCTGATCAATCATTTTTTGAAATTCTGCAGGCTCCAGGTGTTTGCCCGTCTGCCTGTTCGGATCAATAATATTGGGATCGCGAAGGCCTGAGTGTACAATTTCTGATTTATAACGGCAATGCATTT
>NZ_DATMRL010000083.1:0-5338 GCF_035566355.1 Pedobacter sp.
GTTCCCATTGCTGGCCATCCTGATTAAATTACAAAGCAAGGGCCCGGTATTATTTAAACAAAAAAGAACGGGCAGGAACGATGAAACTTTCTGGTGTTATAAATTCAGAAGTATGAAGGTAAATGATAGGTCTGATGTGCACCAGGCTTCTAAAGAAGATGACCGGATTACACCCTTAGGGAGAATTATGAGACGTACAAGTATGGATGAACTTCCACAGTTTTTTAATGTTTTCATAGGGAATATGAGTGTGGTTGGACCGCGTCCGCATATGTTAAAACATACACAAGAATATAAAGAGATCATTAGCCAGTACATGGTGCGCCAATTTTTAAAGCCAGGGATTACCGGACTGGCGCAGGTAAACGGGTTCAGGGGAGAAACCAAAGACAGACAGGCTATGGAAAACCGTGTAAAGTTGGATATTTACTATCTGGAGAACTGGACGGCCATGTTTGATGTAAAAATTGTATTTATGACCATCATTAATTTGATGAAGGGTGAAGATAACGCCTATTAAGTGCGCTTGTTCAGTTTGTTCAATGTAAAGAACTGAACCACTCAGATAACTTAATAAGATGGTCTGCCCACTATATTTGTTATGAATTGCTTTAAACGCTAAAAGCAAGACTATGAATCAACGCAAAAGACCAGATATAACGAAGCAAATGGAACGCTATCATGAACTGGATATCCAGGGATTGGTGGCTTTATGTGCCGAAGTATGCGAAACTAAATTCGCTTGTCTGAGTTTGCGTCGTGGTGAAGAAGATTATATCAAAGCGCAGGTCGGCATCCCTGAAAATGAAGTTTGGCCTAAAGGCGTAAGCTTATTCGCCAGCGTACCGATTATATCAGGCGGAGATTTTATTGTTGGCACTTTAAGCGTTATGGATACCAGGCGAGGAAGGGTGGTTCCCAAACAAATCGAAACCATGGAACTCTTGAGCAGGCAGATTGTCAGGATTCTTGAAATGGAACGCATCAACGAGGTAAAAACACAGCAACGGGCATTCTTTGAAAGTTCATCGGGTATTCATTTATTACTCGATACCGACATCAAGGTTCTGGATTATAATAAAACATGTGCTGCCTTTTTTAAAAGCGTTAGCGGTATTGAAATTTATCGGGGAGCTTATATGCTGGATCTGCTTAGACCACAAACCCGGGAGCTGTTCTATCTGAGCTGTAAGAAAGCTTTATTTGGAAACAGGGTGAGAATGGAACAGGAAATTGATTACGATGAAGAATCTATTTTCTTAGAAGTCTGCTATGATCCCGTACGGGATTCAGAACAAAGAATTATAGGCTTGCTGATCAATGCCTCTAATATTTCTCAGCATAAGGCACAAGAGCAGGTGATTATACAACAGAATGAATCGTTAAGGGAAATCGCTCATATTCAGTCCCATGAACTCAGAGGTCCTTTGGTGAGTATATTGGGCCTTGTAGAATTATTGAAAGCAGGTGATACAGACTTAAAGGAATGTTTAGGGATGCTGGAGCGAGCAGCGGGGGACCTGGATGAAAAGATCAGGTATGCCATTAAATTAGCCAAAATATAATCTCTCCTTGTGCGTGCGTCATTTCGATTTCCTTGCCCACATCTCACCTTGTCCGTGCGTCATCTTTCTTTGGTTCTGCGTCATCTCGACGATAGGAGAGATCTGTAAAGAAATCAATATCCAAACAAATCTCTCCTGTAATAAAGTCTAGTTATGTGCAATCTGATGTACAGCGATTGTGCTGGTTGTTGAACCGGTAATATACACCATGTAAATCTTGCCAGCAGCAAATGCACTCAGATCAAAATTTCCAAGACTTGCACTTTGTCCGGTTGCAAAAACCTGCAGGGATAAAATACCAGGATCAAGAGATACATAATTACTCGCATTGTCATGTGCCAGGTTGACGATCAGATTATCTCCGCTTGCCTTCCTGATGTCGATGTTTGCGGGAGCAGCATCACTTAAATGCACAAATCTCACTTTTGCTTTTCCTTCCACCGGAGATAAATCGTCAGGGAATAATTTTACCCTTGCAGACTGTCCGTCTCCCGCCAGAAACACGGTATAGCTGCTGCCATTGTTAAAATTGAATTTTCCCGTTGCAAAAGCTGTTGAAGAACCTTCATTACGAAATTGCGCTTCCAGATTATTGCCTGAATTGGCAGCGATGTAGCCCTTGGCATCTCCGAAATTTAGCCCGCCCTGTACTACTACGTTATTGGCCAGGTAAAAGGATTGTGCTGAAGACGATGGAGAGGCGTTTACAATTTTAAGATTAGCTGATCCGGATTCATCTACGTCGTTCTTTTTGCAAGAGGTAAACGATACAGCGATGGTCAAAACTGCGGCTCCCGCCAGCAAATTTTTCATGAATGATAGTTTTTTCATAAGATAGTTTTTGTGTGTACTGTCTAATAGTATGTACGATATCTTAAACAAAAACCAATCCTTTAAAAGATGTTTAGCCAAATAACTGGCTGTGTTTTTGTATATAAGTTGTTGTTTTTTAGAGATTTGTAAAATTTAATAAAATTTTTAAACCTGAATTTTAATGTAAACATAAAGTGTATCAAAATGGATACATAGGCCTTTAGCTGGTAAGGGCCTCCGTTAAACCTCAGAGCAGTATAGTTGTTCAGTAAATTTGCGTTTCTTCGTTCCTTATTCAATAGAAGACCCCTCTTATGGAGCTTTCATTGAGCATTCTCCGAACAAAGGTTGAGGTATATAGAGTGATGGTTCATGGAAGGTAAAAAACCGGATGGAAATCAGGACTCATATTTTTGAGATTTTTGGCAAAACAAAGTTTTGGTTGTTTTCTGTATATGTTATATATTTACCAATAGGTTAAATGTTTAATTACCCCACATTGAATTATATTATTTAACATTGGAGGATAATTGAGTATCTTTAAATAACCGGCTAACCAAATGACTTCTTACAGCACACTTAGTGACAGCGAACTAACAGGACTTTTAAAGCAAGGGGACACCACGGCTTTTGCCCAGATCTTTGCCAAGTATAAAGGCTTATTATTTTCTCATGTTTATAAGAAGATCCGGGACAGGGAAGAAGCCAGGGATATCGTGCAAGATGTATTTGCCGGGCTCTGGACTAAACGGGAACAGATCAATCCAGAAACCAATCTTGGTGGCTACCTCATGATGGCTGTCCGGCACAAGGTTCTGGACCTGGTTGGTCATAAAGATGTTCAATCCAGGTATTTTATTTCTTTGAGTCGTTTTGCCCAGGACTGGGAAGGTACCACAGACTATCCGATCAGGGAAAAGCAGTTACAATTTGTTATTGATAAGGAAATTGCAGGCCTGCCGGAGAAAATGAGGGAAGTGTTTCTAATGAGCCGGGTGTCCAATCTGAGCCACAAAGAAATTGCAGCCCAGTTGGGGATATCGGAACAGACGGTAAGCACGCAGATCAAAAGAGCTTTGAAAATTTTAAGAAGCAGATTGGGACTGATGCTTTACCTGTTGATGTGGTTTAAATTATAATCAGACCAGCATATCTATATGCGTTTTCGCACCCTGGTGTTCTGCATCCAGTTGAAGTACCTTCGATAAAAAGGCCTTGGCTTCTGCTGGCTTGTCCAGACCCACATAACCCAAACCTTGCATGAAATAACAATGCGCTTTATTTCTTAAGGATAAATCATCTTCAAATAGAAGCAGGTTAGGCAGAGATACCGCAAAGTAGTCTACCTTAACTTCGTCATTGCCATGTTCTTCTCCATAGGCAATTAATTTTTTGAAGATATTTCCAGCCTTGTCCTGTTCACCAAGCTTGATCCATGCCAGACCCTGGTAAAAAATCTGATCAGGCTGCTGGTCATTGTAAAATAGAGCTGCAGAGGGTTCCTCAAGGCCTATGGTTGCTTTTATGAAATGGTTGTTTGCAAGATCTGTTTCTTTCAAGCCCTGGTAGGCATAACCCAGCCAGTAAAAGATATCGTTTTCCTGTGCACCGAATAATTTTCCTTCGCCAAGGTTAACAGGGTAGTGCTGCGCTTGTTCGAGGAAAGTAATGGCCTGTTCATAGCTTCCATCTGCAATGGCTTTTTTGGCAAGCTGGACAAGACTATACCTGTACTGTCCGGATACTTTTCCTTCTCCGCCTTCCCAGGGGTGAAACTGCCTGTTTCTGATTAAAGACAAAGCATCCTCATAATCGCCAGAGAAATTAAGTGCGGCAATACGTTCCAGATAGAGATCATCTCTTTGATTGGCTACTTCTATATGAGTATTTAGAAACTGAAGACGCGTTTGCGGAGTTCTGTTTAGTCTTTTGTAGAGCTGGTCCAGTTCCATTAAAATGCGCGCATCTGAAGGGTCAAGGGCATAGGCTTTTTCAAAAAACTGCAGCGCCTTTTCAGGATCGTTCAATTTGTTAAAATATGCAATGCCAAGGTTGCGTATTACTGTTGGAAAAGTATCATCCAGTTCCATGGAATGTGCCCAATTGCTAACTGCTTCCTGATATTGCCTTTTGTCATAAAATAAATTGCCGAGGTAATAGGGCGCTTTGGCGTCCGAAGGATTGACGGTCATGGCAAGCTCCAATACTTTAATATCTTCCAGTCTGTTTGGAAAACAAAGATAGGAATCTGCTTCTGCGGCTTTCTGGAACCAGGTTTGCGCTTCTTCCCGGTTCCCAAGTTCATGGCTAACCCAGCCCAGATAATAATATACGAGTGGGCTGGTGTTTGTTCCTAAAAGTGCATGGACCAATAATGCCGAGGCTTCAGTAAATAAACCCGCTGCGGCATAATCAATGGCATAAGACAAATAATTCTGCGCCGATCCTCTGGAGAGGGTGACAAGTTCAGTTAATGTTGCGGCGGCTTCTGTATCCTGGTGTAACTTTTGGTGCAATAGCGTTTTCTCATACAATATACCCAGGTTAAAAGGATCTCTTTTTAAAGCATCCGTACATACAGACAGTGCCTGTTCAAAATCGCCGTTTTTACGGAGAATAGCTGTTTTTAAAACATAAGCTTTGCTGTTATTGGCATTATGATCGATGGTCTGCTGAATATGTTCCAGTGCAAGCTCCAGTTCATTTCTGCATAGATCAATCTGGGCCACAGCAAAATAGCCGGTATCTTTCCAGGCATTGCTCCAGGTAGACTTATAAAAATATTTATAAGCCTCCTCCAGATTGCCCATATACTTTAAACAAAGCCCAAGATTGTAATGTGGCTCACTATCGTATGGATTAGGATTGCGCTGCGTACTGGTTTCGATTGCCCGTCTAAAATAAGCCTCGCTTTTGGCAAACTGTCCCCTTCTTAGATACCATAAACCAAGTGCATTGTT
>NZ_DATMRL010000084.1:0-9213 GCF_035566355.1 Pedobacter sp.
AAACCTCAACCCGGGTTCCCCTGAGTGATTGGCATGAAACCACAGATGGTAAACAAGTGGGCTTCCAGGCACGTAGTGTAGTTGGTGGTTATTCCATTAAGCTACTTGATTATAAATTGAATAACAGGTAATTAATAAAAACAAGATTGTTGATGAAAACATATTTAAAATACACTGCCTCTCCGCTGCTCCTTGCAGGGCTGATCTTTACAGCATCTTGCAATTCTTCCTCAAATCATGGAGGGCAGGTCGCAACAGGTCTGGACTCTGGCCGCATTTCCACAAAAGCTTTTGAAAAGAAAATAGATGGCAAAGAGGTTCACCTGTATACGCTGGAAAACAACAGCGGCTGCAAAGCGCTGATCACCAATTATGGTGGAAGACTCGTGAGCTTGCTCGTTCCCGACAAAAATCAAAAACTGGTAGATGTAGTAGCTGGATTTAACAGCGTGGATGGATATCAACAATCAACAGAACCATATTTCGGAGCAACTATCGGACGTTACGGCAACCGGATTGCTAAGGGCAGATTTACCCTGGATGGAAAAGTATATACATTATTTACCAATAATGGACCAAATACATTACATGGAGGCAAAAAAGGCTATCAGGATGTCGTTTGGGATGCAAAGGTCCTGGATAAGCAAAGTCTGGAACTCACTTATCTCTCTAAAGATATGGAAGAAGGTTTCCCCGGTAATTTAAATTTGAAAGTAATTTATACGCTTACTGACGATAATGCCTTGAAAATAAGCTATGAAGCAGTAACAGACAAAAACACTGTAGTGAATCTAACCAATCATGCTTTCTTTAACCTGAATGGGGAGCAAAGTGGTACAATATTAAAACATCTGGTTAAAATTAATGCGGATAAATATACGCCAGTAGATTCTACATTGATCCCGTTAGGCACACTTGCTATGGTTAAAGGAACGCCATTTGACTTTACCGTGGCTAAAACTATAGGGGATCGTGTAGACGTTTTAAATGATCAACTGAAAAATGGTAAAGGTTATGATCATAATTTTGTATTGAATTCTCATACTCCTGATCAGCCTGTTGCCGTAGTTACCGGAGATCAGAGCGGGATAGTGATGAGTGTTTATACGGACCAGCCCGGTCTGCAATTTTATAGCGGTAATTTTATGCAGGGTAAAAATACCATGAAAGGAAATCATAAAGATGATTTCAGGACCGCTTTTGCCCTGGAAACCCAGCATTTTCCAGATAGCCCCAACCAAAAATCTTTTCCTTCAACTGTACTGAAACCAGGGGAAAAGTACAATTCTGTTTCTACCTATAAATTTACTGTAGCACAATAGAACAATAAAAGATAGAGAATAATACAGCCTGACAAAAGCATGAATCCTATGGGGAAATAAAGAGGATAAGATCAGTTTTTCATTTCGTCATTTCGGCATAAGCCGGAATGACGAATTCCCGGAAAATGGGCGATTTGGCAGAAAATAAGCCCAATGGATTTGTATTGACTGTTAACTAAAAGTTAATGGTTATTGTTGTTTGCAGCGACTTCAAATAGAATAGAATTCATACCATTTTTTTTATAATAAATGTAAAAAAAATGGTTTAAAATTTCGCTAAACCGTTTTACTTGAGTATATTAGTGTTACCATTGATGAGTGTATCAAAAATAATAAAAACCAAATTTAAACTAAATTAGCATCATGAACAGCAACACCTTTATTAAAATCTTAACGTAAAGATCTATCGTATTTTAACTTAAAAGAGATTTATGGAAAATCTCTTTGGATGAATTAATTAAATATTTTTTGATAAATATTGGATTGAGCAGGAATTCTTTTTGCCGGATTTTTTGGCCTGATGTTCTTAGTGGTATCCGGTTTTTAGCAAGTATTATAAACTGATTAATAAATATGAATGGAAATTTCTACGCTTAACTAAACATCTCAAGCCAATTTTTAAATAACAGTGATCTGGCTTTAAGGCCGATGCTTTAACTGGTGGACTCCTTCTTGAAATCAAAGAAGGAATTTGACCGGAAGGGAATTGTTTTGTTTGTTTTTTTACGTGAAATCTCCAGTCTCTAACTGAAGAATATGCGTGTTTTATTACTAACAGGTTTCTTTTTATTGGCGCTATGCGGCAATAACTTTGCAGAAAAGGTCTTTTTTCAACAGGATACTACCAAGAAGGACACCTCGAAGGCAGTTGATCTGTCACAAAAGAAGGAAGCACTTTTTTTTAAAGGCCTGCTTCCGAAATCGGTTTCGAAAAAACCAGCAGACCTGGCTATTTATCCGGCAACTTCCCTGCAACAGGCATTAAAGGGGCAGGCTCCCGGGTTGTATGTGCAGGAGCCCAGCGGAGAGCCCGGAACTGTACAGCAAATGTACATTCGCGGATTGAGTACACCCTTGCTCTCTAAAAGAGATGTTTACCAGGTGCAGCCACTGGTCGTTCTGGACGGAATTCCTCTTGTCACTGAAGAGCATCCTTTTGCTTTCGACATCCAGCAATACGATTATAACAGAGCCGGCCCGGCAACCAACTTACTGGCGGGAGTTGATATCAACAATATAGCCAGTATAGTGGTCTTAAAAGACCTTGCCGGAATCGCTTATTTTGGTCCGAGAGGGGCAAACGGAGTCATCTTACTGACCTCCAAACAAGCAGGAATTAAACGTCGGGTGAGCTTTAATTCTTATTTCGGCATGGCACAACGTCCTGGCGTAAATACCATTAATGGAGAGTATGAGAATAATTTCAGAAAACAATTTTATGACCGTTATACACCAAATGGCAGATATAATGATGACGATGTTTATCCGCTTTATCTAAGCGATTCTTTAAATACGGCTTACTATGGTCCTTCTAATTGGAGCGATAGCTATTACAGAAATGCCGTAGTATATGGTATTCATGCAGATATCTCCGGTGGTTCAGAGCGTGCCAGTTTTCGCTTTGCAGTAGGCAATGTTAAAACTGGCGGGGTAGCTGATCAAACTGGACTTGATAAATACAACGCGTTTTTTAACGTGAATATGAAACCATTGCCATGGTTACAATTTTCAGCATCCGTAAACGGTACACGTTTAAACCGTGTGCGTAACAAGAATCTCCGTGACCGGTTTGCGCAGATGGTTTATATTCCAGATTTGGGGGCTCCGCTTTCGCCCAATAAAATCAATTATGATGCTTACCTAAGTCAATTTGACAATGGTTTTGATCATAATTTTAATAACCTGGTACAGGGGCAGGGCAAATTGATTTTTGACTTCGGGGATTTCAAGTTCGTATCCAGGCTAGCCATAGACTACAATGAAGGCTTCAGGGATTTGTTTTATCCCAGAACATTAATGGAGGGCAATAGCTATGCTTCTAATTATTATGGCTTTAATCAACGTATGGTTTTTGATAATTTTCTAACCTATACACATCTGTTTAACAAAAAACACCTGGTGAGCGCAGAGCTCGGTCAGTCTACCCAGTGGGATACCTACAAATACAACAACAGCTATGCCTATAAAGGGGTAAACGATTTCATTAAGATCAATCTGCTGGAATCTGACCCTAATAACGGAAATTACCTGAATCCACTGGCTTTTCCAAAACCACTCGTTTATAAATTCCTTGACAGGACCAAACAGAATCTGGTAGCTTTTTATGCAAAAGGAAGCTATAGTTTTGACGAGAAATACACCTTCTCCTTATTGTTAAGAGAAGACGCCTCTTCTAATGCCCAGCCCACCAGCAGGTGGTTATTTACACCAACACTATCTGCCGGATGGAATGTGAAAAAAGATTTGCTGGCCGATAATAAGTTTATTTCAGATCTGAATTTCAGGATCAGTGCCGGACGTTTAGGTAAACTAAATTCCTTTGATAATTATGCACAAGGACCTCAATATACAGCTGATGCCGGTTTTACGGGGAACCTGACTGCTCCGGGATTTAATGCCTTTGCCGTACTGACCCGTCCATATACTTTTGGATGGGTAGGTTATGGTATTCCATGGGCTTATACGGACCAATTGAATGTGGGTTTTGATTTCGGCCTGGCAAAAAGCCGTTTTCGGGGAAGTATAGACTTTTATACTAAAAATGACAAGAACCAACTGATTGGTGTTCCCGCCTATGCTGAATATGGTTATAGTCAGGCTTATGAACCCGGGATGAATGTGAACAATACCGGAGTAGACCTTTTGTTTGGCGTTGACATACTTAAAGCCAGTAAAAAAGGCTTTGGATGGACCAGTACCTTGAATTTTAACCTTAATAAAAACCGCTTAAAAGCTTTACCCGGAGGGCGCACTGAATTGGTTATCGGCAATCGATATCTGCAGGTTGGGCAACCTATAGACCAATACTGGCTGCTTCAAAATCAAGGAATCTATAATGCAGATAAAGATGTTCCACAAGTCAATGGTAAACCCATGACCTATAGCGGAATTGCGCTCCATGGAGGAGATCCCGTCTGGAAAGATCTGAATGGAGATAATCGCATTGATCAAAAGGATAAAACCTTGATGGGGCATATACTTCCTACGCTTTCAGGAGGTTTCCAGAACCAGTTCAGCTATAAAAACTGGAATCTGGGCATTGATCTCTACTTTAATCTGGGGCGACAGCTGATCAACCAGGAAATGGCCAATCGGTTTAATTTTATTAATCGGGAAGGAACGGTGGCAATGACCTCTGTTAAAGAGATTACCTATTGGGAGAAAAGAGGCGATTACAGTAAATATCCCCTCTATAATCCCTGGAGTACAGTCATTCCTTACCGTTCTGACCAGGATTTATTCCTGGAAAATGCTTCCTTCCTGAAGCTGCGCACCATTTCACTCGGCTATGACCTGAGCCCATTGCTCAAAAAGAAAGGAATAGAGCGTATTTACATCTATGGCTCGGCCAATAACCTGTTTACGATCACGCCTTATACCGGACAAGACCCGGAGCTGGTCGATTATACAGGCTATGATTCCGGTTATGGAATGCCAGTTCCCAAAACCTACACCCTTGGTATCCGGATGGAGCTATAGTTGGAAAAGAAATGATATAAGCCATTAATAGAAACAATATGAAAGGAAATAGAATATTATACTTTTTACTCCTACTTGCAGGATTTCTTTCTGCAGGATGTAAAAATGTACTGGACATAGATTCTACCCGCACTGTCGGAGAGAAGAATATGTGGAATACGCTGGAAGATACCAGGGCAGCATTGCTGGGTACTTATTCATTGACGCGGGCAGCACTGGTAGACAACAATGCATTCTGGATCTATGGAGATGTGCGTACCGGCGAATTCAGTAGCCCAACGCGACAAGATTTGAAGGCTGTGATCAACAATGATCTGAATGCCTCCTATCCAGTACTGGATGCCATGTCTAACTGGAGGCGCTGGTATGCAGTGATCAATTCGGCAAACATTTTCCTGGAACGCGTGCGGGATGTTAAAATAGCCGATCCAAGGTATACCGAAAACAATATGACTGTGGATATAGCACAGATCCGCTTTCTTCGGGCTTTTGCTTATTTCTACATGGTTCGCATATGGGGCGACGTACCTTTTATCATCACTTCTCACGATGGGAGTTTCGAAAATAAGCCCAGAGAAGACAAAGATAAAGTGATGGTTTGGGCAGAGCAGGAAATTCTTAAGGCAGCAGCAGATTTACCTTATAAATACAGCGCAAACGATATACAGCAACCTGGACGCTATTACAATGAGGACGAAAACCGATGGAATGGAGTACTGGCTCGTAAATTAACTGCTTACGCAATATTAACCCATATTGCCGCATGGCAAGGCAATTATCCTGAGGTTGCAGCCTATTCCAAATTTGTAGTGGACAATTACAACAAAGGTGGCAACAGCTATATTTCAACAGATGAGCTTTGTTCTTCCGGAGGCTTTTTTAACGCAAAAAAATACAATCATTTGTTCGGTTTCAATTTTGACTACGGTCACCAGGACGGATCCTTTACCGGGCATCTGGAAGAACTTACGCTGGCAGAACCGGTAGTGAATAAAAGCCTGCCGGATATTTTTATGACCAAGGATTCTATCCTGTCCATTTTCAATGAAGAAAATGACGAACGCTTTCATTTGGATACCCTTGGGCGTCCTGGCGTAGAACGTTATTTCTCTAATTTCAATGGAAAGTACCCAATATTCAGCAAAGTGAAGGTAATTATGGATGGAACAACCGATCCAAGTTTCAGGCTCTTTGCCAGTGCTGTCGTATTTACCCGCTTAGAAGACATCACCTTGCTTCGTGCGGAAGCCCTGGCTGTTCTTGGCGAGAATCAGGGCGCTATAGATAACCTGAATACCATCCGGCAGTTGAGGAAGCTTAAAGCTTACGACGCCGTGGTGAACGGTGATTTACTGAGTGCCATTTTCCATGAACGACAACGTGAGCTTATGGGGGAAGGCCATCGCTGGTACGATCTGGTTCGTTATAACCGCTTACGTCCCCGTAATCAGAAATTCATAGACCTGATCGCGCGTAATGGCATTTATTGGCCACTCTCAACAACTATTCTCGGACAAAATCCGGCGCTTCAACAAAACTCTTACTGGAAATAACTGGAAAGCTATGAAGAAATTACACTACAGTTTTATCTTATTTACCCTACTTATTATAAGCCTGTCCTGCACAAAGGATGGAGGGTATTATGATCCGCAACCGATAGACAAGGAATATAAAGGTACTACTTATGAGTACCTCAAAAGTAAACCCGGCATTTACGATTCCTTATTACGGGCTATAGAGCGTGTTGGGGCAGTACATCTGCTAAACGATAGCAGCGTAACCCTGTTTGCGGTTACCAATCCAGGTTTTCAGATTGCCTTTACCAATTTGAACAATCTTTATGCTTTATCCGAAAAACCCGCACAGTCTTTATCTACCATTAAATATGAGCAGCTGGATACGATGATGGCCCAGTACATGATTAAAGGAAAATATACCGCCAACGAACTTCGTCAGCAAGACGGCCTGTCATTGACCACCGCAAGGTATAATTATCCAATGCATGCAAAAGTGGCTAAATCGACTTCTTCTGGTTATATATCCGGAGGTCCGGAGTATATTTTGATCAGTGATACCAGGCGAAGTCAATTTAACAAGGACTGGGTTAGTGCAAATACAGGCTCGATCAATATCCATACAAAAAACGGTATTGTGCATGTCATGGCTTCAGATCATGTCTTTGGCTTTGATAATTTCATTACCAGATTAACCTTTAATCCACCACCACCCAACCTTTTCAAAATCATTGGCGGCAAGCAAACCGTTTCCCGGGAAAATGGCGGCGGGGCTAATGGAGTTGAAGGCTCTAACAACGTGATCGACGGAAATTCGCTCACCAAGTTCTTATTGGGCTGGGGTCAGGGCAATAGTGTTGAGCTCACCTTCGAGCTGGTTACGCCAGCCATTGCAGGGGCTTATACTGTTACCTCTGCAAATGATGAGTCGGGAAGGGATCCTTCAGACTGGAACCTGCAAGGTTCTATGGATGCAGAAAACTGGACCTATCTGGACAGCAAAACGAATCAGGTATTCGAAGATCGACAACAGCAAAAGGTATTCCGGTTTGTTAACCGCACTGCATTTAAATTTTATAAACTCCAGATCACAAGGAACAATGGAGCCGATGGGATGCAGTTTGCAGACTGGACAGTCAATTTAGCCAAATAAAAAGCATTAAAAAAAGAGATATGAACCAAAGCGTATTGTCAAACAGGAAAATAAATTTGCCAGTATACTGTGCAATCCTTGCCCTGCTGGTCTTTCCGGCATGTAAAAAACTCTATAATCTTCCTGATGCGAAAGAGTACCTGAGTAAAAACATCAATTACGATAATAAAATTATAGAACCCGTTATAGGCCGCTGGAACCTTCACGGAGGTTTTAAATCAGACAATTCCAGTTTTCCGTTGACTTTTGAAATCCAGAATGCCCGTTACGGAGATGGAAGAAAAGTGACCGATCTTTTTCAGGTAAAACCAACTTATGTGTGGACTGCAGTTTACGATGGAAAAGAGAAAAGTCTGGAAGAAATAGAAGCGAAGCGGAAACTGGAAGATCATCCTTTATTTGAAGTGAGGTCTTCGGGCGAATTCGTTTTATGGCCAAGCTCTACAGATGAGCTGATCGAACCCAGGCCAACGGACAGCACCAGCCTGGCGCAGGATACCCGTTTCTTTGATCTTAAAATTTCCAATACAGGTGGAAGCATAGTTTTGAAAGATTTTCAGATCCGTCCCTGGAGAGAAAGACCATATTCGCCAAGTAATGACATTAATCCCTTTACCGGTGGCGTTAACCGAGATCCGAAAGCGCCTAACGACCCAAGCAGGAGAGATTATATCCGTCCTCGTCTGGACAATGTTATTGGCGCAAAAACACAAAAGGCACTCCGGAGTGATGATGATGTAAAGGACGTAGTGGTCTACATCCGACGATTCGAAGGAGGAAACGGGCATAGCTTGCGTTTCAAAATTCTGAACACAGATAGTATCCCTATGAATCCAGCCATATTTAATGAAACCAAATGGGACTTGCTGGTGCACGGTTTTAACCGGAAAATGACCAATGAACACGTCCAGTATGATGTGGCTTACCCGATCCCTCTAACCTCTGCAGGTACTATATATACCAATGGAGGAAATGCCAGAGCAGAGATCAAATACTCCAGAAGGGGATTTGGAGGTGGATTAACCACAGCTATGTTTGGTTTGGATTTTAAGATTTTCAGAGCCGGCGACTGGGAAATCGTTTTCCATTTCAAAAAAGACAATCCAAAGTTTGAAGATGAATAATGACCACCACAAATTTTATTCGATGAGACATTTTATAATAGCGATAGTACTGATGTGCTGCTTTAAAGCCACGTTTGTCCGTGCTCAAACCAAAATTAAGCTAAGTGGTAAGGTAACGGATGAGACCAATCTTGGTATCCCAGGGGCGACCGTTTTTTCGGGCTCACCTTTAAAAAGTTTAACTGCCACCAATGGTTCCGGAGAATTCGTTATCATGATAGAGAGCGAAGCAGAACTGGTATTCAAATCAATTGGATTTATGGAGTATCGTGTGAAACTGAAACCCGGGCAAACCACCATTCTGGTCCGCCTGAAAGACAATTCCAAAGAAATGGATGAAGTAGTCGTAAGAGGGTACGTAACGCGGTCCAAACAACTCAGCACCGGTGCTTCAACCACCA
>NZ_DATMRL010000085.1:0-10527 GCF_035566355.1 Pedobacter sp.
TCCCCCTGGCAACTTCAGCAATTCAGCGGTCACTTCTGTACAGGTATCCAATACTGGCATATCTGCCAGTCGGTTTTCTACGCCATAGCGATAAAACTCGCAACCCATAATATTGACGTCAAAACCAATGTTCTGACCCACAATAAATTCAGCTTTGGATAGGGCGATATTAAATTTTGCAAGAACCTCTTCGAGTTCTATCCCCTGCTCTTCTGCCAGTTCCGTAGAAATCCCATGGATACGTTCAGCATCATAAGGAATATTAAATCCCTTTGGCTTAACCAGGTAATCTTGATTTTCTATCAGTACACCAAATTCATCATGGAGCTGCCAGGCAATCTGTATACAACGCGGCCAGTTATCCGTATTGGTAATGGGCGCATTAAAATTACCTGGTAAACCAGTCGTTTCGGTATCAAAAATCAAATACATATGGGGTAATTAAGGA
Source organism: Pedobacter sp. (assembly GCF_035566355.1). Lineage (GTDB taxonomy): Bacteria > Bacteroidota > Bacteroidia > Sphingobacteriales > Sphingobacteriaceae > Pedobacter. The sequence continues at coordinate 449 of NZ_DATMRL010000085.1, forward strand.
TTCTCGCTTAAAAAAAAGAATACCCAAAATTACGGATTTTTTAAATGTTCCGAATGCTTAAACCGGAATAAATTCCTAATTTTCTAAGCTCCTGATTTTTCTGCTTTTAATGTACAGCTAACTTTTGCTTTGCCGCGGATTTATGTTCCTGCGAAACCAGTTTAGAGGTATCATACCCTTTCTCCTTGCAGCGGGCAATAATATCATTAAACAATTGCTCCTCAAGCTGAGGCTTCCTTGCCATAATAAATAAATATTTATGCTTAGGATGTCCGATCACTACATAGGAATAATCTTCCGCCAGTTCGATTACCCAGTAGTCTACTTTAAAAGGCCATACAAACTGAGCCTTATAGATCGCATTACCTGTACCTCTGACCGTAAACAACTTAGACCGGATATATTTTTGCTTTTGTTCTCCAATAACTTTGTAGGTGGTAAATACCGCATAATACCCGTCTGGATGGATCACATAAGTCTCGATCGTTTGCCTCCAGTGCTTATCCAGGAACGTTGGGATGGAGCAAAGCGAGTACCACTTTCCAGCATAAGAGAGCACATCTACTTTTTCAACAGGTATATTGTCCATATCAAGTTCTCGTTTCTATAGTATTAAGCAAATGTAAATTCTTTATCATAAAACCACCAAGGAATCATAAAGTTTTAAAAAGCATTTTTTATAAAGCAGTAATTGTATAACTTGTTCACATATTAATGGAATTTCCAATATAAAACGTATACGACTATGAAGATAACTGTTGTAGGAGCAGGAGCCGTTGGCGCCACTTGTGCTGATAATATTGCAAGAAAAGAGCTGGCACGGGAACTTGTACTTTTAGATATTAAAGAAGGCTTTGCAGAAGGCAAAGCGATCGATATGATGCAAACAGCTGCACTTCTGGGCTTCGACACCAAAATTACAGGTGTAACAGCCGACTACAGTAAAACTGCCGGATCAGCCGTTGCCGTCATCACTTCAGGTCTGCCCCGTAAACCCGGGATGACCCGCGAGGAACTTATTGGCATTAATGCAGGTATTGTGAAAGGCGTAGCCGAAAATATCCTGAAATATTCCCCTGAGGCCATCATCATTGTGATCAGTAACCCAATGGATACGATGACTTATTTATCTTTAAAATCTCTGGGTATTCCTAAACATAGGATTATCGGAATGGGTGGAGCTTTAGACAGCGCCCGTTTTAAATATTACCTGAGCACGGCACTCAACTGCAGCGCAAATGATCTTCAGGGTTTTGTTATTGGTGGCCATGGCGATACAACAATGATCCCCCTGACCCGTTTTGCAACCTACCAGAGTTTGCCAGTAACAGAATTACTGGACCAAGCCGTTTTAGATAAAGTTGCTGCCGATACTATGGTAGGTGGCGCAACCCTAACCGGATTATTGGGTACTTCGGCCTGGTATGCACCTGGGGCCGCAGGAGCTGCTTTGGTAGAAAGCATTGTCCGTGATGAAAAGAAACTATTTACCTGCTGCGTAGCCTTAGACGGAGAATATGGCCAGAAAGATATTTGTCTTGGCGTTCCTGTAGTGATTGGCCGCAACGGATGGGAATCCATTATAGACTATAAACTTAACGAAACTGAACAGGCTGCTTTTAATAAAAGTGCAGATGCAGTACGGAACATGAATAGTGTTTTAGCAGAAATGAAACTGATCTAAGTACATGAGGGCGATACATGTTCCTTTGAAATTGATCAACTTACAAGACGACGGTTTCCATCTTTTGATGGAAATTGTTGTTTTTGGTGAATCTCATCTGGCTGTCCTTGATACAGGGGCATCGAGATCTGTATTCGACAAAACATTACTGGAAAAGCACCTGTCTGATGACCTTGCAGCTTCACAGGAAAATACAGATGAAAATTATGCAACCACCCTGTTCAGTACCTCAAGTACTTTAATGGCAACCATTCCGGTTTTAAAACTAAACGGACTTAAATTAAAGAAATACGTAGCCGTAGGGCTGGATCTCGACAGCGTCAATGCTTCCTATCAACAAATGGGGCATCCAGTTATTGCAGCCATTATTGGAGGCGATATCCTGTTCCAACACAAAGCTGTTATTAATTACAAAAAGCTACAGTTAAAATTGTATAAATAAAAAAGGGCCGGTGAAATTCCACCGGCCCTTTTCAATAAAGATCAATTAAGCATCGATCTTCGCATATTTTGCATTACGCTCAATAAAATCACGTCTTGGTGCTACTTCATCTCCCATTAACATAGAGAAAGTATGGTCACACTCAGCAGCATTTTCTATCGTTGCCTGTAATAGAGTACGGGTTGCAGGATTCAAAGTGGTATCCCACAATTGTTCTGCGTTCATCTCACCTAGACCTTTGTAACGTTGAACGTGTACACTTTCTTCTTTACCTGCACCTTTTAAACGCTGAACAGCAGCATCGCGTTGTACATCATTCCAGCAATATTCAAAATCTTTACCCTTTTTAACCTGGTACAATGGCGGAGCAGCAATATAAACATATCCAGCCTCAATCAGCGCCTTCATATACCTGAAGAAGAAAGTTAAGATCAATGTGGTAATGTGGGATCCGTCAATATCCGCATCCGTCATAATCACAATCTTGTGATAACGCAGCTTGGTTAAATTTAAAGCCTTATCGTCTTCCGGCGTACCGATACTCACACCAATTGCAGTAAACATATTCTTGATCTCGTCATTTTCATAGATCTTATGTTCCATTGCTTTTTCCACGTTAAGGATCTTTCCTTTCAAAGGAAGGATGGCCTGGAAATTACGGTCACGGCCTTGTTTTGCCGTACCACCCGCAGAGTCTCCCTCCACCAGGTAAATTTCACATCTTTCCGGATCGCTGTCCGAACAATCGGCCAGTTTACCAGGAAGTCCTGAACCACCCATTACACTCTTTCGCTGAACCATTTCACGGGCTTTACGTGCCGCCGCACGCGCAGTTGCCGCCAGGATCACTTTATTGATGATCAGCTTCGCTTCCCTCGGATTCTCCTCTAAGTAATTATTTAAAGCCTCACCAACAGCTACATCAACCGCACCCATTACCTCAGAGTTACCCAGTTTGGTTTTGGTCTGACCTTCAAACTGAGGCTCCTGTACTTTTACGGAAACTACAGCAGTTAAACCTTCGCGGAAGTCATCACCAGTAATTTCGAACTTCACGTTCTTCAATAAACCGGACTTATCTGCATAAGCTTTCAGTGTACGGGTCAAGCCTCTTCTAAAACCTGCAATATGCGTTCCCCCCTCATGGGTGTTGATATTGTTCACATAAGAATGCACATTCTCTGTATAACTATCATTGTACTGTAAGGCCAGCTCTACAGGGATACCACTTTTAATCCCTTCTACATAGATCGGTTCTTCAATCAATGAAGGACGGTTACCATCAAGGAACTGTACAAATTCTTTTAGTCCACCTTCTGAATGAAAAAGCTCGGTCAGGAATTCCCCGTTTTCAAGAGTTTCACGTTCATCTGTTAAAGTCAGTTTAATTCCCTTATTCAGAAACGCAAGCTCTCTTAACCTCGAAGCAAGCGTATCATAACGATACTCTGTGGTCTGTGTAAAGATGGTCGGATCCGGAGTAAAGGTTACGATCGTACCTCTTTTTTCCGTTTCACCAATAGACTTTACATCATACAAAGGTTTACCAATATTGTACTCCTGCACCCAGATTTTACCTTCCCTGTGTACTTCGGCTCTTAAGTGTGTAGACAAAGCGTTCACGCAACTTACCCCCACACCGTGCAAACCTCCGGAAACCTTATAGGTATCCTTATCGAATTTACCACCGGCGTGCAGCACGGTCATTACAATCTCTAAAGCTGATTTTTGCTCCTTTGTATTGATACCGGTTGGAATACCCCGGCCGTTATCTTCAACCCGGATAGAGTTGTCTTTTAAAATATTTACATAGATGGTATCAGCATGTCCTGCCAATGCCTCATCAATTGAGTTATCGACTACCTCATAAACCAAATGGTGCAAACCTTTAACTCCGGTATCTCCTATATACATCGAAGGGCGCTTACGCACCGCTTCCAAACCTTCTAATACCTGTATATTATCTGCCGAATAATTTGACTTTGGATCTTTTTCTTCGCTCATAAATTTTAATAAAAAATATAAATACAAAAATAACGAATTATGCCCAATTAACCGTAAATGTGGATAACTATTTAGACTGAAAATGACATAAAAACAGCCTTAAAATCACTTTATTTAGGATAGTAAATTGTAAATTTTATATTTGCTTAAATTTAAAGGCACTACTGATACTCTGCAGCGCCAAAACAGTATTAAAAGAAAAAGATAATAATTTAGAATAATGAAAATGAACACACTAAAACTAAGCGGTCTTGCAACTGCTGTCGCTCTGGTTTCCATTATGGCTTCCTGCCAGAATAAGGAAGGCGCAGCTACTAAAACTTCCGCTACAAAATCTGAAACTGCTGCGGTAACTGGTAAAGACCAAATTGTTTATGTAAACTCAGACTCTTTACTTACCAAATACCAATACTTCAAAGATCTTCAGGCAAAAATGGAAACCAAAACCAAGGCTGCCCAAGGAGATATGGGGGCTAAAACACAGGCTTTCCAAAGAGAAGTTGCCCAGTATCAACAACAACAAAACACCCTTCCTGCAGATCAAAGAGCAGCAACAGAGCAAAGGTTAGCCCGCAAACAACAAGAATTACAAGCTTATCAGCAAAATGCAGGTTCAGCACTTCAGCGCGACCAGGCTGCAGAACAGGAAAAATTATATGATAAAGTGGCCGACTACTTAAAAACCTATGCAAAGAAAAAAGGCTTTAAAATGGTATTAACTTATGCCAAAGGAAACAGCGCGATTCTTTTTGCTGATGAATCTTTAGATGTAACCAGTGAAGTGATCGTTGGATTAAATGATGCTTATAAAGCAGAGAAAAAATAATCTCCTGATCTTTAAAATTTCGAATGCCCTGAATTTCGGGGCATTTTTTTTGTGGTCTTTTATTTGAAGAAATTATGGAACAATCAACTCAACACGAAAAATTCATGCGCCTGGCCATTGAATTATCTGAAAAAAATGTATTGGAAAGCTTGGGCGGACCTTTTGGTGCCGTCATTGTAAAAGATGGTCAGATCATAGCCCAGAGTGGAAATAAGGTAACCACAAGCAATGACCCAACTGCCCATGCGGAAGTTTCGGCCATCAGATTGGCTTGTACTGCACTGAATACATTTGATCTGTCGGGCTGCGTGGTCTACACCAGCTGTGAGCCATGTCCTATGTGCCTGAGCGCTATTTATTGGGCAAGAATCAGTACCATTTATTACGCCAACACAAAAACAGATGCTGGGAATATTGGTTTTGATGATAAATTCATTTATGATGAACTGGAAAAGCCAATGGAATTACGTAGTCTGCCTATCAAACAGATGATGAGGAATGAAGCACTGCAGGCTTTTAAACTTTGGGAACAATCAACCAGGCGGACGGATTACTAACATCCTCCGCTTCTTTAATCTTCCTCAAAAAAATTATCTGTTAAACCGTCGATTTCTCTTCTGTCCCTTTTTGTAGGTCTTCCTGCGCCTCTGTCCCTGGTCATCACAGGCGCATGGAAGGTAGATTTGTAAGCCAATGTTTCTTCCAGTGGCGTAATGTCCTTATATTTCATAACTGCAATTTTTGCTTCCGTTCTATTATAGGAAAGCTCTACCACTTCAATCACTTTCTTTTCAATCCCTTTAGAGACCTGGTATACATCCCCCGGCTTTACAATAGCTGAGGGCTTAATATTCTGCCCATTGAGCTTTACCCTTCCTGCTTTACATGCCTCTGTAGCCAGACTTCTGGTTTTAAACAAGCGTATCGCCCACAAGTATTTGTCTATCCTTAATTTTTCCTGCTCGGTCATAAACATCAAAAATACGTAAGAAGCTTCATAATTAACAGTTAAAAACAAAAATATTCCAATGAAACCATCGCCCAATACATAAATTTCATTTATTTTGTCAAAAATTAAATTTAATCATGATTGCAGAATTAAAAAAGTTAGTAGAAGCCGCTTGGGAAGACAGAACTTTATTAGAATATAGTCAATATTGCGAAGCTATTGAAAGTACAATTATCATGCTTGACCGTGGTGAACTCCGCGTAGCAGAACCTGTTTTAAATTCATGGGGTGTCAATGAATGGGTAAAAAAAGCAGTAATTCTTTATTTCCCGATCAGAGAGATGAAAGAAACTATAGTTGGTCCTTTTGTATTTCATGATAAAATGAAATTAAAAACCAATTACAAAGAACTAGGTGTTCGCGTTGTTCCTCATGCCATCGCAAGATACGGTGCATTCCTGGCAAAAGGTGTTATTCTGATGCCTTCATATGTAAACATCGGGGCTTATGTAGATGAAGGTACTATGGTGGATACCTGGGCAACAGTGGGTTCTTGTGCACAAATTGGAAAACACGTACACTTGAGTGGTGGTGTTGGAATTGGTGGTGTTTTAGAACCGATCCAGGCTGCACCCGTGATTATTGAAGACAACTGCTTCCTGGGTTCCAGAGCAATCGTTGTAGAAGGTGTACGCGTAGAACATGAGGCTGTATTAGGTGCCAACGTAGTACTGACTGCCTCTACAAAAATCATAGACGTAACCGGTCCGGAACCAGTAGAATATAAAGGAATTGTTCCTGCACGTTCTGTCGTGATCCCTGGAAGTTACACTAAAAAATTCCCTGCAGGAGAATACCAGGTTCCTTGTGCACTGATCATTGGTAAACGTAAAGAATCTACAGACAAAAAGACATCCCTGAACAATGCATTAAGGGAAAATAATGTAGCTGTATAATTAATGAATATTGGTTTTGATGGAAAAAGGGCAGCGAATAATCTCACCGGATTAGGCAATTACAGCCGTTCGCTGATTGGGCAGCTGGCCCGTTATTTTCATCAAAACCATTATTTTGTTTACAGTCCCAAAATTAAGGATCATCCCCAGGTTAGTTCTTTTTTTGAGGATGCCAGGATCACACTTAAGCTGCCTCAATATGCGGGGCCTAAATTTATGTGGAGAAGTTATGGCATTAAAAAACAGCTGCTAAAAGACAAAATCACACTTTTCCATGGTCTTAGCCAGGAAATCCCCCTCGGGTTAAAAGCGACAGGAATCAAGTCTGCTGTCACCATTCACGACCTGATTTATTTACGTTATCCACAGTATTACAAACCCGCAGATCGGTATATCTACCACCTGAAAGCCAGATATGCCTGTATCAACAGCGACCGTATCATCGCCATCAGTGAATGTACCAAACGTGACATTGTAGAACTCTATCAAATTGCCCCCTCCAAAATAGAGGTCATTTACCAGAGTTGTGATGATGCCTTCAAACAAGCACCAGACCTTTCCCTGCATCAGCGCATTAGAGCAGAGTACCAGCTTCCGGAAAAGTACATTCTGAACGTTGGAACAGTAGAACCCCGCAAAAATCTGATGCTCATCATTAAAGCATTAAAAGATATCGATCCGGGATATGCCTTGGTCGTCGTTGGAAAACACCAGCCTTATGCCAAACTTGTACAGCAGGAAATAGAGCGGCTGGACCTCGGTCACAGAGTCATTTTCCTTCAGGGTCTTCCTTTTTCTGCGCTCCCTTCTATTTACCAGATGGCCAGCCTTTTCATTTATCCTTCCTATTACGAAGGATTCGGGATTCCAATTATAGAGGCCATGTATTCCAATATCCCTGTTATAGGAGCAACCGGATCCTGCCTGGAAGAAGCGGGCGGCCCGGACAGCCTATATGTACATCCCGAAAATCCGGAGGAGCTTGCAGAACAAAGCAACCGTATTCTGGGTGATAAGACACTTCAGCAGCACATGAAATCCATGGGTCAGCTCTATGTCCAAAAATTTGACAACCATTTACTGGCAAAACAAATGATGGACTGTTATTTAAAAACACTAAAATGATACCTTTGTATCATGCTGAAAACAGAAATCGAAAAAGCACTGGATGTTTTAAGAAACGGAGGTGTAATTCTCTATCCCACAGATACCGTCTGGGGACTGGGTTGTGATGCCACTAACGAGGCGGCAGCAGCCAAAATCAATGCCATTAAAGGGCGTTCTGACGACAAAAGTTTCATCATCCTTCTGGACACTGATGCAAAAGTGCAAAGTTATGTAACCGAAGTACCCGATGTGGCTTATGATCTGATCGAATTTGCAGAAAACCCATTGACCCTTATTTTTTCCGGTGCGAAAAACCTTGCCCAAAATGTCATCAATGCAGATGGCAGCGTGGGTATACGAGTGGTTAAACATGAATTTTGCACACCGCTTCTGCAACGGTTCCGAAAACCTATAACTTCCACATCAGCAAACATTTCCGGACAGCCGGCACCTAAATTCTTTGACGAAATAGACGAGAACATTCTCGCCGCGGTAGACTATGTTGTGGATTGGGAACAAGAACTCAGAACCCCCAGAAAACCTTCTACCATTATGAAATTAGGAGCAGGCGGCCAATTTTCCTTTATTAGAAGGTAACTTTTAGTACTTTTGCAGAAACTCAACCCAATACTTCTGTCTATTGAAATTTTGCTTCCGCAAGATTCAGGGCATTTAATAATTAAACACGAATGAAAGAACACTTAAAACATCCAGTTTTCAAGGTCCTTGCTGATATTGCTGCCCAACATACAATCGAAGCTTATGTGATTGGAGGCTATGTTCGTGATATTTTTTTAGAGCGCCCATCAAAAGACATCGATATTGTGGTTCTTGGCAATGGCATAGAGTTTGCTGAACTTGCAGGACGTCAGCTGAAAACCAAAGTGGCCGTGTTTAAGAACTTTGGTACAGCCATGCTTAAATACCACGACCTGGAAATTGAGTTTGTAGGCGCCAGAAAAGAGTCCTACCGGGCAAACTCGAGAAAACCAATTGTAGAAAACGGCACTATTGAAGACGACCAGCTTAGACGCGACTTTACGATCAATGCTTTAGCCATCTCTTTAAATGCAGCAAATTACGGTGTGCTGGTTGATCCCTTCCAAGGCATCAGCGATCTCCAGGGAAAACTGATCAGAACTCCACTCGACGCGGAAATTACTTTTTCAGATGACCCCCTAAGGATGATGCGCGCCATCCGTTTCGCTTCACAACTCAATTTCTCGATTGATGACAAAGCCCTTTCTGCGATCAAAAAGCAAAAAGAGCGCATCAGCATTGTTTCTAAAGAACGTATCACAGACGAATTGAATAAGATCATTCTTTCTCCGGTTCCGTCTGTTGGTTTTAAATACTTGTTTGACACCGGACTGCTCCGCATCATTTTTCCACAAATGGCCAACCTTTACGGAGTCGAAATCATCAATGGAAAAGGGCACAAAGACAACTTCTACCATACCCTTCAGGTTTTAGATAATATTTCCCTAAACACCAATGACCTTTGGCTAAGGTGGGCGGCCATCCTGCATGATATTGCCAAACCACCAACCAAAAGATTTGAAGAAGGCCACGGCTGGACTTTTCATGGACACGAAGATAAAGGAGCCCGTATGGTTCCCCAAATCTTTGCCCAACTGAAACTTCCCCTCAATGAAAAGATGAAATATGTGCAAAAACTCGTACAACTCCATCTGCGCCCTATTGTACTGGCCCAGGAAGTCGTAACTGACTCTGCTGTACGCCGCTTATTGTTCGATGCTGGTGAAGATATTGAAAGCCTCATGCTGCTTTGCAATGCAGATGTCACCACCAAAAATGAATATAAGGTTAAAAAATACCGCAATAACTTTGAGCTGGTTAAACAGAAACTCAAAGATGTGGAAGAACGGGATAAGATCCGGAACTGGCAACCCCCAATTACCGGCAATGATATTATGAATGCCTTCGGCTTGTCTGCAGGAAAAGAAGTAGGCCTGATCAAAAATGCCATCAGGGAAGCTATACTTGAAGGAGAAATCACCAACTCTTATGAAGACGCCCTCAGGTTTATGCTGGAGAAAGGGAAAGAATATGGACTTCAACCAGCGAATTAAGACATTTAACAAATTAAT
>NZ_DATMRL010000086.1:0-9252 GCF_035566355.1 Pedobacter sp.
AACTAAAAATGAGAATATGCAACCAACCAAATTTCCCTGCTTAAAGAACATTCTCGCCCTCATCATCTGTCCCCCAGATTAGCTCCATCATGAGCCCCTCATTCCTGCGCAGGCAGGAACTTCGCCCCGGAATTCAACTCATCATCAACAAAAAATCCAAATGCTTACCCTCTTTTTATGGAGAAAACGAACAATTGTACATGCTTTAACCATCCCGGGATCATCGGTTTCTTTAAAGACTACGACCTGGATGAATGCGGATCCTTACTATGGCAGCTATTTAAACTCAGTACGGTAGCCAATCGCACAGAGATACTAAGTGCAAATGAATGGTTCAACCTGCTTTCTTTTTATGAAAGCCTGGATGAACTGTTAAAGACCATGTACATGAACTACACTAAACAGCAATCCTAGGAAAAGAGAAAAAAAACAACTAACCAACATATCACATGAAGAAAACGATTCAAACCATCGTATTGGCCGCGCTTTGCCTAAATTTTCCGGCCAGCGCCCAGCAGAAAAACCCGCCACCGTCCTCTAAACAGGGCCTGGTTAAAGGGAAAGTCATCTCCTTAAAAACGCGCGAGCCGCTGGAAGGCGCCGCAATTCAAAACATCAATACCGCGCTCACGCTCTTCACGGATAAACAAGGCGAATTTCCCTTAGACCTTCCAGCCGGTCGCTACAGGGTCGCCGTATTCCTGGAAAACTACCAGACAGAATACCTGGAAATCAGGATGCCCTTAAAAGAACCGCTCGTTATTGAACTAGAGCCTAAAGACAACAATTTAAACGAGGTCCAAATCATTGGCTACGGAGAAACCACCAAAAGGCTAAACACCGGAAGCGTCTCTACCATTACCGCCAAACAAATCGAAAACCAGCCCGTGACTAATGTACTCTCCGCGCTATCCGGCCAAATGCCCGGTGTATTTGTACAAACTACTAATGGCCTGCCTGGAGGGAACATCAATATCCAGATCAGGGGCAAAGGCTCCATTGCCGCCGGAACCAATCCTTTATACATTATAGACGGGGTGCCTTTTCCCGGATCTTCTTTAGTGAGCAATTCTCCTTTAGGGGGAGAAGGTATTGTGGGAGAAATCAGTCCATTAAACTCCATCAATCCCAGCGATATAGAAAGCATCAACGTGCTTAAAGATGCGGACGCTACGGCCATTTATGGTAGCAGGGGCGCAAACGGGGTCGTACTGATCACCACTAAAAAAGCTAAGGTGGGCAGTGTTCAAACCGATGTGAATATTGCTCAGGGCTTTTCACAGGTGGCCAATATGCCAAAACTCCTGGGGCTGGATGATTACCTGAATATCCGGCGTGAGGCCTTTAAAAATGATGGATTAACACCATCTTCCAATCCTACATCTTACAGCTATGCACCTGATTTAACCCTTTGGGATAACAAAATGTCTACCAATTGGGCAAAATATGTGATGGGGCATACCGCCAGAACTACTGCGATCAACGCTACGGTGTCTGGAGGAACGATGGAAAACCGCTTTTCTATAGGGGCAAATTACAGGAACGAAACTTCTGTACTGATGGGAGACAACGATTACAAGAGGGGCGGTACGCGCTTAAGCCTTGATCACCACTCTGCAGATGAGCGGTTCAGTATACAATCTTCATTGTCCTATACCAAAGAAGAAAACAAGGGGGTAAACCCAAGGGAAGCTTTTTCCAGTTTTGTGCTTTTACCTCCAAATTTTCCACTGCGCGACTTGAATGGCAGTCTAAACTGGGCATTGGGTTATAATCCGCTGGCGGCTATTCAGAATACCAGCCAAACTAAAATAGACAACGTCCTCTCCAATACCACTATAGGCTATGAACTCCTCCAGGGGCTGCATATAAAGGCAAATATTGGTTTGAATACACTTGGAATGACCCAGGTGATGGTTAACCCCAAATCAGCAAGAAACCCTAATGCCTCGCCGGTAAGCTATACTTATTTTGGCAATACCACCAACCGGAGCATCATTGTGGAACCCCAGTTGGACTATACGTTCAAAATCAAAAAATCTGCCATCGGCATTCTGATCGGTGGAACCTGGCTGAATTCAACAAAAGAGAACCATTTGATTACAGCCACAAACTTTAATAGCGAAAGCATGCTGGAAGACATGAGTTCTGCAGGGCAGTTAAATGCCAACTACACTGATCTGGTGTATAAATACGTTTCGGTATTTAGCAGGATCACCTATAATGCCGATGATAAGTATCTCCTTAACCTCAATGCCAGAAGAGATGGCTCTTCCCGTTTTGGAGCCAATAACCAGTTTGGGAACTTTGGTGCCATAGGTGCAGCCTGGGTATTTAGCAATGAAAAATGGGCCGCAGAACACCTCTCGTTTATAAACTATGCAAAGCTGCGGGCAAGTTATGGAATTACGGGTAACGACCAGATTACAGACGACCAGTTCCTCTCAACCTACCGCTCTTCGGGTTTAATCTATCAGGGAAACGCGGGCTTAATGCCTGCACGTATTGCCAATGAAGATTTTAAATGGGAAAGCAATAAAAAACTGGAGGTAGGATTGGAAGCCAGCCTGTTCAAAGAGCGGCTTCGGTTTACCATCAATCATTTTGAAAACATCAGCGGCAAACAGCTGGTCAATTACACATTGCCGCTGATGACTGGCTTTGACAGCTATCAGGCCAACCTTCCGGCAAAGGTTAAAAACTCCGGGTGGGAGTTTGAACTGAACACAAACAGTATCAGAAAGGAGCGTTTTGTTTGGACTACAAATTTCAACATTACCTTGCTGAAAAACAGGCTCCTCAGCTTTCCGGACCTGGCTACTTCCAGCTATTCCAATTTTCTAACTGTTGGCGAGAGTACCCTTAGGGCAACAGGCTTTAAATACCTTGGGGCCGATCCTCTTTCAGGAGCTCCTTTGTATGCTTTAAAAACCGGAGGAAGCAGTTCTAATCCTGATTTTGAAAATTATTATACGACTATAGGAGATAAGAACCCGGCCTATTATGGTGGGTTGGGCAATAGTTTTAGCTATAAGGGTTTTGGGCTGGATGTGTTTGCCCAATTTGCCAAACAGTTTCTGTTTGGAAGCCTAACCTCACCGGGAACCCTAACGAATAATTTCGCCCTGGCAGCCGGGCGCTGGCAAAAGGAGGGAGATGTAACCGATATTCCTAAAGCCTCTACATTCCGTGATTTCTATTATGGCCTTTCCTCGGCCAACTTTTTTAAAGCAAGCTATCTCAGGCTTAAAAATATTCAGTTGAGTTACCGGCTGCCGGAAAGCTGGTTAAAAAGGAATAAACTGAACCGGCTCAGGATCAATCTGCAGGTGCAGAACCTACTGACTTTTTGGAATAGAAATGCCGCTTTGTACGATCCTGAAAGTGGTGCAGATGCCAATATTCCACCTTTAAAATCCTTTGTACTGGGCATTCAGCTTGGTCTTTAAACTATATGTATATGAAACGATATATCTTTCTTTTATTCATCGGCCTTTTGGCCCTGAGTTGTAAAAAACTGATCGAAACTGGCGATCCAAAGAACCAGCTCACTACAGATAAGGTCTTTGCAGATAGTACATCTGCTACCGCCGCCCTGGGTAATCTCTATGCACAGTTTGAGCGAGGTTTTGAACCTAATTTTACCCCCAATATTGGTTTGTACACGGATGAGCTCAATGTAACCTCTACAGGAACAAATGAAAGTGAATTTTTGCAAAGTAGGTTGTCTGTAACCAATTCAACTAATCTAGGCCTATGGCAGGTTTTATACGCTGTTATCTATGGTTGCAATGACTTATTAGAGAAGACAAAGAGTTCGCCAGAATTTCCTGCTTCAAAAGTTACACAGTTAACCAGTGAGGCCAGGTTTCTAAGAGCCTATGCGTATTTCTATCTGGTTAACATGTACGGGCGTGTTCCATTATTGCTCAGCACCAACGCAAAAAGCAACCGGCAGGCTGCGCAAAATGATCAGGGAGAGGTTTACCAGCAGATCATCACTGACTTGCAGGCTGCAAAGCTAGGTCTAACAGAGATGTATCTTGGACCTGGTAAAACCCGGGCAAATAAATGGGCTGCTGGGGCTATGCTTGCCCGGGTCTATCTAAACCAGAAAAACTGGGCAGCTGCAGAGGAGGAAGCCAGTCAGGTTATCAGCTCTGGATTGTATCTCCCTCTTGATCCGGTAGCGGATGTATTCAAATCAGGTAGCCGGGAAAGTATTCTCCAGTTTTGGACGCAGCAGGGATTTATAAGCTCATCAGCTAACCTGTTACCCGCCTCAGATACTTCTTTGCCCGCTTATCCCATTACAGATGCACTATATACCTCTTTTGAAGCCGCCGATGTACGTAAATCGAACTGGACTGGAACCAGTATAGTTACCACAGCGGGTGTTCCAGAAACCTATCATTATTCTGCCAAGTACAAAAACAAAGAAGCGGGCTCCGGCAGTCCGGAATATCTCATGGCACTCAGGTTATCAGAGCAGTATCTGATCCGGGCAGAAGCCCGTGCCTGGCTTGGGCGATTGCAGGAAGCTCAGGAAGATCTTAATGTCATTAGGCACCGGGCAGGGCTTCTGAATACTAGGGCAGAGAATCAGCTGGAATTATTAGGGGCTATAGCTCAGGAAAGAAGGGTGGAGTTATTTGGCGAATGGGGCGCACGTTTCATCGATCTTAAAAGAACAGGAACCATCAGTGCCGTATTAGGGAGCTACAAAAATACCTGGAAGCCAACAGCAGCATGGTTTCCAATCCCTCAAAGTGAAATCAATTACAACAACAAGCTTATTCAAAACTTAGGATACAATTAAACAAAAACATCATGAATTTAAAAAAAACAACCAACATCATTTTACTATTACTGATTATCCTTTTTTCTATGAGCACATATGCGCAGGATCAAAAGATTAAAGCTTTGAAAATTGGCGACAAGGTTCCGGATTTTCTAATCGAAAACATTAAAAATAGCGAGTTTAAAACCAGAAGGGCTTCTGACCTTTATGGCGGCGGCTTATTGATCATCAATTTCTGGGAAACCTATTGTGTACCCTGCGTAAGAGAGATGCCTGTTTTAAACAAACTTGCAGCAAAATTTAAAGGGAAGTACAATATGCTGTGTGTATCCAGCCAGGATGACCATACAGTTGATACATTTATCAAAAGAAACACTCATGATCAACTTATGTTTACAGCTATAGATACGGTATTGTGTAAATATTTTCCCCATAAGGTGGTGCCTCATAATGTGTGGATTGATAAGAATGGCGTAGTTGTAGCTATAACAGACGATTACGAAGTGAATGAGAAAAATATTGAGCTTGTACTCAAAGAGAAGGTTGACTTAAGTATAAAGGATGAGGATTTAACTTTCGACTGGCAAAAGCCATTAAAAACTGCCGATTCAAATTTCATTTACCGATCTGTGATTACGCCCTTTAAGAATATTGGAAATGGGGGTACGCTGGCCTTAAATCCTTTAAGTCAAACCTCGAGATTTATGGCCTGGAACGCTTTGAAAACAGATTTGATCTGGTCTGCTTATATGAAAACCTCCCGCCCAAGCGAATATAAGCTTATTGATATTTTCACTAAAGATTCTGCTTCTTTCTTTTTTCCTGCTAAGGAGGGACAGATGAGGGAGTATGGGGTTGAAAAATATAAAAAATGGGAGCGTGCAAATAGCTACTGTTATGAATTGTTTTTCAATAGAAAGGTAAACCCCGATCAGTTCTATGATATTATGGCGAAGGAGTTATGCCTGTTTTTTAATGTAAAAGTTGAAATGACTAAGAAACCAACTGAATGCTGGGTGCTTACCAAATTGAATAAAAAAATACTGCAGTCAAGAACAAAAGGAACGGAAAAGCAGGGTTACGGATTTAACGATTCTAAGTTCATAGCCAAAAACCAGCCATTAGATGAGGTAGTTAAAATCCTTTATAGTTTTTTCTCCAAACAGCCTCCCTTTGTGAATGAGACGGGCATAAAATTCAATATTGATATGGAAAAAGATTTTAAAGAAGCATTGGAATCTGGTAAAGGGATAACCATAGAGGTTATGCGCGCCTATTTGAATTCTATAGGATTGGAACTGAAAAAGAAAATGCATGCCTATCCTCATTTAACGATTTATGATCTGAATCAGTAAAATGAATAAGCTATTCCCGATTTAGGCCGGGAATAGTTTATTTGCAAAACCTAGTTGTATCTAAGTACCGGACCAGAGATCGCGGAGGCACAAAGTTGGTTTGAACCTGTACAACCAGTGATCAATTGTGCCTGTGCAACTGTTTTGTTGGTGAGTGTACCCGTGATATTGCCAGCTCTGTCAAATCGGATCCAGTCATAACTTACTTGTTTTGCATTTGAAGCAGCATTTGCTGTTTTGGTGACAAATGCGCCTGAAACACCAGCTACTAATGCCAGTGCCAGAAGGGTGGTTTTAAGATTTTTCATCTTGTTTTAGATTTAAAATTAATTACTCTGTTATTTATAGTCTATTCTCGCTTCGCGACGCGTTGAATATTCTTTGGAAGGGGTGTACCGGATTGGGTCTGGGCCTGTCTGGCCTTAGGGCTAAAAAGCTGAGCAGAATGAACATGGCGTTAAATGTTAAATGTCCTTTCCAGCTCAGCCTTGCCATTAATCCTCCGCAGGTACAAGGTAAATGAAGCCCTGAAAAAAGCATCCAAAGAATGTAGAGCTCAAATACACTTAATAAGGCTATCGATAAAATCAATCCCAGTTTTCTAGACTTTTTAAAAAAGAGAAAACAAACGATCAGCAATTCTGAAATGGGTAAAAACCAGGCGAGTAGGGGAGCTAGTTTATCCATCATTGGAAAGGGAGAGAGTTTCATTTGGAAAATGAACATTTCCTGTTCCAATAGCTTGCTCATAGCGGTGTAAGAGAATAATAGCATGAGCAATCCCAAAGCTATATCTACAATCAGTGGATGCAATTTCAAGGTTTTCATATCGTTTCTGGATAAATTATTCTTTGGTAATTACGCCCGGCCCGGAAGGCACCTGTTCATCGGTAGAGAACTGACTCAGATAATTGGTGATATCCGTGTAGCTGCTTGTATCAAAATGAACTTTGCAAGGCACTTCACCTGCTATTCCACAGCTGGGGCTGGAATTGCTGACCAATATCCAGTTGGCTGGATCTTTTGCACCGCTTACCGTATTCAATTGGTACCGGTAAGTTAACCCTGTTACTTTGTTTTTGTTAACGCTTTTGGCGTCAAAGTTTAAGGTAGTTACGGCTGCCGCCGCAACTACCAGAGCTATTAAGCCCGATTTGATTTTTGTGTTCATAACATTTTGTTTTAGAGGTGTACGTATAATATCTGTGCTACGCGTCGCTACAGATATTTGGTTATATAGAATTGCAGGTTTTACCAGCATTCGCCCTCTGGTATTTTACCCGCCTGTTCTAGCTTGGGTATTGAATATGTATGGTTAAACTGCCTTCGCCATCTGCGTCGCCTTGATCATCTGATAATGCTTTTAAGGTATTGCTGCTTGTCATTACCTTTCCTTTTCCTTTTTCTGCATGGCTGGTACTATCAGGTTTGTCTAATTTGATCCTCAAGCGGTGTGAAACTGCAAAACTGGTTTGTGCCGCAATGAAGGAGAGTACCCTTGGGTCTACTTCGCTAAGAAAGATGATTTGACTTGGTTGTAGCTCAAAATGTGCGATGAGCCAGCCTATAAAATCCATTTTAATTTCATCGGCCTGAAGGTTCAGTTCTGCATCCGACTGGATATAAAGTTCGGCTTGAATGGCTGTAAATCCTGAGTTTGTGAGCGGTTGTTTTTCCATGTTTATTATTTTCGTTTATTTCTGGGAGTGGACCTTCCACGCCCTTGATGTGAACGAAGTTAGAGATCAAAATTTCGCTTTGAAGAAGAATGGAAGTGGTTTGTGGGTGAACAATGACTTTTTGTGGGCGAACAATGAAAAAGAGGTCAGATATATTTTTTTGAAAATTAAATCTACTTCGTTATCTTTATGTGATAAATTATTTCACTTATGATAAGTCGCTCTCTCTTCAAACAAATTACGGAAAAGGAATGGACTCCTTTCTTAGTACCAATCTCTGTTTCTTTTTTAGTTTCTCTGGTGGCCGCACATTTAATAGTAATCCACGAGGAAGAAGAAAGTTTTATTGAGCTTTTTGCTGTACCTGCATATTATCCGGCATTGGGTTGGAGTACCATTATGGCCTGGTTAGTTATTGGCGTTGCCTGTTGGATGAATGCTTATCCGATTATTAAATTTAAAAACGTAAAAAACCTCAATTTACGGGTGGTTTACCGCTTTGGTATAGGAACGCTGTGCCTGTTGTTGCTATGTATAGTCATGGCTTTGGTTTATTTTTCTTGTTATAAGAAGCCTATTGGTGATACAAATTATTTTTCTAGATTATTTGTGATCATCGCTTGTATGGTACTTTGTTTAAATGGCTTTTTTACGGCATACTTCTTCAAAAAAACAAATCCGGAGTGGTTTGTTGTTGAAAAGGGGGGTGGAGTAAAAAGGAGAAGAGGCTGGCTGAGGAGAGCAGTTGCTTTGGCGAAAAGAAAAAGAAGCTCATCTCTTCCTCCTCCTGTTAAACCTGATATGGTGCTGTTTTACTACCATGAAAGGTTTAATTTTGCTGTTTCTGAGGATGGTTCTGAGGAAGTTTGGCCATATACAAATAAAAGAACCTTTGAACTTCTTCCTCATCAGGACTATTTTTTTATCAGTCGTACTTTTATTGTAAAGCGAAGCAATATTGAAGAGGTTACTCAAGCCAGTTCTCACCGTAGAAAACTGAGGTTAAAGGTTCCAGCGGGGAAATCTGTTGTTGTAAGCCAAGGCAGAACCCCACTGTTTGTTCTATGGTGGGCGGGTGAATTGCGACCAGATCAGTTTCATCTTATGGATAATTTTGAATAGCTTTTCTTTATTTTGCTGATCCTTCTTATAAAAGCTTGATCTTATCTTCATCAATATCTAAATAAGCAGCGAGTTCCTGCTTGGTAATCAATTGATGTTTTTCTTTTTTAAGAACAGTTCTGAGGTCTTGCAGAACTTTTTGGGCATAGCGTAAACTCTTACCTGTACAGTTTACGATGTCTTGTGGGTATACACATACTCTTTCCATGATGTTGGAGTTAGTACCGCAACAAAGTGGGTGGCGAATAGCGTACCGGGCGCTTTGGGTACGGGACCTACCTGGCAGTAGGTGAAA
>NZ_DATMRL010000087.1:0-3398 GCF_035566355.1 Pedobacter sp.
GTAGACAGCATAATCGAGTGGTTTTCCTGTATAGTAAGGGAGGTGAAAATGCTCTCATGTTTATGACTTTCGTTGTGAAGCATTTTAGGTTTATCTGTATGATCCGGATTGATCAGGCCAAGTTCTACAAACAGCTGGCAACCGTTACAGATTCCAACAGATAAAGTATCCGGGCGTTTGAAGAAATTCTCGAGGGCTATTTTAGCTTTTTCGTTGTACATAAATGCACCAGCCCAGCCTTTAGCGGATCCCAGAACATCTGAATTGGAGAAACCACCTACAGCGCCAATGAACTGAATATCTTCTAAAGTTTCTCTTCCTGAAATTAGGTCAGTCATGTGTACATCTTTTACATCAAAACCAGCAAGATACATTGCATTGGCCAATTCACGCTCCGAGTTACTTCCTTTTTCACGGATCACTGCAGCTTTAGGCCTTGGTTTAGAAGCATCAATTGCTGGTTTTTTTCCATCAAACTGTAATGGAAAAGTATAGTTTAAGACGTGGTTTTTATAGTTGTCAAAGCGTTCTTGTGCTTTAACCGGACCACTCTGTTTCTTATCCAGTAAATACGACGTTTTAAACCATATATCCCGAAGATGATCAATGTCAAGATTCAATTTTTCACCATGATTAGTCACCTCAAGCGTTGCTGAAGAGGTTACTGTACCTATTTTGTGGAAAGCAATATTGTTAGCCGAAAGAATAGCTTCGACATCACTGTTTGCCTGGAATACTAGGCCAATATTTTCTGCAAAAAGAACTTTAATACTATCTGTCTCTTTCAAAGGGGAAAGGTCTATTGATGCACCAAGATTACGGTCTGCAAAACAAAGCTCTAATAAAGTGGTAATTAAACCTCCACTGCCAATATCATGTCCAGCCTGGATTTTTCCTGTTTTGATGAGTTCCTGTAAAGTATTGAAAGTGACTTTAAATTGTGCGGCATCTTTTACGTCTGGTGTTTCGTTACCAATCCGGTTCAGAATTTGTGCAAAAGAAGAACCACCCAGTTTGTAATCGTCGTTAGATAAATTGATATAATAAATGTCTCCTCCATCTTTTTGAAGTACAGGCTCCACTACCTGAGTAATGTCACTGCAATTTCCAGCTGCAGAAATGATTACCGTACCAGGAGCAATAACTTCATCATTTTTATATTTTTGTTTCATTGACAGGGAATCTTTACCCGTTGGGATATTGATTCCAAGTTCAATTGCAAAGTCAGAACAAGCTTTAACCGCTGCATATAATCTGGCATCTTCACCTTCATTTTTACAAGCCCACATCCAGTTTGCAGAAAGTGAAACGCTTTTTAAGCCATCTTTCAGAGGTGCCCACAGAATATTCGATAAGGATTCTGCAATTGCGATGCGGCTTCCAGCTGCAGGGTCGATTAAAGCAGAAAGGGGAGCATGTCCAAGGGAAGTTGCTATACCTTCTTTGCCCTGGAAATCCAGTGCCATAACACCGCAGTTGTTTAAAGGCAATTGTAAAGGACCTGCACATTGCTGTTTGGCAACGCGGCCGCCCACACAACGGTCAACCTTATTGGTCAGCCAGTCTTTGGACGCGACGGCCTCCAATTGAAGAACCTGTTCCAGGTAAGTGTTAAAATCTGCCGCATTATAGGTTACCGGCTGATATTTACGATCTACAGTTTTATCTTCCATTACGACTTTTGGCGAACTGCCAAACATGTCCTTTAGTTCCAGATCCATCGGTTTGGCACCGGTAGTTGCAGATTCAAAAGTAAAACGGTGGTCGCCTGTAACTGTACCGACAGTATACATTGGTGAACGCTCCCGGTCTGCAATTTTCTGCAGTGTAGAAATGTGTTCCTGACCAATAACCAAACCCATGCGTTCCTGAGATTCATTACCAATGATCTCTTTAGCTGAAAGAGTAGGATCACCAACCGGTAATTTATCCAGGTCAATTTTTCCACCGGTTTCCTCTACCAGTTCAGAAAGACAGTTCAAGTGGCCACCTGCTCCGTGGTCATGTATAGAAACGATGGTATTATGTTCACTTTCTACCATACCGCGAACGGCATTGGCTGCTCTTTTCTGCATTTCAGGATTAGAACGTTGAATCGCATTTAGTTCTATACCAGAACCTAATGCACCAGTATCAGCGGAGGATACAGCGGCACCACCCATACCGATTCTATAGTTTTCACCACCAAGGATGACAATTTTATCACCTGTTTCCGGTTTGTGTTTTTGGCTTTGGCTTGCTTTGCCATAACCCACACCGCCGGCAAGCATAATCACTTTGTCAAACCCAAGTTTACGGTCTTCTTCTTCATGTTCAAAAGTAAGAACAGATCCTGTAATCAGTGGCTGACCAAATTTATTTCCAAAATCAGAAGCACCGTTGGAAGCCTTGATAAGAATATCCATTGGTGTCTGATAGAGCCATTGTCTTTCTTCTACGCCTTGTTCCCAGGGACGGTTTTCTTCCAGTCTGGAAAGTGCAGTCATATATACTGCTGTACCTGCCAGTGGGAGGGAACCCTGTCCACCTGCCAGCCTGTCTCTGATCTCACCACCAGATCCTGTTGCTGCACCGTTAAATGGCTCTACAGTGGTTGGGAAATTGTGGGTTTCGGC
The DNA here is from genome assembly GCF_035566355.1 of Pedobacter sp. Taxonomy (GTDB): domain Bacteria; phylum Bacteroidota; class Bacteroidia; order Sphingobacteriales; family Sphingobacteriaceae; genus Pedobacter. The sequence continues at coordinate 2,616 of NZ_DATMRL010000087.1, forward strand.
TTTGATAGAGATGACCGATTCGAAATCACTTACTTTATAATAATCAGGTTCGTCTGCACGTTTCGGTGCAAATTGCTGAACTTTAGGTCCTTTAATAAAGGCCACGTTATCTTTGTAGGCAGAAACAATGTCGTTTGGATTTTCTTCTGATGTCTTGCGGATCAATTTAAAAAGGGACGACGGCTGCTCTACGCCATCAATCACAAATTTGCCGTTAAAAATTTTGTGACGGCAATGTTCCGAATTGACCTGCGAAAAACCAAAAACTTCAGAATCTGTTAAGGCTCTGCCAAGTCTCTGCGATAATTCATTTAAATAATTTACTTCTTCGTCACTTAGAGATAGTCCTTCTTGTTTATTGTAAGCGGCAATGTCCTTAATTTCCAAAATTGGTTCAGGCTGAATATTGATGCTGAATAAATCCTGGTTAAGTTCGTTGAACTTTTGCGAAAGCATTGGGTCAAAATCAGTAAAATTACTTTCTACCCGTTGAAATTCCTCAATTCTAACAATATCCTTAATATCCATGTTCTGGGTAATCTCTACCGCATTGGTACTCCAGGGGGTCACCATCGCTGCACGCGGCCCAACAAAATAATCTGTCAGAACGTTTTCTTTGCAGATTTGTGCGCCGCCAAAGAGCCATTGTAATTTCGTAATATCATCAGGGGAAAGGTTTCGTTCTATTTGTAAAGCGAAAACCGTTTTGGATTGGCTTGAGAAGAAATAAATCATGCTTTTTTTTTGAAGATGCAAATTTAGGTTAAAAAAACAGGATAAGCC
>NZ_DATMRL010000088.1:0-20941 GCF_035566355.1 Pedobacter sp.
CGTTCTGGAAGTAATCCATTCATCAGTGGTTTCAACAATGGATTCAAGTTCCTTATTGGTTAGAATATATTCAGGAACATAACCATGAACCGCAGTAATAGCGGCGTGGATTTTACTCATTTTTTCAAAATTTATTTAAAAGCAGCTTGTATCTTTCCTACCAAGCCAGTAGTTATCATATCTCTTGATTGCAGGATCATATTTTTTACCGCAGTAGGAGTAGAGATCCCATGACCAATAATTACTGGAGCATTGACGCCCAAAACAGGACTTCCGCCATAGTTCTCGTAATTAAACCGGTCAAAGAATTCATCCTTCAGGCCCTTTTTAATGGTCATTATATAAAAAGACTCTGCAAGTTTAAGCATAATATTTCCGGTAAAACCATCACATACAATGACGTCGGCCTTTTGATTGAAGAGATCACGACCTTCAATATTTCCGATGAAATTAAAAAGATTAGATTCCTTCATTAAGGGAAATGTAGCCAAACTCAGCATATTTCCTTTTTCGTCCTCTTCTCCAATATTAATTAAACCGACTTTTGGGTTTTTGATCTGCATCACGTTTTCAGCGTATAAACTGCCTACGGCTCCAAATTGAACCAGAACATCAGGCTTACAATCCGCATTTGCACCTACATCAAGCATTAAGCCTCTGCCGCCGTCCAGTTTTGGTACAATAGTACACAGACAAGGTCTGATGATACCGGGTACTGTTTTTACACTAAATACAGCACCGACCATCATGGCTCCTGAGTTACCTGCACTGGCAAAGGAATCCAGTTTACCTTCTTTGAGTAAATTGAATCCAACGGAAATACTTGAGTTTGGTTTTTGGGCTAATGCCCTTGTGGGATGTTCCCCCATACCAATCACTTCTTCGGTATGAACGAATTCGAAATGGTCAGGGTTAAAGCCTTTTTCTGAGAGCAGGGGCTTAATCTGGTTGGTATCACCAATGAGCACGATGTGCTCTCCGGGCGATAGAAGTTGATGAGCAGCTATTGCTCCCGAAACATTTGATTCGGGAGCATAGTCTCCGCCCATTATATCGAGACCTATTTTCATAGTAAAAAATCAGTTTGTGTAAACAGCATTATTGTGCTTCTTTCAAGTGTCTAAGATAAACTTAAACCCTGGCAAAACACAAACTATTTTTCAAGAAAAATTACCCTATAGAGGTGTTTTCAATAACTAATTTACCGTTGTAGTATAAGTTACCATCAACGTTATACGCACGGTGAGGTACGTGGATAGCGCCAGTTGTTTGGCAAGTAGCCAGAGAAGGAGCTTCTGCTTTATAGTGTGTTCTTCTTTTGTCTCTTCTACTTTTAGAAACCTTGCGTTTTGGATGTGCCATTACTAATTTATTTAATTATTATTTTAATTTCTTTAATGCTGCCCACCTTGGGTCATCACTCGTTAATTCTTCTTTTTTATCTGCTCCGTGAGAGAGACTTTCGAGTCTTGCAATCATCTCCCGATCACATTCCTGGCCATCTCCATTCTGTCCGCAGATCTTAATGAACGGTACTGATACGTTAATGAACTCATAAATGATTTCGGACACATCAATAGCACTCTCTTTTTTATTCAATACAATGATCTCCAGATCATCGCTTTCTAATTCATCCTCAGCAAATTTCACAATCTGCCTTTCTTTAATATCCAGAGGCGAATTAAATTCTGCCAAGCATTTGTCGCATTCTAGTTTTACAGTTCCTTTTACATGGATTTGTAAAATTAGCATTGTTTCCTGTTTATCCAGCTCTACTGTTGCATTTAAACTGCCCTTTTTTACCAAAGAGTACTCAAATGCCTCAAAAAAGCTGTTATCAATTTCAAACTCAAATTGATGTTTGCCAATTTTTAAGCCTGTAAAGGGGATTGAAAATTGTTTTAACGGTTTCAATTGTAACAAAATTTTAGCCCGCAAATGTATGAATTATTTTGATAGATGTAAAGTGTTTTTTGTATATTTTTAAAAAAGCTTTCCAGGTGGCTTAATTTGCGTCGTCTTTTATATCCAGCGCAGTCTCAACGATTTTGCCTCCGGTTTTTAGCTGATTGCTTAATAAACTTTCCTGTTCACGCCTGTTCTTTACAATATGGGTAGCTGCAAAAATGGCTTCAATGAATGAAGTCGGATCTGCCAGATTTTTACCTGCAATATCATAACCGGTTCCATGGTCTGGAGAGGTACGTACAAATTTTAATCCGGCGGTATAATTTACACCCGTGCTGAAAGCGATGGTTTTGAATGGAATCAGTCCCTGATCATGATACATCGCCAGAACAGCGTCAAACTGTTTGAAAGTGCCATTTCCAAAAAAGCCATCGGCCGGATAAGGTCCAAAACAGATTACCCCTTTATCGAACGCTTCATGAATAGCGGGGATAATAACATCTTCTTCTTCCTTGCCCAGTAAGCCGTTGTCTCCTGCATGAGGGTTAAGACCCAGAACAGCAATTTTAGGTTTTTCAATCCAGAAGTCTTTTTTCAGGCTGTCATTGATCATTTTTAATTTCTGAACAATTTTTTCTTTTGTGATGCTTCCGGAAATCTCTTTAACCGGAATATGACCGGTAACCACGCCAATTCTGAGTTCTTCGCTGATCAGGAACATCAATACTTCTGAACTCTTGCTGCGCTCCTGAAGATATTCTGTATGACCCGGGAACTTAAAGGTCTCCGATTGGATGTTAAACTTGTTGATGGGGGCCGTAACCAGGGCATCAATCTCTCCATTAATCAGATCTTCGGTTGCTTTCTCCAGGGAAAGAAGAGCGTATTTCCCGCCAATTTCATTTGCGACACCAAGGTCGATCTTGACATCTTCTTCCCAGCAATTGATCATATTGGCTTTCTTAGGATTGGCTAGCCCTGCATTCGTAACTACATTGAAACTGAAATCAGATAAGCCCAGTGCCTTCCTGTGATAGGAAGCTACTTTGGTATGCCCATACACAATAGGTGTACAATAATCAAAAATGCTGGTGTGCGATAAGGCTTTCAGGATCACTTCCAAACCTATTCCGTTCACATCACCAACGCTAATACCTATTTTTACTTTATTGCTCATGCTCAACTTTAGAATTTAGCGCAAATTACAGATTTTAACAGTAATCTTACGCCGATACTGGTAAAACTTTGCTTATTTTGCATCTTTAGATCAGGAGCATATGAGTTTGGTAAAGGCAAAGAAACATTTAGGACAACATTTTTTAACCGATAAAAATATTGCAGCAAAGATTGTAAACGGCCTTATTCATACAGATCAGTACCATCAGGTTCTTGAAGTTGGGCCGGGTATGGGTATTTTGTCTGATATTTTGCTGGAACGTAAGGATCTTGAAACCCATTTGATCGATATAGATGTGGAGTCTTATCATTTCCTGCAGGAGAAATATCCGCAGTTGGGAAGTAAACTCATTAATGGGGACTTTTTAAAACTTGATTTAGCTACAGTGTTTCCTGGAAAGTTTGCTATTATTGGAAATTTCCCTTATAATATATCCTCTCAGATTCTTTTTAAAGTATTGGAACACCGGGAGCATGTTGTTGAAATGGTTGGAATGTTCCAAAAAGAGGTTGCAGAGCGCTGTGCTTCTAAATCGGGAACAAAGGAATACGGTATTCTAAGCGTACTGATTCAGGCCTATTATGATATTGAATATCTTTTTACTGTAAAACCAGGGACATTTAATCCGCCACCTAAAGTCAATTCCGGTGTGATCAGGTTAAGCCGAAACAAAACAGCACAATTGCCCTGCGATGAAAAGCTGTTCTGGCGAACAGTTAAGGGCGGCTTCAACCAGAGGAGGAAAACTTTGAGAAATGCACTTTCCGGAACTATTCCTAAAGATAAAATGGATAATCATCCGTTTTTCGATAAACGTGCTGAGCAACTCAGTGTGGAGGACTTTATCCATCTGACACAACATCTTACTGCTTTAATGACCACAATTGCTTAGCTTAATTTATAATGAATCCTAAAATATTAATTGTTGACGACCTCCATCCTGTGTTTAAAGAAAAAGCAATGGAACTGGGGTATGACATTGATGACCAACCCTTGATCAGCCGGGCTGAAACCCTGTCTGTGATCTCACAATATACCGGTATCGCGGTGCGTACCAAGTTCAGGATAGACCAGGAATTGATGGATGCGGCACCAAACCTTAGATTTGTTGCCAGAGCAGGTGCTGGCCTGGATAATATTGATGAAGCATATGCCAGTACGAAAGGTATATTATTGATCAATGCTCCCGAAGGCAATAGAGATGCCGTGGGCGAACATGCTATAGGGATGTTGCTGTCTCTGATGAATAATTTTCAAAAAGCTGATTCCGAAATCCGTATGGGTACCTGGGACAGGGAAGGCAACCGCGGCTGGGAATTAAAAGGAAAAACTGTTGGGATTATTGGCTATGGCTTTATGGGGCAGAGCTTTGCTAAAAAGCTTTCTGGCTTTGAAGTCAATGTCATTGCTTATGATAAGTACAAAACCGGTTTTTCTGATGCTTATGCGAGGGAAGTAAGTATGGAGGAAATTGTAAGACAAAGCGATGTGCTGAGTCTGCATATTCCTTTAACCTCAGAAACACGGCAAATGGTCAACGATGAATATTTTTTCCATTTCAAAAAACCTTTCTTTTTCATCAATACGGCAAGAGGCGAAATTGTCAGCACTGCTTCAGTACTGAAAGCTATAGCGAATAAAAAAATTTTAGCTGCGGGGCTTGATGTACTGGAAACAGAAAAGTTTCCTGCACTGGCTCAACAAGACTGGTATCGGGACTTGGTTGCTTCAGGAAAGATACTTTTAACACCTCATGTGGGTGGGTGGACCTTTGATTCCTATAGGAAAATCTCGGAGGTGCTGGCGCAGAAGCTGGAAGAATTAAGATTAGGGCATTAAGCCCTAATCTCTCTAAGAGGAAATTATTTCCATTTGTTGTCGGCTGGCCTGGCATCCATAAAAATACCTCCATCGACTACAATAGACTGAATTTTAGCTGTGGCATTGATCTGGACCAATGCCATTTTTTGGTTGCTCTTCCAGATGGCGGGTGATTGATGTAATATAGATTCTTTGCCATCTGCGTAAGTAATTTTGACATCAAATGGAATTGCAAACCCTCCAATGTTTTTTATGGAGACGCTATAATTATTGCCTTTTATTGCCACCTTTTCAATCGCAAGATCAATATAGTTGTTACTAAAAAACCAATTGTTCCAATACCAGTTTAAATCTTGTTTGGTCGCATCATTTATCGAATAAAAGAAGTCCCAGGGAATAGGGTGTTTTCCATTCCAGCGTTCCATATATACATGGAGTGCTTTTTTGAAGATCTCATCACCAAGCATATCTTTTAAGCCCAGGTAAGCAAGTGACGGTTTTACATACGAGTTGTTGCCATATCCAAGGCCGGAAACTTGTGTGGATTGAGAGATTACAGGCTGGTCCTCTTCGCCCGAAGGGTCAAAGATCCAGCGTTTCACTCTGAAATCCTGATAGGCCTGGTCAGCGGCCTCTTTTCCAATCTGTTCTATTCCGATTAGATATTCAAGTGTAGTTGCCCATCCCTCGTCCATAAAAGCATAACGGGTTTCATTAATTCCCATATAGAATGGAAAATAGGTGTGAGCAACTTCATGATTCAATACAAATTGAGAAAAGCCGGGGTCAGGTGTACTTGAGTCGTTGACCATCATTGGGTATTCCATGTCGGCAAAACCTTGAAAGGCGGTCATTTTTGAAAATGGGTAGGGAATTCCGGGCCAATTCCTGGAGAACCAATGCAAGGCTTTTTTCCCGAAGTCTACCATGAATGTGAAATCTTTTGCAGTTTCACTGTAGGCAGACTGAACACTAGCTCTTCTGCCTGTCTTTTCATCAACCACCACGCTACCAGCATCCCACACATAATGATTGCTTAAAGAAAAAGTAACATCACTGATGTTTTTGGCTTCAAACTTCCAGGTGTTCCAGGTATTTTGTTTCGTTACCAGACCTTTTCTCATCTCCTCCGCAGTAGCCATATGAGTTACTTCATCAGACAGATAGGATTTCCTGAGCTTTTCAGCGAAGGCCGGTTGTAGCACTTCATCTGGATTCAGCAGATCTCCTGTGGCCCATACTACGTAGTTCTTTGGTGCCTTAACAGATAAAGTATAGTCGTTAAAATCATTGTAAAACTCGCCTCTGTCAGAATGCGGGAGTTTGTCCCAGCCGTTATAATCATCATATACAGAAACCCTCGGATATGCGTAAGCTGCAAAATAAGTAGTGCTGTCAATTTGACCTTCCCGTCCGCTTTGTTTGGAGAGTGGGTAATTCCAGTCTATATTCAGACTGGCTGTTTGGCCGGGGGCAAGTGGTGTCTTTAACTTGACATCTTCAACTGTGCCCCAGTCCTTGGCATCAAGCTGGTATTTTTGTCCGTTTACCTCAAAGGAGGTGATGGCCAATCCAGTACTCAAAAAGTCTGTGCTTACATAGCCGGATCTTGGGGCTTCAGGTTTATGGATATTGTTTACAAAACGAATGGCCAGTACTTTTAAAGTATCCTTGCTGTTGTTGGTATATTCTATTTTTTCTGTTCCGCTAACGGTTTTTGTCTGTGGGGTCACTGTTACATTAATAGCATACTTACCACGGTTTTGCCAGTATTGTTTACCAGGTCTGCCATCGATGGAGCGGGTTTCTTTGTTGTAAGCATTCCTGATGTTGCGGGGCATGTATAAATCCTGAGCGCTTAAAGAATAAGTTCCCAGCACGATGAAGACCAGCGTGTTGAATAGTTTTTTGTGCATAATAATGGGTTAACGTATTTTAAAATTAGGTAAAAAATGCGGTAATGGAGAGGTGCGTGGGCTTTATATTCTATTTTTTACCTCAGCGTCATATTTCGCTGAAAAGATTTGCTTTTATAAGAATTGGCTGTTATCTTCGTTTTAATTGAAGCAAGACTATGTAGGCCTAGTGCCGATATAGTCTTGTTTGTATTTTAGAGGAACCCCGTTCAGGCATATGAAATGATCAATGCGGATTGACTCCTTTAACGAGCTAAAAAGTATAGTATAATAAAATATAAATTAATCGAGCTATGACAGATGTTACATATTATACCAATGATGGTCTGGAAAAATTAAAACAGGAAATACACTATTTAAAGACTACAGGAAGACAAATGATATCCAAGCAAATTGCGGAAGCAAGAGATAAGGGAGATCTTTCTGAAAATGCAGAATATGATGCAGCTAAAGAAGCACAGGGCTTGCATGAAGCGAAAATAGCGAAACTGGAAACTACATTATCTACCGCAAGACTGATTGATGAATCTAAACTAGATACTACAAAGGTTTTGGCCTTGTCTATCGTGAAAATCAAGAATGTAAAAAATGGAGCAACTATGACTTACCAGCTGGTTGCAGAATCAGAGGCTGATCTTAAAACGGGAAAGATTTCTGTGAAATCGCCTATTGCGCAGGGATTATTGGGTAAATCTGTAGGTGATAAAACAGAAATACAGGTTCCTGCAGGTAAAATCGAGTTTGAGATCCTAGAGATCAGCAGATAATCAGTAAACCTATGGCAAGTATATTTTCAAAAATTGTTAATCGTGAAATTCCGGCGCATATTGTGGCGGAGACAACAGAGTTTCTGGCCTTTCTTGATGTGAGCCCGCTCACAATGGGGCATGTGCTCGTGATCCCCAAAAAAGAGATTGACTATATTTTCGATATGGACGAGGAGAGCTATTTTGGACTAACATTGTTTGCTAAAATCGTAGCGCAAGGTTTAAAAAAAGCATTTCCATGTGTGAAAGTTGGCATGGCGGTGATCGGGTTGGAAGTACCGCATGTGCATATTCACTTGATTCCCATGAATAATGTAAGTGATATGAATTTCAGCAGAGAGAAGTTAAAACCAAGCCAGGAAGAGCTGGAAGCAGCAGCTTCAAGAATTAAAGCAGAATTATAATTTGTTATTTTTCATAAAAAAAAGGCATTCAGTTATTATTGAATGCCTTTTTTTTATGAAATTACGGTGATGATTCACATGCGGGTATTTTGTTTTTTAAGCGAATACAAACAGAACCTCGAAAAAGTTTTAAAATATTTCAAAATTAATTCATCTTTATGTAAAACTTTACATTGCAATGTTATATTTGTAACAGGTTTGTTTCAATTCGCTACACCTCATCCCGGGGGCAAAACTGATAACGCTACCGGCTTAACTATCTAATTTTTCTCTTTAAATGAAGGCAACCAGGGCGATTTTATACAGGTTCATCAATATATATACAGGCCTTTTGCTGCTAATGATGCTTTGCATGGAGAACAGTTTAAAAGCCCAGGAGCTCAGGACACTGACCGGAAAGGTTACGGATGCACAAACCGGAGAAGCGATTCCTTATGCAACGATTTACGTAAAACTCAAAGATGGAAAGAAGAAGGCGGCCGCCTCTGACTTCGATGGTCTGTACCGCCTGATTATCCCTCAAAACTTAGCCACCGATTCTGTTTATACCACATACGTTAGTTACACTACAACAAGGAAATTGTTACCCCAGGGCAGTCATCCTATATTGGATTTTCAGCTTGCAGAGGGTGGCCGTTTATTAAACACTGTAACCATAACTCCAAAATCCTATGTGAACCCTGCCTGGGAGATCATGGAGAACCTGGTAAAAAACAAGCCTCAGAATGACCATCGCTATTTAAAAAGCTATGGTTACCAAAGCTACAACAGGATAGAGATTTCTGTGGTCAATATTGGGGAGAAGATGAAGAAAAACAAAGTCATCAGGCAGGTACTTCCACTAATGGACGATTTACAGAAAATTGCGGGGGAAGAAGGATCGCCAAGCCTGCCTATATTTATGTCGGAGACCATTTCAGATTATCGGTATATGACCAGTCCGGAACAGAAAACAGAACATGTGCTGCGAACAAAAGTAAGTGGTGTCGGAATAGAAGATGAAACCCTGATCTCTCAGCTGGCGGGCTCCACTTTTTTACAATATAATTTTTATAGCAACTTTCTTAAACTGGCCAATAAAGAATTCATTTCACCTACGAGCAATAGCTGGAAAACCTATTATAATTATGAGCTTACCGATGCTCATGATAAGATAGAAGGAAAAGAATACTATAAAATTGAGTTTAAACCTAAAAGATCCCATGATCTTGCCTTTGACGGAGTCATGTGGATTACTAAAGACAGTTATGCCTTATATAGGATAGACTGTACCGTTTCTAAAGATGCCAATCTGAATTTTCTAAATAAAATCAGGATACAGCAAGCCATGGTACAACCTTCAGGTACAACAGCCTGGATACCCAAACAAACCCGTATTGTGATTAACGTGGGTACAACCTCTAAAAAGCTATCTGGCTTTATTGCTAAGTTCTATTTATCTAATAAAGATATCGAGGTGAATAAAGATTATCCTCCATCTTTATTTAAAGAGCCCATGGTGATGGATAAGGATGTGAATAAAATAGATGAAAAATATTGGGTTAAAAATCGTGCAGATTCACTTACTGCAGCCGATAAGGCTGTCTATAAGATGATAGATACCGTTAAAAACCTGCCTTTGGTTAAAACTTATGCAGACATCGCGGGGATGTTGATCAATGGCTATTATAAAGTTGGAAAGATCAGTTTTGGACCTTATCCTTATACCTACAGCTACAACGATCTGGAAGGATCTGTATTAAGGATAGGTGCTACCACCAATACCCGATTTAGCGAAAAGCTGATCCTCAGCGGATTTTTAAGTTATGGTTTCAGAGATGAGAGATTTAAATACAATGGTGCCGTTGACTATATTTTTTCCCGAAAGCCCTGGGTGCAGGCCGGTATTTCTTATCAGCATGATATCGGACAAACGGGTTATCAGTTTGAAAACTTTGTTCTTGCACAGAATAACGTTTTCAGTGCCTCTATAAGGAACGGTAAAGTGAGTAAAAGAGGGCCATTTACACAAAATATATGGAATACATATGTGCAAACAGATCTTTTCTCCAATGTAAGAGGCAAACTTAGTTTAGCGCACCGGACCTTTGATCCTTTGTTTAACTTTATATACCGGGACAATGAGGATAAGATTACGTACAAGAATTACGAAGTTTCAGAATCGATTGCTGAAGTACAATGGACGCCCGGACGGCGTTTGCTGGAATCTTCCAAAATCAATAAAAGAATCATGATCGGAAACGGCAATGGCAGCCCCATTTTTACTTTTCGCTATACCCACGGCATAAAAGGCGCGGGAGGAGATTTTAATTACAATAAATTGGCGTTTAATATTTATCAAAGACCACTGCTGGGTATTTTTGGAAGGGGTGAATATTCCCTTACCGCAGGATATATCCCTGATGCATTACCTTATCCCTTACTGGAAAATCATCGGTTCAATTTCAATACCATGCGTTTCCTGGAGTTTACAAGCGACAGATATGTATCTTTGAGTTATACACAACACATGGACGGATTGATTACCAACAGCATCCCTCTACTTAAAAAGTTAAATGTGCGTACAGTAGCAGTCTTGAATGTGTTGGAAGGAAGTCTGAGTGATCAGAACAATGAGGCCTTTATCAGAGGCAGGGGTAAACTGAATCGGAGTCTTGAAGGTATTCCTTATGTGGAAGCTGGTTATGGGGTTGAGAACATTTTCAAAATCTTAAGGGTAGATTTTTTACATCGTCTTACTCATAAACAACATTTAAACGATGCTGGCCTGGAACCTTCCAATTTCGCCATACGGACCACCCTACAATTCAGGTTATAAATTACTTTAATTTTTCGTTATTCTGATGACGGTCCGCGTCCCGGATACTCTTTTTGATGAGGTTTTTTTCGAGCGCAGCAGTGAGATCTATCCCGGTTTGGTTGGCCAGGCAGATCAGTACAAAAAGTACATCAGCCATTTCATCACCCAGATCTACGGCTTCATCGCTTTTCTTAAAAGATTGTTCTCCATATTTTCTCGACATAATACGAGCCACCTCACCAACTTCTTCCATGAGAATAGCCGTATTGGTCAGTTCATTAAAATAGCGGATCCCTGTGGTGGTGATCCATTGATCAACCGTCTTCTGTGCTTCTTCTATCGTCATTATTCTTTATTCTTTGTGTCGATGATCAGGGTTACAGGACCGTCATTCAGCAAACTGATTTTCATATCTGCACCAAAAATGCCGGTCTGAATTTTTTTATTTAAAAGTGCCGTAAGCTTTGAAATCATACCTTCATAAAGTGGAATTGCTTTATCTGGTCTTGCTGCCCTGGTAAATCCAGGCCTGTTGCCTTTTTTTGTTGAAGCGAACAGGGTAAACTGGCTGATCAGCAGGATATTTCCGCCGGTATCAGACAAAGACTTGTTCATCAGTCCCTGCTCATCGCTAAAAATCCTTATCCCTGCAATTTTTTGAGCCAGCCAGTCCAGGTCCTCGGTCGTATCGTTATCCTCTATGCCAAGCAATACCAGCAAACCACCTTCAATGGCACCGGTAAGTTCTGCATCAACCCTGCAACTGGCTTCGGAAACTCTTTGAATCACTGCCCTCATGCCCTGGTCTCGTTTCCATGGTAAATACTTAAATAACTCTCATATCTGCTTAGTGCGATCTCCTCGTTTTCCACGGCACGGATTACTGCACAGCCCGGTTCATTGATATGCCTGCAGTTGTTGAATTTACATTCGTTCATCAAATCGCGCATTTCTCTGAAATAATGACCCAGTTCTTCTGGTCTGATGTCAAAGATCCCCAATTCCCGGATTCCGGGGGTGTCGATCAGATAGCCTCCGAAAGGTAGTGTATGCATTTCTGCAAAAGTTGTCGTATGCTGTCCTTTGTCGCTCCATTCAGAAACTTCACCTGTTTTGATATCTCTTCCAGGCAATAAAACATTGATCAAGCTGGACTTTCCTACTCCCGAGTGACCGGAAAATAAAGTGGTTTTGTCTTTTAATAATTGCTCCACCTGGTCAATATTGGTTCCTTCAAGGGCAGAAACCTCATAGCAGGGATAACCGATATGTTCGTAGATGTCCTTATATGCTGCCAGAATCTCCAGGCCTTCTTCGCTAAAAAGATCCAATTTGTTAAAGATCAGCGTTGTGGGAATGCTGTAGGCCTCTGCTGTTGCAAGAAAACGGTCTATAAATCCAAGAGATGTTCTTGGGGAAGCAAGTGTAACAATCAGAAAAGCCTGGTCCAGGTTGGCTGCAATGATCTGTGCCTGTTTAGATAAGTTAATGGATTTGCGGATGATATAGTTTTTACGATCAAGCAGTTTATGGATTACCCCAGTTTCTGCATTGGGTTCCAGTTCAAATTCTACCTGATCACCAACAGCAATAGGATTGGTGGTTTGAATCCCTTTAATGCGGAATTTACCTTTAATTCTGCAGTCATAGTTCCGGCCATCTTCTGCATGTATCAGGTACCAGCTCCCTGTTGATTTAATTACGAGTCCTTGCATATAAGGAGGTAAAGGTAGAAAATATTTTTTTGGCCAATCATTTGGTATTTAGAAAAATATAACTTTACTTTACTCCACAGCACAGTAAGTGTAAAAAATACAATAATGTTTAATAGTCAATTGTCAATTACTACCATTACCACCACCACCGGGGAATCTCGGAGGAAGGAAAGCTAATGGTGTAAAATTAAAATACATAGAAACCACGAAAAGCGCCTTCCTCTAAACAGGAAGGCGCTTTTTTTTAACCTAAAACCATGAATATTTTAAAATTCGGAGGCACTTCAGTTGGATCAGCAGACAGCATCAAGGCGCTGCTGGGCATCGTAGAACATGCCCGGCAGAAAGAAGATGTGATCGTTGTCCTTTCGGCAATGAGTGGCGTAACCAACCTCTTATTGGAAATGGCAGAGAAAGCCCAGGTAGCAGAAGACTATGCATCACAGCTAAAAGCCATTGAAGAAAAACATTTTGAGGTGATCAGAGCCTTGTTGCCCGCATCGGCACAAAATCCCGTCTTTACAAAATTAAAGATTTATTTTAATGAATTGGAGGACATACTTCAATCGGTTTTTAACCTCCGTGAATTAAGCGCACAAACTAAAGACCTTATTTTGAGCTATGGAGAGCGCTGCTCTGTTTTTATGGTTGCACATATTGCCAGGCAAAAATTCAGCAATGCAGTTGCTGTGGACGGTTCGGAACTCATCAAAACCGACAGTAATTTTGGACAAGCCAAAGTAAACACTGCGTTGACCGAATTGTTGATCAACGATTATTACCAGTCCAATTCGGATCAGCTTCTGTTTGTCACCGGATTTATTTCAAGTAATGAAGAAGGACGCGTGACTACCTTGGGTAGAGGAGGAAGTGATTTCACCGCTGCTATTTGGGGTTCTGCCTTAAATGTAAAGGAGATCCAGATCTGGACAGATGTCAATGGGATGCTTACTGCCGATCCCAGGATTGTAGAAAAGGCCTTTTCTCTATCAGAGTTAAGTTATACAGAAGCTATGGAACTGAGTTATTTCGGGGCAAAAGTGATCTATCCCCCGACCATGATCCCGGCTTTCCTGAAGAAAATTCCAATTGTGATCAAAAATACATTTGATGTTGGATTCCCGGGAACTTATATCCGTCACAATGTAAAGACATGTAACTTGCCTATTAAAGGGATTTCCTCTATCGATGAGATCAGTGTACTGAACCTGTCTGGTAGTGGGATGGTTGGAAAAGCAGGCTTTAGCGGTCGCTTGTTCTCGCTATTGTCAAGAGAACAGATCAATGTGGTCCTTATCACGCAGTCGTCTTCCGAACACAGTATTACTTTTGCAGTAAAGCCGGCAGATGCCATTAAAGCCCTGAACCTGATCAATAAGGAATTTGAACTGGAGTTACAGGCAAAAAAACTGGAATACCCCGAAGTAGAGAGTGGTCTTTCTGTACTGGCCATTGTTGGAGAGAATATGAAACATACACCGGGCATGTCGGCAAGACTCTTTAACGCCCTTGGCCGCAATGGGGTGAATGTGAGAGCCATTGCACAAGGTTCTTCTGAATATAATATCTCTGTTATCCTTTCCAAGGCCGATCTGTCCAAAGCAGTCAATGCAGTACATGATTCTTTTTATTCGGATTTGAAGAAGACACTAAATGTCTTTTGTCTGGGTACCGGAAATATTGGAAAAACCCTGTTTAGCCAATTGCAGAACCAGATGCCTTTTCTTGCAAAGAACAATGACCTGCAGGTTAAAGTGATGGGCATCAGTAATTCCCGTCAAATGTATCTCAGTAAAGAAGGCATAGATCTTTGCAGGTGGGAGCAAACACTGCAAGAACAAGCTGAACCAGCCGACCTGAAACTTTTTGTGCAGAAGATGAAGGCTATGAACTTACCTAACTGTGTTTTTGTAGATAACACAGCCAGTGCCAATCCCGTCAATTTTTACCAGGAAATCCTGGAGAGCAGTATTTCTATTGTAACTTGTAACAAGATTGGTAATTCTGCAGATTACGAACAATATGCTGCATTTAAAAAAGCAGCTAGAAAATATGGGGTAGACTTTTACTATGAAACTAATGTAGGAGCCGGGCTTCCAATCATCCGCACCCTAAAAGACCTGATGATGAGCGGGGATAAAGTGGCTCGCATTGAAGCCATTCTCTCCGGTACAATTTCTTATATTTTTAATAACTTTAAGGGTGATGCTCCTTTCCATAAAGTAGTTAAAGAAGCTCAAGATCTGGGTTATACTGAACCGGATCCCCGTGATGATCTCAATGGAAAAGACTTCATGCGTAAAATGCTCATCCTGGCCAGGGATGCAGGTTATGCCATGGAAGAGAAAGAGGTAGTTATTGAAAGCATGCTGCCACCAGCCTGTCTGGCTGCGGCCTCTGTAGAGGATTTTTATAAAGAACTGGAAAACAACAAAGCCTATTTCGAGCAATTAAAAAACGAAGCTGAATCTACAGGACGTGTATTGCGCTATATCGGTAAGCTGGAAGATGGAAAAGTGAACATTACCCTTCAAATGGTAGACGATACACATCCTTTTTATATGTTGTCTGGTAGTGATAATATTATTTCCTTCACAACAGACAGGTATAAAAGCAGGCCGCTGGTTGTTAAGGGGCCTGGTGCAGGAGCAGAGGTAACAGCGGCAGGTGTATTCGCAGATATTATAAACGTAGGTAAGAAATGAGGAATTCAGTAAAAGTTTTTGCTCCGGCGACAGTAGCCAATGTAGTTTGCGGATTTGATGTACTTGGTTTTGCAGTTAATGCTCCGGGCGATGAAGTGATCATGAGAATGACCGGTAAGCCTGGCGTGCAACTCATCAAGATTACAGGAGATGAGGGGCGGTTGCCATTGGATCCGGACAAGAATACGGTAAGCGCCAGCGTACAGCATTATTTGGAGCATATTGGACGCACAGACGTTGGTGTAGAAATCGAACTTCATAAAAAAATGCCCATCGGAAGTGGCCTCGGTTCTAGCTCTGCCAGTACAGTAGCGGGTTTGTTTGCCATCAATACCTTGATGGATAACCTGCTGAGCAACAAAGAACTCATTCCTTTTGCAATGAAAGGGGAGGAATTGGCCTGTGGATATGGACATGCCGATAATGTTGCACCTGCATTAATGGGTGGTTTCGTACTCATCAGAAGTTACGAGCCCCTGGATGTGATCAGCCTTCCTTTTCCAGAAGATATGTATGCGGCCATTGTTTATCCGGAAGTAGATGTGCCTACTAAAGATGCAAGACAAATGATCCGTTCTAAGATTCTGCTCAAAAATGCCGTAACCCAATGGGGCAATGTAGCAGGCCTGGTGAGCGGTCTCTTTATGAAGGATTATGACCTGATTGGAAGAAGTATGGTCGATGTGCTTGTAGAACCGACAAGATCAATTCTCATTCCCGACTTCTATAAGATGCGCGCTCTTGCCCTGGATCAGGGAGCTGTGGGCTTTGGAATCTCAGGGTCAGGGCCCTCCGTTTTTGCATTAACTAAAAATGAAGAGACGGCCAGAGTGATAACCCTTTCTTTGCAGAACCAGCTGAAGGGCTTAAACATTAACAGCCTCGGGTTTGTTTCTCCTGTAAATAAAATGGGCCCGGTGGTCCTTGATTAAACATCTTCAACCTTTAAAAACCAATTATGAAATTATACAGCACCAACAACCATCATTTAAGTGTCGAATTTCCCGAAGCCGTTTTCAACAGTATGCCTCAGGATAAAGGCTTGTATATGCCCGGAAATATCCCGCAGCTGGCTCCGGATTTTATAGAAAACCTGGGCAATTATACTTTGCCTGAAATCGCATTTACAGTTGCTTCTGCTTTATTGAAAGATGCGATTCCTTCAGAAGATCTCAAACGTATCGTAGACGATGCTATTAATTTTGATGCTCCGGCAAACCGTCTCGATAAAAATACCTATGTTCTGGAGTTGTTTCATGGTCCTTCTCTTGCTTTCAAAGACTTTGGCGCACGTTTTATGAGCCGTGTAATGGCTTATTTCCTGAAGGATGGAGAAGAAGTCCTGGATGTGCTTGTAGCCACCTCCGGAGATACCGGTGGTGCAGTAGCTTTAGGCTTTCTTGGAGTGCCCAATACCCGTGTAACGATATTGTATCCGAAAGGAAAAGTGAGTGATATTCAGGAGCTGCAGCTTTGTACCAATGGGCAAAATATCCATGCTATAGAGATCGAAGGCACATTTGACGATTGCCAGAAACTGGTGAAGCAGGCTTTTGCAGATGATCAGCTGAATGAAAAGATGCGGTTAACCTCTGCCAATTCCATTAACATCTCCAGGCTGATCCCTCAAACCTTTTATTATTTCCATGCCTATGCCCAACTGGCCCGACAGGGGAAAACAAATGTGGTGTTCTCGGTTCCAAGTGGAAACTTTGGAAATATAGCGGCAGGATTGCTGGCTTATAAAATGGGCTTACCGGTTAAACAGTTTATCGCCGCAACAAATGCGAATGACACTGTTCCACGTTTTCTGGAAAGCGGTGTTTACGAAACCAGACCTTCCGTCCAGACCTATGCCAATGCTATGGATGTTGGAGCGCCAAGCAATTGGGTTCGGATTATGGATCTGTTCAACAATGACAGGGCAGAAATTCTGAATAAGGTTAAAGGATACACCTACAGTGATGAACAAACCCTTCAGGCTATTAACGATATCTATAATAAGTATGAATATATTGCCTGTCCACATACAGCTATCGCCTGGCTGGCCCTGGAGGATTATACAAAAACACATGTAAAAGAACAATTTGCAGGCGTATTCCTGTCTACCGCCCATCCATGTAAATTTCCAGATGTTTTTCCTTTAGAGATTTCTACAAAAATAGAAATACCAGAACAGGTTAAAGAAATCATGGGCCGTGCCAAACACGCGACTGCAATGGATGCCGATTTTGATGCCTTTAAAGCTTACCTGATGGCGCTTTAGACAATCAGGTAAGTCAAATTTATTTTTTAGTGAACCGCATCACAGCAATATCTCCTGAAATCAGGTTGAGCGTGGTGTCGTTCACTATATCATAAGAAGTTACTTGCTCTAATGTTTTGAAGTAAACACCTTCTCCGTTGCCATCCAGACAAGCCATCTTGGTAGAGGCAATTGGTCCTTTAAAACTGATCTTATGGTCGTCTGCTACCAAAACACCACTGTAATTATTGCAGCTGCTGTTTCCGCTGATCTTTTTTTCTGCAGTGTTGACCACTAAGGTCGGTTTCCTGTTCGGGTAAAGCCCATTGAATGCAATTCTTGGACCGGTAATATAATTGAGCTCCCAGGTGCCATTCAATTTGGCCAGACCTGAAGATTTAGATCCATGTTTAATGCTGCTGCACGCAAATAAAATGCTTGTTAAACAAAGAGCGATAACAGATAATCTTTTCATAATTTTATTCATTATTTACCTTAACAGGAGCAAATAACGTTCCATAAAGAAAATTATAAAGCAGATCGGTTAAAAAATAGCCTGTGCAATTCTGCGGGTCGGGCCACTCTTTCCCATGGTATAAAAATGCAATACAGGCGCTCCCAATTCTTTAAGTCCTTTACATTGTTCAATCATCCATTCTATACCTACCTCCTTAACATCACTTTCCGATTTGCAGGAAGTAATAGCTTCGCTCAATGCCATCGGAATATCCAGGTGAAAAGTTTTTGGAAGGCTGACCAGCTGCTTACTACTGGTGATTGGTTTCAAGCCAGGAATAATAGGTACATGAATGCCATTCTCCCGGCATTTCTCCACAAATAACCTGTATTTTTCGTTGTCAAAAAACATTTGGGTTACAATAAATTCTGCGCCCAGATCTACTTTCAGTTTCAGGTATTTGAAATCTGTATCCAGGTTTGGCGCCTCGAAATGTTTTTCCGGGTAACCTGCAACACCTATACAGAAATTTGTTTTCTCCGGATCATCCATATCTTCATGCAGATATTTTCCATTGTTCATATCTGCTACATGCTGTACCAGATCGGATGCAAAAGCGTGGCCTTCGGGGGTTGGGATAAAAGAACTATCGCTTTTTCGGGCATCGCCCCGTAAAACAAGTACGTTGTCAATCCCCAGGAACTGCAAGTCAATTAACGCATTTTCCGTTTCATCTTTAGTAAAACCTCCACAGATTAAGTGCGGCACGGCATCAACCCGATATTTGTTCATGATCGCTGCACAGGTGGCCACAGTACTTGGACGTTTACGGTAGGCAACCTTTTCCAGCAAACCGCTGGGATGTTGTTTGTAGATATAATCTTCACGAAGGTAAGTCACATCAATAAAAGGCGGATTAAATTCCATTAAAGGATCTATCGCATCAAAAATACCCTGGATGCTCTGTCCTTTAACAGGCGGTAAAAGCTCAAAAGAAAATAAGGTTTTACCCTTCGCGTTACTAATGTGGTCTGTAATCTTCATTGTGATGTTTCCGTATGGTTGGTTCGGTTATTTGTCTAAATTTCTAAGGTCTCCTGTTCTAATAAGCTAAATTCGGGCTAAGCCACCTTTCTACTTCCTCTACAGGCATATTTTTTCTAATGGCATAATCTTCTATCTGATCTTTTGTGATCTTGCCCAGACCAAAGTAGCGGGATTGAGGATGTGCGAAATAAAAACCGCTTACCGCTGCGGTAGGATGCATAGCGTAACTCTCTGTCAAATGCAGTCCAATCTTTGCTTCTGCGTCAAGTAATTCAAATAATGTACCTTTTTCTGTATGTTCCGGGCAGGCTGGATATCCAGGAGCAGGGCGAATCCCTGCATATTCTTCTTTAATGAGTTCTTCGTTGCTCAGGTTCTCTTCACTGGCATATCCCCAATATTCCTTACGCACTAGTTCATGCATCTTTTCCGCAAAGGCCTCAGCAAGTCTGTCTGCCAGTGCTTTAGCCATAATGCTGTTGTAATCATCATAATTGGCTTCAAATTCAGCCACCATTTCATCACAACCTATACCCGTGGTCAAGGCAAATCCTCCAAAATAATCTGGTACTCCCGTCTCTTTCTGTGCCACAAAATCAGACAGGGCATAGTAAGGCTGACCAGCTACTTTTTCTGCCTGCTGCCGTAAGGTATGGATCACCACTTCCTTGCCTTCTACATCCAGAACAATATCATCTCCTACGGCATTTGCCGGCCAGAAGCCTATAACTGCCTTAGCCTTAAGTAACTTTTCATCTACGATTTTCTTCAGCAGAACTTTCGCATCATGAAAAAGTTTACGGGCCTCATCACCTACCTGTTTATCTTCCAGGATACGGGGGTAACTCCCCCGAAGCTCCCAGGTTTGGAAAAAAGGAGTCCAGTCAATATAAGGCACCAGTTCTTCCAAAGGATAATCTTCAAATACCCGGGTTCCGGTGAAAGAAGGAGCAGGGGCAACCAGAGTCGTATCAATCTTGAAATTCTCTGTTCTGGCTTCTTCTATCGTTTTAAAACGCTTATCAGAACGTTTGTTCAAATGGGCTTCACGCGCCTTGTCGTATTCTTCCCGAATGCCCTGAATATACTCATCGCGGGTATCTTTATTCATTAAGGTGCTGCATACAGTCACACTTCTGGAGGCATCCAGTACATGTATAGCTGGTCCGGAATAGTTTGGGGCCACTTTTACGGCAGCATGAATTCTGGAAGTAGTTGCGCCTCCGATAATCAGTGGAATAGTAAAACCTTCCCGCTCCATTTCTTTGGCAAAGTGTACCATCTCATCCAGTGAAGGGGTAATCAGACCACTCAGGCCAATAATGTCCGCATTGATTTCTCTGGCTTTTTTAATGATCTCCTGTGCGGGAACCATAACGCCCATGTCCACAATTTCAAAGTTGTTACAGGCCAATACAACGCCAACTATATTTTTTCCAATATCGTGTACATCTCCTTTAACCGTGGCCATCAATACTTTTCCTGCCGAGGAACTTTGGTCACCGCCCGGGTTATCCAGCTTCTCTTGTTCAATAAAGGGCAATAGATAAGCTACTGCTTTCTTCATCACGCGCGCAGATTTAACCACCTGTGGCAAAAACATTTTTCCGGCACCGAAAAGATCCCCCACAATATTCATCCCGTCCATCAAAGGGCCTTCGATGACCTGGATCGGACGGGCATACTTTTGTCGGGCTTCTTCCACGTCAGCATCCAGGTATTCAATAATCCCTTTCACCAGGGCATGTGATAATCTTTCCTCAACGGAAGTTTTACGCCATTCTTCGTCACGAACAATCTCTTTTCCCTTAGATTTTATGGTATCTGCAAATTCTACCAGCCGCTCCGTGGCATCTTCCCTGCGGTTCAGTAACACGTCTTCTACCCGTTCCAGCAGTTCGGGCGGAATTTCCTGGTAAACTTCCAGCATCCCTGCATTTACGATCCCCATATCTAAACCTGCGCGGATGGCATGGTAA
>NZ_DATMRL010000089.1:0-13342 GCF_035566355.1 Pedobacter sp.
ACTGCAACGCAAAGCTTATGTTTCGGAATACTATCCAAGCTTAGCTTTAACAGGAAACTATACCTATTCTAGCCAGAGCGGCGGATTCGATTTCCTAAGCTCCGGCAGCGCGTCCATCGGCTATGGCGCATCAGCTGTAGGTCTGACGCTGAAAGTACCGATCTTTAATGGGTTCTTAACCCGTTCGAAAATCCGCCAGGCAGATGTGGATATCAGAAAAGCAAAAGAAGACAGGCGTGAATCCGTAAATTCTTTGAATATGGCCTATGAGAATGCAAAAATTCAACTCAGGAACAGCATAACGACGATTAATTCCCAAAAACAAAATACTGAACTGGCGAATGAAATCTATAAAAGCACCCAAAACAATTACAACAACGGCTTAGCGACCTTAACTGACTTATTGGATACAGAAACTGCATTAACTGAAGCTCAGAACAGCTATAACCAGGCATTATTAAATTATAAAATTGCCGAAATACAATTAATAAAATCAAACGGAAATATAAAATCACTATTAAAATGAAAAGAGGAATTATTGTAGCTATTGTACTTATAATTGCTATTGGGGCAATAGCCTACGTATTGAAAAACAATAAGCAAAAAAATGAAGCAGTAACCACTTTTATTGCTCAGGGTAGTGGTGCCGTCAGTGTTCGTGTTGCCACTGTAAAAAAAGACACAGTGAACCTGGACTTTACCGCAAACGGTACTTTTGTTCCTTTTGCAGAATTGAATCTGCTGAATGAAAATGCAGGCCGGGTAACCAGGATCAATGTTCAGGAAGGTGACCATGTTACCAAAGGCCAGGTATTGGCACGGATTGATGCTGAAATTTTGAATACAGATAAAGAAACCGCAGAAGCAACGCTGCAAAATGCTTTAAAAGATGAAGCTCGCTACAGCAGTTCATTTAAAACCGGCGGTGTTACTCAACAGCAGCTGGACCAGGCAAAACTTGCTGTAGAAAACGCAAGATTAAGATTACAGGCCTCACAAAGAAAGGTGAGCGACGCCAATATCAAATCTCCCATCAATGGTGTTGTAAACAAAAAATATATTGAAGTAGGTGCTTTTGTAAATGCACAAGGCACTCAATTGTTTGAGTTGGTTGATGTGTCTAAGCTTAAATTAAAAGTGAACGCAAATGAAAGTCAGGTTGCAAATCTGAAACTTGGAAACCTTGTAAAAATCAAATCCAATGTTTTCCCTACAGATACCTACACTGGAAAGATCACCTTTATTGCTGCCAAAGCAGACAATTCATTGAACTTCCCTGTAGAAATCCTCGTAGAAAATAACAAAACCAATACCATCAAAGCCGGAATGTACGGAACTGCGATCTTTCAGTTCCCTAAACAAGCGCCCACTATTACCATCCCGAGAACTGCTTTTGTTGGCAGTGTAAGCAGTAACCAGATTTTTGTTCTGGAGGACGGAAAAGCCAAATTGCGCAAAGTCATTGCCGGAAGAATCCTGGGTGACAATGTTGAAATACTTGAAGGATTAAAAGAAGGAGAAATTGCCATCACCAGCGGACAGATCAATCTGTCAGACGGCACTCCAGTGACCACTGTAAAATAACTATAAGATGAAGATTACTGAAATTTCAATAAAGCGTCCTACCCTCGTTATTGTGGTCTTTACCGCATTAACGCTGATGGGCTTGCTGAGCTACTTTTCTTTGGGATATGAGTTATTGCCTAAGTTTTCGAACAACACAATCTCTATCTCTACCATATATCCCGGCGCCTCGCCAAATGAGGTAGAAAATACGGTGACCAAAAAAATTGAGGATGCGGTTTCTTCTTTAGAGAACATCAAAAAGCTAAACGCAGTCTCTTTTGAAGGCCTTTCGACGGTTACCATTACGCTCACAGATAAAGCAAATATCGATTTGTCTTTAAATGATGCACAACGTAAAGTAAATGCCATCCTGGCAAATTTACCCACGGATGTAAAGCCACCTTCTTTAAACAAATTCTCTCTCGACGACTTGCCCGTCATCACCATGTCGGCATCAGCCAGTATGGATGACGCTACTTTCTATGATTTGATGGACAAACGTATTGCCCCTATCCTTTCCAGGGTAAACGGCGTTGCCCAGGTCAATCTGGTTGGTGGTCAGGAACGTGAAATTCAAGTAGGACTGGACGCTGATAAAATTCAGGGATATGGCTTATCTGTACCTCAAATACAACAGGCCATCCTGACTTCAAATCTAGATTTCCCTACAGGAAGCGTAAAAACTACTAAACAGGAAATCCTCATCCGTTTATCTGGTAAATACAAAAATGTTGATGAGCTTAGAAATCTGGTTGTTGCCACCAGCAAAGCCGGCGCACAGATTAGGTTAAAAGATATTGGTGATGTACAGGATGCACAAAAAGACGTTAAAAAGATTGCCCGTATTGACAGAAAAGGTGCAATCGCTGTGCAGATCATCAAACAAACCGACGCCAATGCGGTAGAGGTTAGTAAGCAAATGCACAAAGTGATCCAAACCTTACAGCAGGACTACGCGAATAATAAACTCAACATTAAAATTGTAAACGACAGTTCTATTTTCACACTGGAGTCCGCCGATGCGGTAATTCACGATTTAATACTCGCGATTATTCTCGTTGCTTTTGTCATGCTTTTCTTCCTGCACAGCATCAGGAACGCACTGATCGTAATGGTATCTATTCCTGTTTCCTTAATCGCAACCTTTATTGGAATCAGTCTATTTGGTTATACCCTCAACCTGATGTCCTTATTAGGCTTATCACTGGTGGTTGGTATCCTTGTCGATGATGCCATTGTGGTATTGGAAAACATTTACAGACACATGGAGATGGGTAAAAATAAGGTTCGTGCTGCTTTTGACGCAACCAAAGAGATCGGCTTTACCGTTGTATCTATTACCTTTGTAATCGTGGTGGTGTTCTTTCCAATCACCGTGAGTACCGGTCTGGTATCCAATATCCTGCGCCAATTCTGTGTGGTCGTTATTATTGCCACCTTACTCTCTCTTGTTGCGTCCTTTACCATTGTACCTTTGCTATCATCGAGATTCGGTAAACTCGAAAAAATAGAAGGAAAAAATATTTTCGGCCGCTTCATTTTATGGTTCGAAAAACAACTCAATACTTTTACCCACTGGATCACTGGCATCCTGACCTGGACTTTGAAGCATAAAGCCATCACCATCATTGGTGTATTCGTTTTGCTCTTCAGCTCCTGCGGTTTAACAATAGGCGGTTTTATTGGAACAGAGTTCTTTCCTAAAAGTGATAAAGGAGAATTCCTTGTTCAGATAGAACTTCCAAAAGATGCTTCTATTGAAGCCACCAACCGGATTACTCAAAAAGCAGAAGAATTTCTATCGAAAAAACCTGAAATTGTACAAACCATCACTACCGTAGGCCAGGCCAGCGGAGACTTTGGAAGCGCCCAGGCAACTGCGTATAAATCAGAGATTGACGTCATGCTGGTAGACCGCTCAAAACGTAAAGATCCCTCCAATATATATGCTACTAAAATCAGCAGGGAGCTATCTCACTACCTGGTTGGCGCGAAAGTAAAAACTGTTCCGATCAGTATTCTTGGTATTGCTGAAAATGCACCAATCCAGCTCGTGGTCATGGGTCCGGATCTGGAAAGTGCCATGAAATATGCGGAGGGCGCTAAAGAGGTCCTTGCCGGAATTAAAGGATCTGCCGAGTTAAAACTATCCGTAGAGAAAGGAAGTCCGGAGATTAATGTTCAGGTAGACCGTGATAAAATGGCTGCTTTGGGATTAACTCTGCAAACGGTAGGTTCTACCATGCAAACCGCATTTAGTGGAAATACAGACGGCAAGTTCCGTCAGGGAGAATATGAGTACGATATTAATATCCGTTATCAGACTTTCAACCGTAAAAATATAGATGATGTAAGGAACCTGATCTTTATCAACAGCGCAGGAGAACAGATTAAACTTTCTCAATTTGCAGATATTAAGGAAGGTTCGGGTCCAAGTCAGCTGGAACGAAGAGACAAGAGTACTTCTGTAACCGTACAGGCACAGTCTATCGGAAGACCAACGGGTACTATTGTTACTGATTTCCAAAATAAACTGGATGAACTTGAGAAGAACGGAAAGCTTAAAAAACCACTAGGTGTAAGTTACAAATGGGGTGGTGATCAGGAAAATCAAAGTGAAGGTTTTGGTACCTTAGGTATTGCCTTGCTGGCCTCCATCATCCTGGTATACCTCATCATGGTCGCCTTATATGACAGTTTTATTTATCCGCTGGTGGTTATGTTTTCTATACCGCTTTCGGTTATCGGAGCCCTGCTGGCACTGGCATTAGCCAATCAGTCGCTGGGTATTTTCACCATCCTCGGTCTGATCATGCTGATTGGTCTGGTTGCCAAGAATGCGATCATCCTGGTCGATTTCACCAACCAAATGAAAGCGGAAGGAAAATCTACTCATGAAGCCCTGATCCTGGCCAATCATGCCCGTTTAAGGCCAATCCTGATGACCACCATTGCGATGGTGATCGGTATGCTTCCAATTGCCCTGGCCAGTGGTGCCGGTGCCGAATGGAAAAATGGCCTGGCCTGGGTAATCATCGGTGGTTTAACCAGTTCATTATTCCTTACACTCATTGTAGTACCAGTAATGTACCAGGTATTTGACAACCTGCTGGAGCGTTTAGGTATGAACAAAAAAGGTAAGACCATGGAAGAACTCATGATTGAACCTTACACCCATAAAGATGTAAAAGAATACGACCTGGAACACTAAAATCCAGGTCATAAAAAATCCCCCGTAATTGAATTGCGGGGGATTTTTTATTTATAATAAGTTTCAGGATTAAATATGGATAGCCCTGTTGTCAGTAGCCGCCATAGCTGCTTCTTTAAGCGCTTCTGTATAAGTAGGGTGTGCATGGCAAATCCTCGCAATATCTTCTGCAGACGCACGGAATTCCATCGCAACAACCGCCTCGGCAATCATATCAGCAGCACGTGGCCCGATCATATGAACGCCTAAGATCTCGTCAGTTTTCGCATCAGCCAGCACTTTAACGAAACCATCTGTATCCATACTTGCTTTGGCACGTCCACTCGCTTTGAAAGGGAAAGAACCCGCCTTATACTGAATACCTTTTTCTTTAAGCTGCTCTTCGGTATAACCAACAGAAGCAACTTCCGGCCAGGTGTAAACCACACCAGGGATCAGGTTGTAATTAATGTGTGGTTTTTGTCCAGCTAAACGCTCTGCCACATAAACCCCTTCATCTTCGGCTTTGTGAGCAAGCATGGCTCCTTTAATCACATCACCAATCGCATATACACCAGGTACACTCGTTTCCAAATGCTCATTTACCGGAATCTTATTTCCACGTTCTTCGGTTTGAATTCCAATATTTTCCAAACCTAGACCAGCAGTATAAGCCACACGGCCTACAGCAACAATACAATAATCTGCTTCCAGTTTAACTTGTTCCCCTTTCGCGTTATCTGCAGTTACCGTAACCGTTTTTCCTTTAGCCGTTGCACCAGTCACTTTATGATTGGTATAGAACTCCATACCCAGAGATTTTTTAAGCACACGCTGCAGTTCTTTTCCAAGTCCGGCATCCATAGTGCCAATAATAGAAGGCATAAATTCTACTACAGAAACCTTTGTACCCAAACGCGCATATACAGAACCCAGCTCCAAGCCAATCACACCGCCACCAATCACAACCATTGTTTTTGGAACTTCGGTAAGGTTCAGGGCTTCGGTTGAAGTAATGATCCTTTTTTTATCTATTTTAATAAACGGTAAAGCCGTTGGTTTAGAACCTGAAGCGATGATCACATTTTTAGCTGTAATATTTTCAGAAGAACCATCTGCTTTAGTTATTTTAATGGTGTTTTTATCCACAAAAGATCCCACACCTTCAAAAGCATCAATTTTATTTTTTTTGAACAGGTAAGTTATACCTGCCGTATTTTGTGCAACAACATCATTCTTACGGGCAATCATCTGTGGCATGTTCACCTTCAGGTCCTTCAGGTCTATTCCGTGGGTACCAAAGGTATGTGCCGCATTATGAAAGTGCTCCGAAGAATCCAGCAAGGCTTTTGAAGGAATACAGCCTACATTAAGGCAAGTTCCACCAAAAGTTTTATACTTTTCTATAACTGCGGTTTTTAAGCCAAGCTGGGCACATCTGATGGCCCCAACATAACCACCAGGACCAGAACCAATAACAACTACATCGTATTGCATATAATCTAAAGTTTTTTTATTAAACAAAGGTAATCATTCGATCACAAATCCCACACCAGAGCAAACTTATTCTCTATTTTATGAGCAACAGCTGACTCTCTCCCAGCACCTCATCCCTGGTATGGTAATTTAAAAATTTTCCTTTCAGTTTGGTAATATGATAGCCTTTAAAACTTTTCAATACCTGCCCTTTAATACCGGCACTTTCCAATGCAGGAAGCATTTCTGCATCTACGTACAGCAAATAAGGTTTTGGAGGTAGCTTATTGTTTTCCCCCACGCGATAATGAGAGATCTCCTGATGGGTATAAAAATCTATTGAATAAGCCAGCCCGTTCAATACCTTTACAACCGGCAAATGACTATTGTTATTTTTGTTGATCCAAAAAGCAGCCTCACTATCCGGTTGATATTTCAGCAGTTGTGGGTAAAATGCCAGATTGAAATAGAACTGAACAAAAAATGCCACTGCTGCTGCCTGAAACCAAATCTTATGATGGACTTCCTTTTTATTGAAAGTCACCATACAAAGCACGATAACAGCAAACAGCAAACATAAGGCAAAGAAGATGGAAAGATCCCCGGGATGAAAATAAAACTGCAGGGCTGCTATTGCAACCATCATAAGCAACAGAATAGTCTGCTGCATCACTTTTATCCGCTTATATACTTTTCCCGGTTCGAGGTTCAAAATATAGACTGCCGTGATTATGGAAAAAAAAGGAAAAATAATGGTGATATAAAAAGGAAGTTGAAATTTGGATGCCGAAAAGATCAGGAAAGTAAGTCCAGCGCCACACAGACTAAACCATTCTGTTTCACGTACTTTTTTCGCCCCTCTTCTGATGTATTGAACAACAGCAATATAAAACAGAAAAGACCAGGGCAAATAAGCCCATAAGGTGGTATGCAGGAAAAAAGTAGGATCCCCGGCCGATTTCTTTATGGGCCCGTTGTTAAAGAAACGCCCAAACTGACTGTCCCAGAAGAAAAACCGAAGTCCTGAAACGCCATGTTTTCCGAAAACCAATTTTTCCGGATGCAAGTCAAACTGCCTGTACAGACACCATAATTCGGGCGATATGAAAATCAGGATTAATACTCCGGCAAGCAACCAGCGCCAGTTAAAAAGCAGCGTCCATTGTCTGGTCAGCAACAGATGGCCCACTATGGCTCCCCCCACCGGTATTAAAGCAAAGATCCCCTTGGTCATCACCGCACAGGCTGCAAATAATGCCCCTAAAATGACTGGAAGCAACCAACCTTGACGCAACCCTTTATAAAAATAGTAAACAGAAGCCATAATGAAACCCGTCAGATACGGTTCTGCCCTGACGTCCATATTAGAGATGACCGTATGCTGTGCTGTCAATAAAATCAATGCAGCCCAAAGTCCTGTCTCTTTGTTATAAAGATCCTTTGCAAACTTATAGGTATACCATACCCCCATCAGCAGGATCAAAACGCCCGGAAGCTTATAAGCCCAGGTCGTAAAACCAAAAAGTTTAAATGATAATGTGGCAGCCCAAAACGGCAAATGAGGTTTATCCAACCAATCACGTCCTTCAGCAAACAAGTCTGAAAAGTTATTATTTACCGTCATCGTTTTGGCAATGGAAGCGTACAATGCCCCATCCGGCCCCATAATGGTCACAAATAATCCACTCAAGTTCACTACAACAGCTATAGCAATAAATGCATACAACCATTTGATTCTTTGATCCGTTAAAGATGATTCTGTCATATCCGATAATTATTGTTTTGAACTTCTGAACACAAAGAAATAGTTTGCACTGAAATTCCAGAAAAAAACCAGTATGATCGCCATCATCTTACTGATGTAAAAGTTAATCGTGAACACATGATTAAACAGGTAAATAAAGCAGGAATTGAACATCAGACCGATGAGTGATACGGTAATAAAAGCAGCCATTTGTTTTCCAATTTCATCCTTATTCCTGAAGGTCCAAAGCCGATTGATAAAATAATTGCAGATGACCGCCGTCGTAAACCCAATTGCATTGGCCAGAAACTTATTGATATGCACCACATCCTTAAAAAACCAGGTTAAAGAGAAGTCAATCACCAGCCCGCACGCTCCCGTTATTCCAAATTTAATAAAGGATAAAAAACGAGGGGGTATTAAAGATAAAATGTAAGAGAAACTGAATTTTTGTTCCGACATGTGTTCCCGTTTGCCTATTATTGCCTAAAGGTACAATCATTTTTTAAGTACAGGAACCAAAATTCACCGGTGTTTATGTTCTTTTTGCGTTCAAGAACTCACAAGGTCGGTTCATCCCACTTTGTGGTTTGAAAAATCATGATGGTTTTGTAGGTTTATATCCTTAATCCTAATTTTATCATGGCCAGATTAAAATCCCTCTACTTTGCTGTGTTCCTTATTTTTACAGCCACCTCACTCTCCGCGCAACAAGCAGATTCTGCTTATGTACGCGAAAACTACACCAAAATAGAACGCCTCATTCCAATGCGTGACGGTGTAAAACTATTTACAGCAATTTATATCCCGAAAGAAAAAGGAAGAAAGTTCCCATTTTTAATCAACAGGACACCTTATACAGTTTCACCTTATGGGGAAGACAAATACAAAACCTCACTGGGTCCAACGTCTCTATTTCTTAAAGAAGGATTTATATTTGTTTACCAGGACGTCCGCGGAAAATGGATGAGTGAAGGCGATTATGTCGATATCCGGCCCCAGATTGCCAATAAAAAAAGTAAAAAAGATATCGATGAAAGTTCGGACACTTACGATACCATCGACTGGCTGCTCAAAAATATTCCAAACAACAATGGAAAGGCTGGAATTTATGGAATCTCTTATCCAGGCTTTTACTCGACCACATCTCTTCCCAACGCGCATCCCGCCTTGAAGGCCGTATCCCCTCAGGCGCCTGTTACAGACTGGTTCCGCGGAGATGACTTTCACCATAACGGCGTTTTATTTCTTGCTGATGCTTTTAGCTTTTATTCAGGATTTGGCGTACCTCGTCCAAAACCAATCACACCAGATAAAGGTCCAAAAGGATTCGAATTCCCCATTAAAGACAACTACCGTTTTTTCCTGAGCATAGGCGCACTTAAAAACGTAAAAGAAAAATATTTTGGGGATACCATTAAATTTTGGAACGACCTGATGGCCCATGGCACCTATGACAGCTTCTGGAAAGAAAGAAATATCCTGCCTCATCTCACCAACGTCAAACCTGCCGTTCTGGTTGTAGGAGGCTTTTTCGACGCTGAAGATGCATTTGGCGCTATCCATACTTACGAAGCTATTGAAAAGCAAAACCCTTCTGCAAAAAACAATCTGGTTATGGGCCCATGGTTCCATGGCGGCTGGGTAAGAAGTTCCGGCCAAAGCTTTGGAGATATTTCCTTTGGACAACCCACCAGCATCTGGTACCAGCAAAATGTAGAATTTCCTTTCTTCATGCAATACCTGAAAGATACCGCCCCAGCTCAGTTGGCTGAAGCAACCATATTTGTAACCGGAAGCAATGAGTGGAAAAAATTCAACACCTGGCCTCCAAAAGATATTGAAAACAAAACACTTTACTTTCAGTCGAATGGAAAATTAAGTTTCACAAAACCAGGAACATCAAACAATTTTGACGAATACGAGAGTGATCCAAATACCCCTGTTCCCTATCAAGCCGGCATACAAGAACACAGAACAAGGGAATATATGATCGATGATCAAAGATTTGCAGCACGCAGACCAGACGTAAAAGTGTATCAGACTGATGAACTTCAGGAAGACGTCACCTTAGCTGGCCCTTTAACTGCAGATTTGCAGGTATCCACTACAGGAACTGATGCAGATTATGTTGTAAAATTAATTGATGTATACCCTGAAAACGCAGAAAACCCAAGCCCAAATCCAAAAGGACTGATTATGGGTGGTTACCAGATGCTGGTGAGAGGTGAAATTATGCGTGGCAAGTTCCGCAACAGCTTTGAAAAACCAGAACCCTTCCAGCCCGGGAAAGTTACTGAAGTAAAATACAGCCTTGTAGATGTGGCCCATACCTTCAAAAAAGGACACCGCATTATGATACAGGTGCAGAACTCCTGGTTTCCTATTGCAGACCGCAACCCTCAAAAATTTTTAGACATCTATACGGCCGATGACAAAGATTTCCAAAAAGCAACCCATCGTATTTACCACGATGCAGACCATGCATCAGGTCTGAATGTGACTGTTCTAAAACCATAACAGCTGTACAAATGAGAAATACATCATTAAGTCTGTTTATACTTCTATTTCTTGGGCTGGGTTTACAAGCACAGCCCCTTCATCAGAAGGCAGCATTCAACCGCGCAGATACGCTGAGGGGAACATTAACATCCCTTAGAACATGCTATGACCTCACTTACTATCATCTGGATGTGCTTATCGACATCGATCAGAAAAGTATCTCAGGAAGCAACGAGTTTGTTTTCAACGCTACTCAGGATTTCAAACGCCTGCAATTTGACTTGTTTTCCAATCTAAAAGTAGAAAAAGTCATCTATCAGAACCAGGAACTCCCTTTTACGCGGGAGTTCAATGCCGTATTCGTCACATTCCCCAAAACCATTCGAAAAGGCAGTAAAGATCGTTTTACCGTATTCTATTCAGGTCATCCGATTGTAGCCAGAAATGCACCATGGGATGGAGGATTCATTTTCG
Source organism: Pedobacter sp. (assembly GCF_035566355.1). Lineage (GTDB taxonomy): Bacteria > Bacteroidota > Bacteroidia > Sphingobacteriales > Sphingobacteriaceae > Pedobacter. The sequence goes on from NZ_DATMRL010000089.1 coordinate 10,953, forward strand.
CCAAAGACAAATCCGGTAAGCCATGGGTATCAGTAGCCTGCCAGGGGCTTGGTGCAAGTTGCTGGTGGCCTAATAAAGACCACCAGAGTGATGAAGTAGACAGTATGCTGGTGAGCATCCGGGTTCCAGAAGGACTAAAAGAAGTCTCCAACGGCCGTTTAAGGAGCATTCAGAAACAAGCAGACGGAACCGTCAAATTCAACTGGTTCATCAGCAACCCCATCAATAACTACAACGTGACTTTCTATATCGGAGATTATGCCCACTGGACAGATGAATATCAGGGAGAAAACGGAAAATTAACCTTGGATTACTGGGCCTTAAGACAGGACAGCGCACAAGCAAAACCCCACTGGGACCAGGATGTCAAACCCATGCTTCAATGCTTTGAACACTGGTTTGGACCATACCCTTTTTACAGCGATGGCTATAAACTGGTAGAAGCTCCGCATCTTGGCATGGAGCACCAGAGTGCTGTAGCCTATGGAAATCAATTTAAAATGGGCTACCTGGGCAAAGATCTTTCCGGTACAGGCTGGGGGTTAAAATTTGATTTTATTACGGTTCATGAAAGCGGACATGAATGGTTTGGCAACAACATTACCTCCAAAGACATTGCCGATATGTGGATCCATGAAAGCTTTACAAATTACTCGGAAGCGCTGTTCACCGAATGCAAAAATGGGAAAGCCGCCGGTGAAGACTATGTGATCGGGATACGGCACAATATTGCCAATGATATTCCTATTATTGGCAGCTATGGAGTCAATAAGGAAGGATCAGGCGACATGTACTATAAAGGTGCCAATATGGTCCATATAATCCGTCAGCTGATCGGGAATGATGAAAAATTCAGAGCCATCCTTCGCGGCCTCAATAAAACATTTTATCATAAAACCGTAACTACAGCAGAGGTAGAAAACTTTATCGCGGAACAAAGTGGTCTTAAACTGCAAAAGATCTTTGACCAGTACCTCAGACATGCGACCATTCCTGAATTGGAATATAGAATTAATGGAAAGCAATTAAGCTACAGATGGAAAGCGGAGGTAAAAGACTTTGACATGCCTGTAAAAGTCACGCTCACACCAGATAGCTATACCTATATCTATCCAACCAGCAATTGGAAAACAGCAGAAATTGACCCTTCCATAAAGGATGAGACCTTTAAAGCTGATCCAAATTTTTATATCAACATGAAATTTTCCAAATAATTTAAAATTGCTGCAACATTCTGAAGAAAATAGGGTCTTATTAAAAAACCTTGCATATGAACACATCAGTTAAACTTATTTTATTTGCATTGCTTTCTGTATCTACCCTTGCAGATGCCGCTGAAAGCCATCATAACAAACCTTTCCACGCAGTTAGACAGGACCAACAAGTCCGCAACTTCAACGGTGTAGCTATAGGTGGTTCTATTAAAGCCATCATTAAGATCGGTTCGGAAGAAAGTATCCGCTTTGAAGGCGACCAGGAGGCTATATCTAAACTTAAAGTCGAAGTAAAGGACGGGATCCTCAGTGTAAAGCCAGACAATAAATGGAATGACTGGGGCAAAAAATTTGGTAATACAAAAATTATCGCCTACATCACAGCAAAACGAATCAGCTCTTTAACTATGGGTGGATCGGGAAGCATTCAAATGGAAAGTCCACTAAACACTACGGAATTGAGTACCACCATAGGTGGCTCAGGTTCTATCACAGCCAAAGTTTCCCTTAAAAAATTAACTTCGGTCATCGGAGGATCAGGCAATATACAGATTGAAGGCAAAACCGACGAATTCAATGTAACTATCGGGGGCTCAGGTTCTGTCAGAGGAAAAGAACTTTCTGCAGAAAAAGTTTCCGCCAGAATCAGTGGATCAGGGACAGTTTATGTAACAGCCAACAAAAACATCAACGCTGTAATCTCCGGCTCGGGCACTGTACATTATAGCGGAAATGCTTCTGTAGAGAAAACAGTGGTTGGATCTGGAGGGGTTAGAAAAGACTAAAATACAAGCCATAAAAAAAATCCCCTTCCGAAAAGAAGGGGATTTTTTTATGGCTCATCAGAGGATTAGAACTGATACCCCAGAACAAGGTAATTTTCCACATATTTTATCTTTTGACTCGCGCTATCATATTCATTTCTTCCTGTGGTATGGATCTTTGTTAAATTGATCCATCCCACCTTGGTACTGTTTTGCAGAAACAATCCTTTGGTCAAAAAGAATTTAAATCCCAGCTTAGCAGAAACACCATAACCAGCAAGGTTCCAATAGTTATTTTCTCCAACATTAAACAGGTAGACCTCACTTCTTGGGATTACAGCACCTACACCCAGTCCTGTTTCCATAGTCAGAGAAGTCTGCTGAGAACGGGGTACCCAGATATCATCATGTC
>NZ_DATMRL010000090.1:0-7434 GCF_035566355.1 Pedobacter sp.
AAGACCGCGAGGTGATTATCGTAACTGAAATCCCTTATCAGGTGAATAAAGCCATGATGATTGAGCGCACGGCTGAACTGGTTGGGGAGAAAAAAATCGAAGGTATCTCTAACATCAAAGATGAATCGAATAAAGATGGTATCCGTATCGTTTATGAGATCAAACGTGATGCAAATGCTTCAATTGTATTAAATAACTTATTTAAACAAACAGCCCTGCAAACCTCATTCAGTGTAAATAACATTGCTTTGGTTAAAGGAAGACCGCAGTTATTAAATCTAAAGGATTTGATCGTGCACTTCGTAGACCACAGACATGATGTTGTGATTCGCCGTACAAAATTCGAACTGGCAGAAGCAGAGAAAAGAGCACATATTCTGGAGGGCTATCTAATTGCCTTAGACCATTTAGATGAAGTTATTAAATTAATCCGTGCTTCTGAGACACCAGATGAGGCTCGCATAGGTTTAATGGAGAAATTCGGATTGAGTGACATTCAGTCACGCGCTATCCTGGATATGACCTTACGTCGTTTAACCGGACTGGAGCGTGATAAGATCAAAGATGAGTATGCTGAACTGAAAAAAACTATAGAATACTTAAAATCTATCTTAGCTGACGAAGGCTTAAGGATGCAGATCATTAAAGATGAATTGAATGAAATTCGTCAGAAATATGGTGATGAGAGAAAAACTCATATCGTCCACTCTGCTGAAGACATGAGCATGGAAGACTTCATCGAAGATGAAGATGTTGTGATTACAATATCGCATGAAGGCTACATTAAACGTACTCCAGCTACAGAATACAGAACTCAGGCCAGAGGCGGTAAAGGTTCAAAAGGAAGTGATTCCAGAAATGAAGATTTTATAGAACATTTATTGATTGCTTCCAATCACAACTATATGCTTTTCTTTACAGAAGGCGGTCGTTGTTTCTGGTTAAGGGTTTATGAAATTCCTGAAGGTTCAAGGTTAAGTAAAGGAAGAGCCATTCAGAACATTATCAATATCCCGAAAGAGGAAAAAATCAAGGCCTATATCAAGGTTAAAAATCTTAAAGATCAGGAGTACCTTGAGAACAATTATATCATCATGTGTACCAAAAAAGGTACGATCAAGAAGACATCTCTTGAAGCTTATTCCAGACCAAGGGTAAATGGTATCAACGCCATCAACATCAATGAAGGTGATCAGTTACTGGAGGCGAGCTTAACCAGCGGAAGCAGTGAAATCTTAATGGCATTGCGTTCAGGAAGAGCAATCCGCTTTAATGAATCTACAGTTAGACCTATGGGTAGAACTGCAACAGGAGTAAGGGGAGTAACCTTAGGACATGATAAAGATGAGGTAGTTGGCATGATTGCTGTGGATAATCCTGAAGCAACGATCCTTGTCGTTTCAGAAAAAGGTTATGGTAAACGTACCGATATTGAAGATTACCGCGTTACTAACAGAGGTGGTAAAGGTGTAAAAACCATTAGCATCACGGAGAAAACCGGTGATTTGATCGCTATTAAAAATGTAACAGATGCCGATGACTTGATGATCATCAATAAATCCGGTATCGTTATCAGAATTGTAGTGAGTGGCCTTCGTGTTATGGGAAGAGCAACTCAGGGCGTACGGTTGATCAACCTGAAAGGAAATGATGAGATTGCATCAGTTGCCAGAATTGATCACGAAGAAGAGGAAGAAGAAGTTGTTGAAGGAGAAATTGTAGAAGGAGGAGAAGGAACAGAAACACCTGAAATTGCAGAAGGTGAAACAAAACCGGAAGCTGAAGAAGGAGATGAATCTGCCGAAGCTGAAGACACTGAAAGTGAATAATTAATTCGATAACTATAAAAATGAGGCTATTCTACACGAAGAATAGCCTCATAACCATTAAAAACAATCATTTAATATGAAAAAAGTACTTTTTAGTATACTGTTTGTAGGAGCTGCTACGCTTGCAAATGCACAAAAGAGTGAAGTTGCCGATGCAAAAAAAGAATGGAATCTGTTCCAGATTACCATGAGCCAGAAACCAGCACTGGACAAAACACTTACTGCGTTAAACTCTGGATTAAAGCATACGGATAATGCCATTGCTAACGAAAAATCTAAAAACATGGTTGAAGCATGGAGCTATCGTGCATTATTCGCTTCTGCTATTGCTGCATCAGACAGCTTACATTTTGACAACTCTATCGCCAATCAGAAAATTGCTGAAGAAGCGGTAGCTAAAGCAAAAGAATTAGATACAAAAGGTGATGAGAAATCAAATATCGCAAATGCGGAAGTTAATATCACCAATGCAATTAAAATCCGCGCATTTACTGCGTATAACAAACAGGATTTTGCTTCAGCTTTGAAATTCTTCAACGAAGCTACAACCAAAAATCCTAACGATACGTCGATGTACCTGAATGCAGGTATCATGGCCAGAAATATCAAAAATTATCCTGAAGCCATCAGAAATTTCAAAAAGATCATTGATTTCAATACACCTAATGCTAAAGACTTGTATTCTGAGATCATTAATTTATCGTTAAGTGAGGTTAAAGATACTGTAGGAGCGATCGCTCTGTTAAAAGAAGCTTCGGCTAAATTTCCTGATGCAGAGAACTTTATCCAAATTGAAACACAGTTGTACATCAACAAAGGAGATATTGCTAAATCAGAAGAGATGTTAAACAAACTGATTGAGAAAGATCCTAAAAATGCAACTTATCAGTACCTTAAAGGTGATGTTTACTATCAGCAAGCTGTTGAGATTCAAAACAAAAAGAATAAAGTAGACCCTAAAAAAGTAAAGGAATCTAATGCTTTGACTACGCAGATCACAGCACTTTTAGATAAAGCATTGCCGTTCTATTTAAAGTCATCTGAACTGGATCCTAAATACGCGCCAGCTTTAGAAGCATTGAAAAGAGTTTATGCTTTTAAAAATGACACCGCAAAATATGATGCTGTTAAGAAAAAACTAGACGAATTAAAACCATAGTTTTATATTAAAGCTGTACAAAAAAGAGGGATAAATTTCATCCCTCTTTTTTTTTATATAAATTTGTTCAAAACCCAACGGTAGTACATGGTAGCGTCCTCGCCGTTAAAAAACATATACGAATGAAAAACAGATCCTTCTTTTTAATAGCAACTTCAGTATTTATATCTTATCAAAGTTTTAGTCAGACAAGCCAGATCAAAATAGCTCAGAATGCCGTCGGAAAACTTCAGGTAGCTATAGCCAGTGGAATGGATAAGAGTAAACAAATGACTGTTGTAGGAGAGGGGTTAAAGGCTACAGAAAGTGCTCAAACAGACAAAAAAACAAAGAACTGGCCAGAAACCTGGGCCATTAGGTCTTATCTGAGTTCATATGTTGCCCTGATTGATCAGGATGAAGCCAATTCCGAGAAGTATTATGCCACAGCGGTAGAAACCTTGGATTCTGCAAAAAGACTGGATAAGTTTCAAAGCAATACTGCATTAACAGATGCAGCAAATTACAACATCATCCTAAAGAAGCAGGAAAAAGGAAATAAAGCCTATAGTAACAATGAATTCAAAACAGCCTTTACTTTATTGAAAGAAGTAAGTGATTTTTTCCCGAAAGATACTGTCATTTCAATCAATACAGCGCTAAGTGCTCAAAATATCAATGATTATAACAGTGCATTGTTTTATTTTAAACGTGCGAAAGACAACGGCATTAAAAATCCTGTGGTATTCCAATCCATGGCTGGAATATATACATCCAAATTTGAGCAGGAAGCAGCCATCAGAATTCTTGAAGATGGACTGAAAGTTAATCCGTACAATATCTACCTCAATAACAATTACATTAACTTACTGCTCGACAATGAGCGCTACGATCAGGCCAAGCAGGTCATTGAGAAATCACTCACCATAGAATCCAAGAATAAACTGCTGTATTTTTTATACGGCTATTTATATCAGATCAGCTCCAACAATTCCACAGCAGAACTGGCTTATAAAAAAGCACTTGCACTTGATCAGAATTATTTTGACGCGTTGTACCAGCTAGGACTTGTCTATGTCAACAATGCTAATGATGCTTTAAAAGGCGATAAAGAAAAACGCGCACAAGAATTCTCCGCATTAATCAACCGTGCTGAATTTGTATTACTGCAAGCCCACGAGATCAATCCCAATGACAGACCTACAGTGCAGCTCTTAATTGATATTTATACCCGTAAAAACAGATTAGACAAAGCACAGGAGCTTAAAAGAAAATTAGAGGAATTTTAGAGTGAATACGGCAGAAGGATAGTGCAGATAAAAACGTACTTAACATAATATTAATTATGATTCATTCTGATAATTAAACAATCCGGCATAAAGATTGTTCTCAGACGCTATAACAAACACATAGACCATGTTCCAGAAGCCAATAAGAAATATACATGATTTTTTATTAAGTACTTATTTTGCTGATGGACTCCGGATCACTTTTGGAGTTTTATGCCCATCATTAATCCTGGCTCAGTTTGGAATGCTGAAATTTGGAATGACGCTTTCCTTAGGCGCATTATGTGTTAGCGTTGTAGATACACCAGGGCCAATTGTACACCGCAGAAATGCAATGGCTGTAACCACCGGATTAATCTTTGTATTATCCATACTGGTCGGTTTAACCAATCGAAATATTTATTTTACAGGAATTCTGCTCGCTCTGGGCAGTTTTGTATTTTCCATGTTCTTCCTGTACGGTACCCGTGCAGCTGCAATTGGAACAGCATCCTTGCTGGTCATTGTGTTGAGTGTTGACGATATCAGGCCCTGGCAGGAAGTTTTACGCTACGGAGGACTCATTCTGTGTGGCGGCTCCTGGTATGCTTTGCTCAGCTATTCCATCTACAGACTTCGCCCATACCGTGTCGTACAGCAAACCTTAAGCGATTCCATATATGAAGTTGCCTCATTTTTAAGGGCAAAAGCAAAATTTTACCACGAGAACATCAATTATGACGATCATTATGCAATATTACTTCAACAGCAGGTTCTTGTTAATGAAAAACAAGATGCTGTAAGGGAAGTTTTGTTTAAAACCCGTGAAATTGTTAGAGAATCGACACCTGAAGGCCGTTTTTTACTGCTGGTTTTTGTTGATATGGTCGATTTATTCGAGCAAATCATGTCTACCTATTACAATTACAAACGCCTGCATGAACAATTCGATTCCGTTGGTATTTTGACCAGTTATGAGTTGGTTATCAATAAAATAGCAGATGAATTAGACGAGATTGCCTTTTCATTAAAAACAGGTGGTACCCCTCGCCTGCCTACCCTCCTGATCGAACAGGTGACGAAATTAAAAGCACAAATTATTGATTTAGAGTCCAATAACGTGGATGGTCAATACAATACCCTGGGCATTGTCGCGCTGAAAAACATCGAGGTCAATATAGAGAATATTCTGGCCAGAGTTAAAACCATCAACAGCTACTTCAATAAAAACGAGAAGAAAAACCTTAAAGCCAGGCAAATAGACACCGAAAAGTTTATTACAAGGCAAAATATAGATCCAAAATTGATGCTGGAGAATTTAACCTTCAGCTCATCAACCTTCAGGCATTCGATAAGAGTTGCCATCGTCATGCTGATCGGCTATATTGTGTCTAAATCCCTGGGTTCTTCTCATAGTTACTGGATCCTGCTTACCATTCTGGTGATCTCAAAACCCGGTTTTAGTCTTACCAAACAGCGAAACTACCAAAGAATCATTGGTACGACCATTGGCGCCCTGGTTGGAATGTTCATTCTTACCTTTGTCCACGATAGACACGTGCTTTTTGTGATTCTGCTGGTTTGTATGGTGGCCTGTTACAGCTTCCAGCGCAAAAATTATGTTGTGAGCGTTCTTTTTATGACGCCTTATATCCTGGTACTCTTTGATTTTCTTGGTATGGGAGGTCTTTCCATAGCCAGCGAAAGAATCATTGACACCGCTATAGGTTGCGGCATTGCTTTGGTAGCAAGTTATTTCCTTTTTCCGAACTGGGAATATGAAAAACTCAAAGAAGCCATGATCGACACCTTAAAAGCCAATGTGAACTATTTTGAGCAGGTAACGAGTTTATATTTCCAGGAAGAACAGAACCTCACCAATTATAAAGTAGCGCGAAAAGAAGTATATGTGACCTCTGCAAACCTGGCCTCTCTCTTCCAAAGAATGTTTTCTGAGCCTAAGAGCAAGCAAATTCTGATGAAGGAAATGCACCAGTTTACGGCATTGAACCATCTTCTATCCTCCTATGCGGCTACCCTTTCTTTATATAATAAAGAACATAAATTTAGCTTCAAGAATTTTGAAGAATTACAGCCTGTCATCAAAAACACCATTTACCTGATCAATCTCTCTGCAGAAATCCTAACAAACCATAAAGCTGAAATCAGCAATGTCCCCTTAATCAGAATTAAGGAAGAAATTACAGGCCCTATTCCGCAAGACGATTCTTCGGTGATCAGCGACCTTCTCGATCTCATCCAGAAAGTAGCTTATGACATTTACAAGCTGAGCGAAAAAATCAGATTCTAAAAACATAGTCCACCCTTACTTTGTTCCTTTAGTATAGAAACTCATATTATGGAAAAAGTATATACGGCCTCAGTACTGGCCAAAGGTGGCCGCGACGGGCATATTAAATCAAGCGACGGACAGATCGAATTTGACCTTAGAAAACCGAAAGAAATGGGTGGACAAGGAGGAGCAACAAATCCTGAACAGCTATTTGCAGCTGCCTGGGGGCCGTGTTATTTAGGCGCTTTAGGCTCTGTAGCCAAACATGATGGCGTAGATGTTTCAGAAGCTACAGTCAATGTACATGTCAGCTTTAATAAAGATGGAAATTCATTTGTACTCTCCGCAGATCTGGATGTGCATATCCCCGGAATTTCACAGCAGGAAGCTCAGCAATTGGCCGATAAAGCCCATCGGGCCTGTCCATATTCCAAAGCAACTAAAGGTAATATAGAAACCAGAGTAACAGCACTTTAAAACCTATATGTTCAGGCTTGAGAAAACTCAGGCCTGAATTTTATAACAACAGTTTGCTCGCCAATCCCAGAAGCAGAAAAAAACCAAAAACATCCGTAAACGTAGTAATAATAATAGAGGAGGCAATTGCCGGATCTATCCCTACCCTTTTCAGTATCAAAGGAATTCCAGCGCCCGTAATACCGGCAATCACCAGATTTCCTGTCATTGCAAGAAAAATCACCACACCGAGCAAAGGATTACTGTCAAAATACAATGCAAAAACCAATACAATCAGACCAGTAGCTGCGCCATTAATCAGGCCCACTGTAAACTCTTTCAATACCGTACGATACGCCTGACTATCTGTTAAATCGTACAATGAAATCCTCCTTACGGTAACCGCCAGGGCCTGAGTCGCTGCATTTCCACCCATTCCGGCAATAATGG
>NZ_DATMRL010000091.1:0-22353 GCF_035566355.1 Pedobacter sp.
TGATATCACCAATGAAATCCTGAACGAAAAGAATCTTAGTGCCCTAACTTTTTATCCTTTAGGGTAATATTTGTATTTTTGCAACATGAAGTTACCAATTGTAGCCTATGGCGATCCGGTTTTAAGAAAAGTCTGTGTAGATATTGAAGAGACTTACCCAGATTTACAACAACTCATCAGCAATATGTTTGATACCATGTATGCTGCCAGTGGAGTTGGATTAGCAGCGCCCCAGATTGGCCTGCCTATTCGCATGTTTATTGTAGATACCGGTGCAGACGAAGACGAGAAAAAAGGTTACAAAAAGGTTTTTATCAACGCAGAGATCCTGGAAGAGACCGGCGAACCCTGGGCTTTTAACGAAGGCTGCTTAAGCATTCCTGATATCCGAGAGGATGTGATGCGCAAGCCCAACATCCGCATTAAATACCTGGATGAAAACTGGGTAGAACATGAGGACGAGGTAACGGGTATGCCTGCCCGCGTGATCCAGCATGAATATGATCATATTGAAGGAAAATTGTTTACCGACAAACTGAGCATTCTAAGAAAAACCATGCTAAAGTCCAAACTGGATTCCATTTCCAAAGGAAACGTGAGGACCGACTACAAAATGCGTTTCCCTAAACAAAATAAAAAGAGATAGATTATAGAACTAAAAGAAGATGAGAACCTTAGTTTTCATCTTCTTTCCTTGTTTTATCTCCGCTAAAGATTTGCTGCATCAGCTTACCCCAGGCAAATGGATTCAGCAGCGGATTGGTTTGCACCATATTTTTATTAAGGGACCTATCGTGGTTTAAGCGCCAGTTCAGACCGGATATTTCACCCGCATCCCTGGGAAGGGTCACCATCATTCCACCTATACTTTTTGAAGACAGGTTCTTCCTGGCAATTTCTACATCATCATCTGCAATCTTCATAGAAAGGAAATCTTTCGTGAATTCCTCTACTGTTGCCCATGGGTATACCCTTACTGTAGGGAGATAAATGATCTCTGCCTTCATTTTAACCAAGGCGGTATATTTCTCTTCTTTAAGGTCTTCAGGAATGATCACCTGAGCCTTGGTGAAACCTACGGCTGTATAATCAATGGTATCGCCCGGATGCGCCACAAAAGAAAAGTAACCTTTATAATTTGCGGAACGCTGTTCCCGGGTATTCATATTGGTCACCGTTACATAGGGCACAACTCTGTTGCTGTCCACATCAGTAATGATTCCGGAAAATTGAATCAGTCTTTTGCGCGCAGGCTCCTGCTGTTGAGCAAAGGCACTGATCACAAAAAAGGTCAGCAAAAAAGTGAATACGTACTTCATATTACAAAAGTAGCGGTAATTACGCCAAGCGATGGTTAAATTGTGTTAAAAGATTTATACGGGTTCTGCCAGGTTGATGGCAACCACCGAGGTGATTTCCGGAACAGCTTTCATAATTGCCTGTTCAATCCCGGCCTTCATGGTCATAAAGCTCATTTTGCATGAACCACAATTCCCTAACAACTTCAATTTCACCACTTTATCTGATGTAATTTCATCTATAGCAACATCCCCTCCATCTGCAATTAAATAAGGGCGGATGGTTTCTAATGCCTGTTCTACTTGCTCTGTTAAATTCATCTGTGTTTATCTTTTTCTAATCTTAAATATAAAAATACTAATTATTTAGCAAAAACCGGCTGTGCATTATTAATCGCCACCTGCTGTGCTACTTTCCCGGCAATTTCAGAAAACGTTGCCGAAAGGATGCTTTCTTTGTTCAGGGCTACCGGAGCACCGCTGTCACCGCCTTCGGTTATGCTTTGAACAATCGGGATCTCACCAAGGAAAGGTACTCCAAAGGATTCTGCAAGTACTTTTCCGCCATCTTTTCCAAAGATATAATATTTATTTTCAGGCAGTTCATCCGGCGTAAAATAAGCCATATTTTCAATCACGCCCAATACCGGAATATTGATTCCCGGCATTTTGAACATCGCCAGCCCTTTTCTGGTGTCTGCCAGGGCAACCTGTTGCGGGGTGGTTACAATAACAGCCCCGGCAATTGGAAAACTCTGAGTAATGGTGATGTGAATATCTCCTGTACCCGGAGGAAGGTCTACGATCAGATAATCCAGCTCTCCCCAGTCTGCGTCGTTGAACAATTGCTTTACCGCGTTGGAAGCCATAGGCCCCCGCCATGGCACCGGCTGATCCGGATCTGCGAAGAAACCAAGCGACAATAATTTGATGCCATATTTTTCTATCGGCATGATCAGCGTTTTGCCGTCTTCTGTTTCCCTTGCTCCTGGTTTGGCGCCAGTAAGCCCAAACATGGTAGGAACCGAAGGCCCGTAAATATCAGCATCGATCAGACCGGTTTTCGCACCATTTGCAGCCAGGGAAACAGCCAGGTTACTGGCTACCGTTGATTTACCAACCCCTCCTTTTCCCGAAGATACCAGGATGATGTTTCGGATAGCACTCAATTGTGTACTGTCTGCAGGCTTGGTTACCCTGGAAGTAATGTTGATCTGCACCTCTGCGTCCTGCGCCACAAAATGCTTTACCGCATTGATACAGGCATTCTTCAGCATGTCTTTTAAAGGACAGGCAGGTGTAGTCAGTTCTAAGGTAAAGCTTATATTTTTATCGTCTATTTTCAGGTCCTTAATCATGTTGAGCGTAACCAGATCTTTTTTAAGATCAGGATCTTCCACATGGCTAAGCGCCTTCAAAACTTGTTCGTTTGTAATTATCATTATTCAAAATTAACAAAACCCCTGTACAATTAATTGATTTTAGGGTTTTTAAGCGTAATTTTAACACGAAATAAACATTTGTGTTTAACGTTTAAGCAATAAACATCTATATTACAGCATGCATTTACCGCAAATCAAGGTTCCCAAGAAATATATAAAAATTGGCGCATGGGTGTTGGGAGGGATTTTGGTCATCCTCATCATCGCCGGCTCCATTGCTTACAGCAAAAGAGCTGAACTGCTTAAAAAAATGATGGCCAAGGCCATCAGCAAGGCCGACAAAGATTATGGCCTGGAGATTAAAATAGGTTCAGCAGGCTTCAGCGGCTTAAGCACAGTACATATGACCAATATTTCGGTGGTCCCGAAGGATAGAGATACCCTATCTACAGTTTCCGACATGACCATTGGTGTTAAGCTTTTTCCGCTGCTGTTTGGTAATGTGAAGCTTTCTGAAGTGAACTTGAATGCCGGAAAAATTACGGTTGTCCGCAGGGATTCACTGACCAATCTGGATTTTATACTCAAAAGGAAAAAGAAAGACAGTACAGAAAACAAATCTAAGCTGGACCTGGGAGACCTGGCGCACAACCTGCTGAATCAGGTCTTGTACAAGATTCCTGATGACATGAAAATCCGCGACCTCCTGCTGCAGTTCAATGATAACGACACCAGCAAGCTCCGGTTTTTGACCACCACGGCTACGATTGATAACGGAGACCTCAAATCAACCATTGTGGTGAACAATAAAGAGGCCATCTGGCACGTGAACGGAGTAGTTAAGCCTGGGAAGAAACAAATGGATGTATCTTTCTTTGCCGAAGGCAAAAAGGTTGAACTTCCTTACCTGAACAAAAAACTAAATGCGAAACTGAGCTTTGATACCATCCGGACAGAGCTCAAAGATGCAGATTACAGCGGAGATGCTTTCCGGATCAGAGGTTCCTGGTCAGTGAAAAACCTGCTGATCAACCACCCTAAGATCGCCGCTAACGACATCGTTGTTCCTGATGCGAGGATTGATGCAGAAGTTCTGTTTGGAAAGAATTATGCAGCCCTGGACAGTACCTCGACAGTTCATTTGAAAAATGCAACTTTCCACCCTTTCTTAAAGTATACCTTGTCTCCGCATAAGATCTACGAGGTAAAAGTACATGCAGATGAACAGGAGGCTCAGGGCATTCTCAATGGCTTTCCAGAAGGTTTATTTGAATCCCTGGAAGGCTTAAAAGTGAGTGGAAAAGTAAAATATGACCTTAATTTCTACCTGGATACTTCTATACCAGACAGCGTAAAGTTCAATTCTACTTTGACACCTGTAAATTTCCGCATTACCGGCTGGGGTAAAACAAACCTGCAGAAGATCAACAGTACTTTCGTTTATACGCCTTATGAATATGGAAAACCGATGCGTGACATTACCATTGGCCCTTCCAATTCAAATTACACCCCTCTATCTGAAGTATCCAGTAATTTTAAAAATGCCTTGCTGACCGCAGAGGATCCTTCCTTTTTTACCCATAAGGGATTTGTGATGGAGTCCATACGTAAATCTTTCGCGGTGAACTTTAAAGAAAAGAAATTTGTTCGGGGCGGAAGTACCATTTCTATGCAGCTGGTTAAAAATGTATTTCTGAGCAGGAACAAAACCCTTGCCCGGAAAGCAGAGGAGATCCTGATTGTATGGCTCATTGAAAACAATCACCTGGTTAGTAAACAAAGGATGCTGGAGGTCTATTTCAACATTATAGAAATGGGCAAAAACATTTATGGTATAGGCGAAGCCTCCAGATATTATTTTGGCAAAACACCTGCTTCTTTAAGTATAGGCGAGGGAATTTTTCTGGCCAATATTGTTCCCAGACCAAAAATTGCCTTGTTTAAATTCCGTGGAGACGGTGGCCTTAAGGATTACCTGTATCCATATTTTAAATATATGGGTAATATCATGGCCCGGCGAGGACTTACTCCATCAGACACCAGTGGATACGGGTTCTATAATGTAAGGCTCCGGGAAGGCTTAAGACAATACCTGTTGCCGGATTCTACCAAAGTAGATACGACCGCTTATGATAATGATGACCCAATGCCTGCCATTGAAACTCATGACGAATCTAAAAGTTTATTTGATCGTATATTCGGGTCAAAAAAAGATAAAGACACGACATCCAGATCATCTTCCAAAACAGATACTCTTCAGAAAACGAAGAAACAGCTCAGACAGGAAAGACGGGAGCAGCGAAGGCTGGAAAAAGAACTGGAGAAACTAAAAAAGAACGGCGGATAGCCTTGCAATACACTAATGAAGCATACTGTTCAAGTAGAAGATAAAGAGTTTGAGATCCTGCTGGAAAACGACCAGATCAGTAAACGTACCAGATTGATTGGTATCCAGCTCAACGTGGATTATGAAAATCGCTGCCCCATTATTATTGGGGTGCTGAACGGCAGTTTTCTTTTTATGGCAGACTTGATTAAAGAGCTGAACATTCCTTGTGAGGTCGGCTTTATACGGGTTTCCTCTTACAAAGGTACTTCAACCAGCGGCGAGGTGAAAGAAGCCTTTGGTTTACCGGATACATTACACAACCGCGATGTAATTATCGTAGAAGATATTGTGGATACCGGACATACCTTAAAGTTCATCCTGGAAAAGGTCTATCAGCAGAGTCCTGCCTCAGTAAAAATATGTTCATTATTATTTAAACCTGCCGCATTACTCGAACCGATAAAAGAACTCGAATATGTTGGCTTTGAGATCCCCAATGAATTTGTTGTAGGCTATGGACTGGATTATAATGGCTTAGGAAGAAATTTAACGCATATTTACCGCGCAACTGACTAACTAATCATCCGGCATTTTATCTTTTCTCCCCGTGATATGCATAGAGGTCAGATAATTTTACCAATTTTGCAAAAAAAATTTTTAACCAATGACGATACATAAAGAAGGTTATACAACAATCGCAGTTACCTTACTGTTTATTTTTGTTTTAAATGCTTTTATAGACTACAGGTATGCAGACCTGACCTGGCTGCGGTGGTTCATTTATATCTTTTCTTTTGCTCTTTTTGTAATTGTGCTGCAGTTTTTCAGAAACCCCAGCCGTGCATTTACCAGGAACGATCAGTCCATTATTTGTCCTGCCGATGGTAAAGTAGTGGTCATAGAGGAAACGGAAGAAGGAGAATACTTTAAAGACAGAAGGCTGCAGGTGTCTATTTTTATGTCCCCGGTAAACGTTCACATCAACAGGAACCCGATCTCTGGTGTCGTTAAATTTTTCAAATACCATCCAGGCAAGTATTTAGCCGCATGGAACCCTAAATCCTCTACAGAAAACGAGCGGACTACAGTCGTTGTAGAGCATGCAAACGGGACTCCTGTATTATTTAGACAGATTGCCGGTGCATTAGCCAGAAGAATCGTATGGTATGTTAAAGAAGGTGATCAGGTAGAACAAAGCAAAGAGTTCGGATTTATTAAATTCGGATCGAGAGTGGATATTTTCCTGCCCCTGGGTACTAAAGTTAACCTGGAGCTGAACCAGGTGGTTAAAGGCGGAATTACAGTATTGGGCGAGTTATCTTAGATAGGACAAGCGCGATAAAGCGCTTGTCCTTCAAATCACATATAAAAAAGGCGCAAACTGATTTGCGCCTTTTTTATATGCGGATCTTTCCGTATTAACCCCCTCTTCTTTTAAAGCAAACAAAAAAACCTCCCCGATAATATCGGGAAGGCTATTCTATTTTTGAAGAGTAAATTAAACTCTTTTGGATTTAATACGGGCAGCTTTACCGGTAAGTTCACGCAGGTAGAACAATTTAGCTCTGCGCACTTTACCATGGCTGTTCACTTCAACCTTATCAATATTTGGCGAGTTAACAGGGAAGATACGTTCCACTCCTACACCATTTGACATTTTACGAACTGTAAACGTTTCATTAGCACCTACGCTATTACGTTGTAACACTACGCCTTGATAAATTTGGATACGTTCCTTATTACCTTCGCGAATTTTATAGTGAACACTCACTGTATCTCCTGATTTGAATGCAGGAAATTCATTTTTTACGATTACCTGCTCTTCAACAAATTTTACTAAATCCATGATTTTAAGCTATTAAGCCGACTTTCTGTTGTTTAAAAATCGGACTGCAATATTAGGAAAATTATTTTAGAAATAAAAGGGATTTTTATTTTTTTCCACATTCTTTGACATTTCCACAAATAAGCTACAGGATTCAGGTCTTCAGGAAGTTTCATTCCTCGCCTTCTTCAACAGTTCTTTTAAAGTCCCCACTTTGCAGGAGGTATTGGAAAGCCCTCCTGGTTCCATCTCAAATAAAGCCTCAAGCAAGCTTACCTTTTCATGAGGAATATCCGTTTTATCCCCTATTTTAATCTCACGCCAGCAATAAATTGTGTTCAGGGATACATTGAGTACCGACTGTAGAATCTTAAGTGCCTGGCTGTAATCTTTGGCCGGCAGATTTTCCAGGTATTCCGTGATCCTGTATTTCTTAAGCTCTTCCATAATTCATCAGTATTTCCCTTTTTTGATTAATGCTTTAAGCGGTTCTCCGGTAATGGTAAAATTTTCCAGTTCACCGGGTTTGACCCCAAACAAAATTTCCAGCATTTTCAATTTCTCGTAAGGGATATCCTGTGTATCGTGTAATTTGATCTTCCGGTAATTGTGAAACGTATTTACAGCAACATCTAAAACCTCAGGAATAATCCGAAGCGCGGCTTTATATTCTTTGACCGTCAATTTCTCAAGGTGACTATTGACTTTATACTTCCAGATAATCTCGCTCATACTTTTTAATGGTTTAGTTAAGTAATTTGTTTATTTTTAACAGAATTTTGTGTTTTAAATCATAAAATTTTATCGTAAATATACTAAATATTTTCGTTACAGAACAGAGAACAACTAATTTTTTATGGAGATAAAATTAATCGTAGACGAAATTTTAAAAGCAAAGAACCGCTCATTAAGCTGGCTGGCAGTAGAAATGGAGAAAACGTTCGATGGATTAAAATTGAGTTTGGTTAGGGGGTCTATTAAATATAACGACATTATTTTAATGTCCAGAATACTTGAGGTTTCTCCATCTTATTTCTTCGAACAGGAACATGATGTTCATTCACTGAAAGAATCAGGTAATATGGCTGAAGAAGAGCCGGAATATGGAAGTATGAAAAGAGAGCTTAAGGTCTGCAAGGAAATGATCGCAGCCCTCAAAGATCAGATAAAAGACAAAGAAAAGATAATTACTTTGCTCAGTAGGTAGTTTTAGTCTGCCAGCAAATCCGGACGTCGTTTTTTTGTACGGGCAAGCGCCTGTTCATAACGCCATTCGTTAATTTTAGCTTCATGGCCACTCAACAGAATATCGGGTACTTTGTGTCCATTCCAGTCTGCTGGCCTGGTATATACCGGGGCATCCAGAAGATCCCCTTGAAAACTATCTGATAAAGCAGAGGTTTCGTCGTTCAGGACACCAGGAATAAGCCGCACAATAGCGTCAACCAGCACAGCAGCAGGCAACTCCCCACCAGAGAGCACATAATCTCCTATAGAGATTTCCCTGGTCACAAAAATATCCCGGATCCGTTGGTCTATCCCTTTATAGTGGCCGCAAAGAATGATCACATTTTTTCTTATCGAAAGTTCATTGGCGATATTCTGATTAAGTGTTTCCCCATCAGGACTCATAAAGATCACCTCATCATATTCCCGTTCTTTTTTGAGCGCTTCAATGCATTTAGCAAAGGGTTCGATACCCATCACCATACCAGATCCACCTCCATACGGATAGTCATCAACACTTTTTTGCTTATTGCTTGCATAATCCCGCAGGTTATGTACCACAATTTCAGCAATACCCTTCTTCTGTGCTCTTTGAAGAATAGAATGAGCAAAAGGGCTTTCCAGTAAGCCAGGGAGAACAGAAATGATATCGAAACGCATGAGATTAATTATTAAGGTAAATGTCTAACAGGCCTTCCGGAAGATCGATCAGCAGGGTTTGACGCTCTTCATCAATTTCCAGGATCATATCTTCATTTAAAGGAAACAAAACCTCCTTATTTTGATAAGAAATGGTCGCTACAAATTGCTGAGGGTATTCATTAACTTCTATGATCTCGCCAAGTTCCCCTTGTGTTTCATCTGAAACGATATAGCCTTTCAGGTCATTATAGTGAAAATCTTCGTCCTCTCTTTCAGGGACTTTAGATAATGGGATATAAATCTTTTTTCTTAATAATGGCTGTGCCTTGTCAATATGATCGACATCGTCAAAAAAGAAATTACCGGTATTGTTGGGTTGCAACTTATAGGACGAAATAAAAAAAGGAACCATTTTACCGTTAATCTCGGCAAATACGACGTCAAGATCCAGCAATTCCGGTTCATCATATTCAAAATACAACTGAACCTCTCCTTTCAATCCTTTTGTTTTGGTAATGTATCCTATATAAAATGCTTCTTCTGCTTTCATTGTTCCTGTATAAAGCCGGTTGGCCTGACTAAAATGTATTAAATAAAAATAGCGAAGGGCCTCCAATGATGAATGAACCCTTCGCTATCCTTTAGAATAACAAAAATACTATGCTTCTTCGTTGTTCTCTTCAGTTGCAGTTTCTGCAGCAGGAGTTTCTTCAGTTGCTTCTTCAGCAACCGGCTCTTCTACTACTTCTTCTACTGGTGCATTTTTTGCAGCAATTGCAGCAGCACGATCAGCATTTTTCTTAGCTTCTGCAGCTAAAGCAGCTTTCTTAACTTCATCTTTAGATTTAGTCAAGTTATCTTTTTTACCTTCAATTTTACCATCTTTAGCGCTTAACCACTCTGCAAATTTAGCTTCTGCCTGCTCTGCTGTTAATGCACCTTTTTTAACACCACCTTCTAAGTGTTTTTTGTATAAAACACCTTTGTAAGAAAGGATAGCGCGACAAGTATCCGTAGGCTCAGCACCTTTGTTTACCCAGTCCAATGATTTTTCAAAGTTAATTTCAATGGTTGCAGGATTGGTGTTTGGGTTATAAGAACCTAAACGCTCAATAAATTTACCATCTCTTGGTGAACGGGAATCCGCTACCACTACGTGGAAAAAAGGTTTTCCTTTTTTACCGAATCTTTGCAATCTGATTTTAGTTGCCATTTTTGATCTTAGTTTATGTATTCAACATAGTTCCCGGAGCTTTATGCTTGCGGGGCTGCAAAAGTAAGTAAAATACTAATGATAAGCAAGATGCAAATCGAAAAACAGCTGCCATTTTAAATAAAAATTATTTCTCAAAGATGATTTAACACTGAAACACCGAATGATTTTCCCTAAATTGTGTAATAATTTTAATATTCAGGTGTCTTATTTTAAACGAGATTAATATGTTAATTACAACCACAAATACCATTGAAGGAAAAAAAATAGTCAAATATGTTGGCCTGGTTTCCGGCGAAACCATTATCGGGGCAAATATTTTTAAGGATCTCTTTGCCGGCATCCGGGATATCGTTGGCGGTCGTTCCGGCTCTTACGAACAGGTTTTAAGGGAAGGTAAAGACACAGCTGTTAATGAAATGCAACAATATGCGGCAGCTCTTGGTGCAAATGCAATTATTGGCGTCGATCTGGATTATGAGACTGTGGGCAGCGGAGGAAGCATGCTTATGGTAGCGGCAACGGGTACTGCAGTGATTATAGAATAAAAGAAAAGGGCATTAGAGCCCTTTTCTTTTATAATTTATAATGATAATATCTCTACGAGTTTTAACCAGGCAGGGCTGATTTCTTCTGCATTGATGTGTTTAATTGCATGACTAAAAGGCGTAAATACAATCTCTCTGTTGATTTGTCCAACCATCTCTCCCGACTTACCATGTAAGAGGCCCTCTACTGCAGAAACTCCAAACCGGCTGGCCAAAACCCTATCCATACAACTAGGTTTACCACCTCTTTGAATATGGCCCAAAACGGAAACCCGGATATCATAAGCAGGAAATTTTTCTTTAAGCACTTCCCCAACATTAAAGCCTCCACCAATTTCATCCCCCTCTGCAACAATTATAATTTTTGAGGCTTTATCTTTACGTCCATGCTCCAATCTGGTGATCAATCCTTCAATCCCGGTTTTAGCTTCCGGGATCAGAATGGCTTCAGCACCTACACCAATCCCACTTCTGAGCGCAATAAGACCGGAGTCTCTGCCCATCACCTCTACAATGAACAAACGGTCATGGGATTCCGCTGTATCACGAATCTTATCAACTGCATTAATGACGGTATTGATTGCTGTATCATAGCCAATGGTAAAATCTGTTCCCGCCAGGTCATTATCAATGGTTCCGGGCAAACCAATGATCGGGTATCCAAACTCCTGGGAAAATAAATTGGCACCAGTGAATGTTCCGTCTCCGCCAATTACAATCAAAGCGTCGATACCCTGCTTCATCAATTGTTCATGGGCGGTTTTACGACCCTCAAAAGTGCGAAAGGCATCGCTTCTTGCGGTTTTAAGGATCGTCCCCCCACGTTGAATGATATTTGCCACAGATTTTCTGTCCATGGATATGAAATCACCATTGATAAGACCTTCATAACCCCGGAGTATCCCGGTAACTTCCAAGTCATAGTAAATTGCGGCTCTAACAACTGCCCTTATGGCAGCATTCATACCCGGAGCATCACCTCCGGAAGTCAATACACCTATATTTTTAATCTTATTCATTTAAACCTTATTTCCCTGCTTTAAATTTATCGAGTCCGCTCTGCAAATATGCAGCATATTCTTTAGCGTCAAATATAGCACCTTTAGGCGTAACCAAAGGATTTAAATCCGGTCCGGCTAAAACATAAAAGGGCTGAGAGTTGGTATTGTATTTTGTAGCCTGGAAATCGCCGTTCCACCAGCCCAGATCATCTGTGTCATGCTTTAGAATGGTTGAATAATGCACCTTTTCCTTTGGCATTTTTACATTTCTTTCATCCACATACAACTGGATCAGCACATATTCATCACGAATTAATCTGCCTACCTCTTTATCGATCCAAACTTTATCCTCCATTTTACGACAGTTTACACACGCATGGCCCGTAAAGTCTATCAGAATGGGCTTATTCACCTTTTTAGCATATTCAAGCCCTTCATCCAGATCAAAGAAAGGATGGAAACCAACAGGGGGTTTTAGAAACTCACTGTGTTTTACCTTAGTTGGAAAATCAGCAGATACCGGACCCGGCGCATTTGAACCGCCTCCAGTTAAAATAAAATCCTGTGTATTCATTGGCGGCGCAATCCCACTTAAAATATTCACCGGCGCTCCCCATAAACCAGGAACCAGGTACATGGCAAAAGAAAGTGAAATGATGGCAAAGAAAAGTCGTGGTACGGACACATAAGGAACATCACTGTCATGAGAAAATTTGATCTTCCCTAAAATATAAATCCCCATCAAAACAAAAATCACAATCCACAATACCAAAAATATTTCCCGGTCAAACCATTCCCAATGCCAGGCCAGATCAGCAGCAGAAAGAAACTTCAAGGCAAGTGCAAGTTCCAGGAAACCCAGACATACTTTAACACTATTCAGCCAGCCCCCTGATTTTGGCATACTGCTTAAAAAGCCAGGAAATACTGCGGATAAAGTAAAAGGAAGCGCAAGCGCCAGGGCAAATCCAAACATTCCAACTGCAGGAGCAAGGATTTCACCTTTGGAGCTGGCTTGAACCAGCAGGGTTCCAATAATTGGTCCTGTACAGGAGAAAGAAACCAGTGCCAGTGAGGCTGCCATAAAGAAAATACCGCCTAAACCTTTGCTGTCATCTGCTTTCTGATCTATCTTATTAACAATAGCGCTTGGCAGGGTAATTTCGAAAGCACCAAAAAAAGATACCGCAAACACCACAAGCAAAATAAAGAACAGGAAATTAAACCAGCCGCTGCTGCTGAATGCATTTAGTCCTGCTGAGCCGAAAAGGGCGGTGATCAGCAAACCAAAGGCAACATAAATCACAATAATAGAAAGTCCATAGATCAGGGCTTGTCCTATTCCCTTTTGTTTGCTTCCCGATCTTTTTGTGAAGTAACTGATGGTTAACGGGACCATAGGAAAGATACAAGGCATTAGAAAAGCCAGAAACCCACCAAACAACCCTGCGATAAACGTTTCCCAGAGTGTCTTTTCTTTTTCTGTCTGACCTGCTGCGGGTATCGTTTTTCCTGCGGGAGCTACCGCTTCTTCTTTTTTTACGGTATCAGCTTTGGCAACCTCTTTCTTCAGGTCATTTTTAGCGCTGTCTGCAGAAGAACCTATTTCCGTAAATTCTATATCATCGGCATTGATTGTCGTATCCTGCTGCGGCATCAGCGCAAAGCTCCGCCCGGAATTCACCAGGCTAAGCGAAAATATGACTCCTAAAACCAGTATTAATTTTTTCATCAGTATAAATTTTAAAGGTTATGAAGCAATCATCTGCTACCAAATTTACACATAGCGATTTGTGTACTGCTGCACATGATGATTACATTGTATCAAGGCTGTGAATTTAACGATAATTTTTATCCGGATAAAAAATAAAAAGAGCGCCTCCGGAGGGTTGCGCTCTTCAATTTCTATAACAGATATAATCTATTTTACCTGAACGCTGAACTCCACTTCTGTCGGAGGCAAACATTTGCTATCGTTACAAACCATAAATTCTACTTTTCCTTTGACGGTTGCAGAAGGTTTGTTCAGCTTCACTTTTTGCTGAAAGATAACTTGTTTTTCAAAATAGCTTACATTCATATCGAATGATTTCTCAAATTTAGTAACTGGTTTTGGCTCCGAAGTCGTTCCAACCTTTACATAATCTTTAGAAGGGGCAAAAGTAATGGATGTTTTTACAGGGCCACCATCTTTTACATTTTGAGAATAAATATGCCATCCATCTTCGATGCTTGCTTTAATAAAAACAATGGCTTCTGTCTTACTGATCTTTTTTTGTCCATAAGACCATTTTACCGGGTTTTCGATCTGAGCTGATGCAGCAAAAACCGAAAGCACTAAAAAACTAAGTATTAATGTGATTCTTTTCATTGTGTGTGGTTTGTTTTTACTTAACGTTTTTTCAATTTAAAAATTCTATTTCCTTAAAATTATATTCCTTTTCTGTTTCTCCCTCCAGCAAGACCAGCATCCCGGTATCTCTTACCCCCTGTATGCTTGCAAAAAATACTTCGCCATTATGTCTGTACTTATGCTGTTCATGATATCTGTACAGTCTCTTATGATAAGCGTTCCGGAGATAAAGGTAATCTGCTGCCTTTAATTTCAGGTAATTACTTTCAATATGACTGCAAATGTCTGTTAATAGCATTTTTAAACTAACATCTTTATGTAAAATTTGATAAACAGATGTCGCCTTACCATTTAAATGCGGTGCGAAATGCTGTTGGTTTACATTTAAACCAATCCCGATAATACCAGATTTAAACCGGCTTCCGGTAATCATATTCTCAATGAGCATCCCTCCTAGTTTAAGATCCTTATAATAAATATCATTCGGCCACTTAATACTGACCCCACTGCCTAACAAATTAGTTAAGGCCTCATTAACGGCGATGCTTATGGCCATATTGAGCAGGAACTGCTGCGGTATATTCAGGAAGCTTGGCTTCAAATACACGCTGAAAGTAAGGTTCTTTCCAGGCTCTGTATGCCAAATGTTCTGTTGCTGGCCTCTTCCTGCATACTGATTATCTGCCATAATTACAGTTCCTTCTGGTAATGGCTCGGATTTTGACACCAATTCTTTTAAAAAGTTATTGGTAGAATCAACCTCTGATAATTTGATAAGATTTTGACCAACAAATAATGTTGAAAAAGTGTTATTTTGCAAGTGTTGATTATATTTGTTGTTTATCAAAACTAAAACATTTTAATGGTAAAAAAGAAAATAGGAAACCTTTCTACATACCTATCCGAATTGGCTGTACATGGTATACAGGAAAAAAAAGGGAATGACATCGTACGTCTGGATTTAAGAAACCTCAACAGCTCCGTTTCAGATTATTTTATCATATGTAATGCAGATTCTTCTACTCAGGTCAAAGCGATTGCCGACAGTGTAGAAAAGGAAATCTATACAAACACCCAAACCGACCCATGGCGTAAAGAAGGGTTCGAGAATGCAGAATGGATCATTCTGGATTATTTTGACATCGTAGTTCATATCTTTAAAACCGAGAAAAGAGATTTCTTTGGGATTGAAGACCTATGGGGCGATGCACAGTCTACTTCTTATCAAAGCGCCTAATTTTAATTAAAACATTTTGAATCCATGATGAAAGAGAAAGAAAATACAAAACCCAAGTTGATTAAAAGGATACCCAATATTCCAAAAAAACCTCAAAAGGGTTCCAAGTTTAACATCTTCTGGGTTTATGCTGCTATAATTCTGGGATTGATCTTACTTCAATTCCTGTTCAATACTGATACCAGCAAGCCGGTCCCATATCAAACCTTTGAAAGCGAAATGCTGAAACCAGGTGATGTAGAAAAAATTGTTGCTTACAAATACGAGGACCTGGTCCGGGCAGACGTCTTTATCAAAAAAGACCGGGTTAAAGAAAGCAAATACGATCAGTACCGTACCAAAAATAACTTTGGCGCAGCCGAAGGTCCAACTGTATATTTTACTGCAGGTTCTATGGACGGTCTGGATGCGCAGTTGAAAGAATCTCAAAAAGATATCCCTGAAAATCAGCGTATTCTTGCTGTTAAGGAAACCAGACAAAGCACCTTTAATTCCTGGTTCTTTACCGTCATCATTCCGGTACTCTTATTCATAGGCTTCTGGATCTTCATTATGCGTCGTATGGGCGGTGGTGCCGGCGGCGGCGGCGGTCAGATCTTCAATATTGGAAAATCTAAAGCAACCCTCTTTGATAAAGAAAGCCAGGTTAATGTCACCTTCAATGATGTTGCCGGTCTGGAAGAAGCCAAACAAGAAGTAATGGAAATCGTAGATTTCCTTAAAAATCCAAAAAAATACTCTAATCTGGGTGGTAAAATACCGAAAGGGGCCTTATTGGTTGGTTCTCCCGGAACAGGTAAAACCTTATTGGCTAAAGCCGTTGCAGGTGAGGCGCAAGTACCTTTCTTCTCTCTTTCCGGTTCAGACTTTGTGGAAATGTTTGTTGGTGTTGGTGCTTCCCGTGTACGTGATTTATTTAAACAAGCCAAAGATAAAGCTCCTTGTATCATCTTTATTGACGAGGTAGACGCTATTGGCCGTGCAAGGGGCAAAAACAGCATGATGGGTGGAAACGATGAACGGGAGAACACATTAAACCAGCTGTTGGTGGAAATGGATGGATTTGGTACGGATTCTGGTATCATTATCCTGGCAGCCACGAACCGTCCGGACGTTTTAGATTCTGCTCTCCTCAGACCGGGAAGGTTTGACAGGCAGATCTCTATAGATAAACCCGATCTGGTTGGCCGTGAACAGATTTTCAAAGTGCACTTAAAGCCAATTAAAACTTCAGAAGAAGTGGATGCCAAAAAACTTTCGGCGCAAACACCTGGCTTTGCCGGAGCAGAAATTGCCAATGTTTGTAACGAGGCTGCCTTAATTGCTGCCAGACGCAATAAAACAAAGGTAGACATGCAAGACTTCCAGGACGCCATTGATCGTGTTATCGGTGGTCTTGAGAAGAAAAACAAGATCATCTCTCCTGAAGAAAAGAAAATTGTGGCTTATCATGAGGCCGGGCACGCTATTGCAGGCTGGTTCCTGGAACATGCAGACCCATTGGTTAAGGTATCTATTGTTCCTCGTGGTATTGCTGCACTTGGTTATGCTCAATATCTGCCAAAAGAACAATTCTTGTATACAACAGAGCAATTAACTGACGGTATGTGTATGACTATGGGTGGAAGAGTTGCCGAAGACATTGTTTTTGGAAAAATCTCCACCGGTGCCCAGAATGACCTGGAGCGGATCACCAAGCTTTCCTATGCAATGGTAACCATTTATGGTATGAATGCTGTTGTTGGAAATGTATCTTTTCACGATCCTCAAACAGAATATAACTTCAACAAGCCTTATTCTGAAAAGACATCAGAAATCATTGATAATGAAGTTCGCATCCTGATTGCAGCTGTATACGACAGAACCAAGCAATTGCTGATCGAAAAAAGAGATGGTTTAGAGAAACTGGCTCAGAAATTACTGGAGAAAGAAATCTTATTTCAGGCAGATCTGGAAGAGATCCTGGGCAAACGTCCATTTGATAACCGTACCACCTATGACGAATTCGTTAATGGAACCGGAGATCAGACACCAGCAGCCAAAGGTTTGGTACACGATGGTGTTGGCGAAACCACTGACCCTTCTGCAACAGCAAAAACTGTACAACCAGAAGAGAATAACTAATTTATGGTAAGCTGCCGTTCTTCAACGGACGGCAGCAAATCAAAAACCTATGCAAGAAAATATCTCTTCAAAAGAGTTAATGCTAAAGAAAATCAGGAAAGCACTCCTTGAAAAAAGAGATCATCCTTATCCAAATTTAGAAGAAACTCCACTATATAAAAAAGAGGAAGAACTCCTGGAAGTTCAGTTTGCCGAACAGCTTACCGCTGTATCCGGACATTTTATTTTCTGTGAAAATGGAATGGATTTCATAGAGAACATCCTGGATCTTGCAGATAAATTTAACTGGAGAAAAATCTATTGCTGGGAACCTGAATTACAGGAATTATTAACCCAATTTGAATTTCCTTTTTATAAGACCGATAAGGACTTTGAAATGGCCGAAGTTGGCCTTACACTTTGCGAGGCCTTGATTGCTAGAAATGGCTCTGTAATGGTTTCTAACCAAAATGCCGCGGGGAGAAGGCTTAGTATATTTCCCCATCACCATATTGTAATTGCCAGAACCGGTCAACTCGTGCCCGATCTTAAAGATGCCTTTGCACTGATTAAGAATAAATATGGAGCACAGATCCCGTCTATGATCAGTACAATCACTGGCCCAAGCCGTACGGCAGATATTGAAAAAACATTGGTTCTGGGTGCCCACGGCCCTAAAGAGTTGTTTGTTTTTTTGATTGACGAATTCAATTAAAATTTGTAGTTTAAGTAATTAATCCTATTTTTATACTGTATACCTAAACGGTATACGGTATGAGATGAGTAATATTGAGATGAATTTGTATTCCGTAATTTTAGGTACAGGAAGTTTTATTCCTGATCACGTTGTGTCAGGAGATGCCTTTTTGGACTCCACTTTTTATGAAAATGGCCTTATTCTGGACAAAGGAAATGCAGAAATTATCTCAAAATTTTCTGAAATCACTGAGATCAATGAGAGACGTTATGCTGACCCTGCACAAGTAAGCAGCAACATTGCCACAATTGCTGCCCAAAGGGCTATAGACGATGCTTCTATAGACAAGGAAAGCCTGGATTATATCATATTTTGCCATAATTTTGGTGACATTAAGCTCAACAGCAACCGCATGGACATGCTTCCTGCACTTGCTGCAAAAGTTAAGCAGGCCCTGGATATTAAAAATCCGGATTGCGTAGCCTATGATTTGATTTTCGGCTGTCCAGGCTGGGTACAAGGATCTATCCAGGCGAATGCCCTGATCAAAAGCGGGGATGCAAAAAGAGTGATGGTTATCGGAGCGGAAACCCTTTCCAGGATCATTGATGCACACGACAGAGACAGCATGATTTTCTCTGACGGTGCAGGCGCAGTCATTTATGAAGCCAGGCCTTCAGCAGAGCCCATAGGACTTATTTCTCACAAGACCCAAACCTATGCCGTAGACTATGGCTCTTTACTGGTGATGGGAAGAAGCCATAATCCCGACGCCTGCAATGAAAACGCCTATCTGAAAATGAATGGCAGAAAATTGTATGAATTTGCGGTGACCTATGTGCCCCAGGTGATCAAAACAGCCATCGATAAAGCTGGAATTGACATCCTGGATATTAATATCGTATTTATTCACCAGGCCAATGGTAAAATGGACAATGCCATCATGAAACGTCTGTTTAAATTATACAACCAGGATAAAGTTCCAGAAAATCTGGTGCCTATGACAATCTCCTGGCTGGGCAACAGTTCCGTAGCTACAATTCCGACACTCTTGGATCTGGTTGCTAAGGGACTGGTCAAAGATTATGGGATTAAAAAAGGTCAATATGCTGTATTTGCTTCTGTAGGCGCAGGTATGCACATCAATGCTTTTATTTATCGTTTCTAATTTCCGGTTCGCTTTAAGCCCTGTTTCGCTTGCGACTCAATACTGCTTTCATATTCATGGTCTTTCATTGAAATGGCCATATTGTAGCTCGCTTTGGCTTTAACAGCATTGTGCTTTTTCTCATAGATCTTTCCCATAAGTAAGGCAGAATTGGCTGCAAAATAATATTTTAAGCTCCTCCCGGAATTGATTGCATTTTGATAATCGGCCAGCGCCTCATCATCTTTACCCAATTCATCATTGACCCTTCCCTTACGGTAATAAAACTCCGTTTTGTTCTTTGCTGTCATATTGTCTGATTTAATAGCAGAAAGAACTTCCGATGCTTTGGTTAAATAACCCCCATCGAAAAGAAGCCGGGCCTTAAGTAGCTCCGGTGTGGGCGCAGGTGCCGCAGCTTCATTAAGTGCTTGCTTATCTTTGTCCATATAAGTATAGCCCCCGCTTTTAACTTTGGATGTAAAGCCGGAATAAGCTCCTGTATCCCCTTTTAATAAGGAAAGCCATGCCAAATGAAGGTTGGCATCTTTAATGTAATTAACGCCTTTATTTTGCTGCAGGAATTTATTAAAATATATTCCTGCCGAGTAATCCAGCTTATTGAGTTTAGCTGTTCCCATAAGCAGGTCCAGATAAGGAAAGGAAGAATAAGCTGCCCCAGAAGGCTTGCCAGCAAGAATTTCTATTGCCTGATCGTTATGACCATTTCTGATACACACATAGGCCTGAAGATAAGATTTCAGCAAACTGGTATCACTGATCTTTTCCGTGTATTTCATTGTCCTGCTATACGCTTCGGGACTATGGGCAATATCGCTCAGCACATAAGCGTAATAAAAAACAACCTCTTCATAAAAAGGCTGATAAGTGGTTTTAGGAAGCTGTTCCGCCAATTTATCAAGCATTGAAATCCCGGTATTCAGATTTCCTTTGACGCCAAAAGTAGATAATGTACTTTTTAGCATGCCATCGGGCAAATTTCCCAGGAAAGCATTGATTAAGCCCAAACCTTTCTGATTCAGCTGAAAGGCCGGAAATTTTTTACTATTGTCAGCCAATAAGGAATTAGCCCTCTTTATCTCTCTCGCTGCTGTAAAATATTCACCAAATTTCCCTCGCAACAACGCCCATTGTAAATTGATTTCTGCCTGTGCATAGAGATAATAAGGCGAATTTCTATCCTTATCGTCTTCAATTTTATCCAGCCTGTCTGATTTATAATCTTTAAGGCGGTCAAAATCTGACCTGCTTTCCGTCGTGATCAGGTAAAAATAATCGATGTAATTTTCCAGCAAGGGAACAATGGAATTATCTGGATGTACAGCCTTTTCCGCAGCAACGAGTTGCCGCGCTGCATTTAATTTAAGATCAAATATGTTTTTATATGCCTTTAAGCAATTGGCATTAAAATCAAAGTTAGAAAAGCCTTTTAACGGAAAAAGCAGCATAAAAGCCAGGAACAAACAAACGGGTAACCCCTTTTTATACATAGATAGATCAAGTTAAATACAAAAACAGTTAACGCCTGCATTCAGCATTATGTTTCATCTGTTATTTTATTATTTTTCAAACAACCCAAAATTTAGGCCAAAAAAAACGGCCAGATAAACACCTGACCGTTCTGTATTTCTTTTAAAACCGCTTATTGTTGTTCTGCCAGTTCATGAGTCAAAGCCTCATCTACCAGGATTCTTCCACAGTGCTCGCAAACAATAATTTTCTTGCGCTGACGGATATCCAGCTGACGCTGAGGTGGAATCTGGTTAAAGCAACCTGAACAAGAATCCCTGTCAATAGTCACTACCGCCAAACCATTATTCGCATTGCTTCTCAATCTCTTGTAAGCGATCAGCAAACGGTCTTCAATTTGAGTTTCTGCTTTTTCAGATTTTTTAGTTAGAGCCTGCTCTTCTTTTTCAGTTTCTGCAGTAATGGTTTCCAACTCTCCTTTTTTGATATCCAGATCTTTTCTTCTGGATTCCAGGTCAGCAAGCGCTTTTTCGTAAACTTCAGTTTTTTGCGCGATCTCAAATCCGTGCTCACGGATCTTTTTCTCACATACCTGTATTTCTAAAGACTGGATCTCCACTTCTTTAGTCAAAGCATCGTATTCACGATTATTTTTAACATCCTTTAACTGCGTTTCGTATTTCTTGATCAGGTTTTGTGCCTCCTTGATCATATTTTTACGCGTTACAATAGCATCTTCAGTATCATCCAGTTCGCCTTTAAACTTCTGAATACGGGTCTCCAATCCGGCAACCTCATCCTCTAAATCAGCAACCTCCATTGGTAACTCACCACGAATCTGGCGTATTTTATCAATTTTAGTATGAAGGGTTTGTAATTCGTATAAAGCTTTTAGCTTCTGCTCTACAGTTTGTTCCATTAAATGAAATAATTTATGGGTATAATTATATTTAACTAATTATCAATGATTTAACAGCCTCTCAGCCTTTACAAGATGTCAAATTACGGCCGGCATCTTTGCTTTAAAAAAGCCGCCGTTCTTGATGATCTGTTGCTAAAGCTTGCAAAGATAAGTATTATTTTTACTTTCATCTATACAATTTGCTATTAATCTGCGATTTGCTATCTTAAAGTCTCCATGTGATCGCTGTTCCTAAATCTTTTAGAGATCCCTGCACAAGTCTCCCGACAAGACTAAAAGAAATAATGAACCGGATTGGTACAGTGTTCCGCCAAACGGACAGAGAATTCCGGAAATTTTTCCAGAATAATGTCCTGCAGCAAATTGGAAGTAAATTGTTCACTTTCAAAATGTCCTATATCAGCAATCATCAATTTCTTATCCGCATCAAAAAATTCGTGGTATTTGAAATCTCCGGTAATGAAGACATCCGCATTCGCCGCGATGGCATCTCCCAGTAAAAAACTCCCGGCACCACCACATACGGCTACTCTCCTGATTTTTTTCGGCAAGGGCCTGGTGTGTCGGATCACCTTTACATTCATACTGTATTTGAGGTAATTCAAAAAATCATCGGCTTCCATCCCTTCTTCCAGCCAGCCCACCATACCGGCACCAACGTTATCCAGTTTATTTTCCAGCGGATAAATATCGTAAGCCACCTCTTCATAAGGATGGTTCTCCAGCAAAGCGACCAATACCTTGCGTTCATCCTGGGTTCTGAAGATCGTTTCTATCCGGACTTCATGCTCCTGATGCTGTACACCCCTTTCTCCAACAAAAGGATTGGTATCCTGGCTCCCCTTAAATGTACCATACCCCTCGGCATTAAAGCTGCATTCGCTGTAATTAGCGATCTGACCTGCACCTGCATGAAAAAGTGCAGCGCGTACCTGCAG
>NZ_DATMRL010000092.1:0-8049 GCF_035566355.1 Pedobacter sp.
CGAGAGATGTATTTGGAAACCCTTACCAGGGTGAATATACGGCATCACCAGATTACATGGCCCTCTTGAATCAGAATCCATCAGATCTAAGAATGAATTTTATCACCGTTGAAACTGACAAAAGAATAACTGCAACCGATAAAAGCAGAAATACAGTAAACAAATATAACTATCAGCAGATCTTTCCGTTGGGTGGATTTGATTTCAGTGCAAAAAGCAGAAGTGGAACCGCTTACATTCGTTTGGCAGAAATGTACCTCAACAAAGCAGAGGCTTTAGCCAAGTCAGGCAATACTGCCGATGCACTAACTGCCGTTAATGCAGTAAGGGTAAGGGCCAATGCTCCGGCATGGACTACTGCTAGTTTATCAACTGCAGGTCTCACGGTATTTCAAGCCGTATTCAATGAGCGGAGGCTCGAACTGGCCTGGGAGGGAAACTCTTCGTTTGAGAACTTCCGTAATGGCCTGCCATTAACAAGAAACTATATAGATTATTTTTTCACAGCGCCTTTAACGATCCAGCCCGACGATAAACGCATCGTTTACCCAATTCCGCTGGTAGAGATTCAATTGAACCCAAATCTGCAACAAAACCCACAATAAAGAAATGAAAAAATTATTCATCGGACTCACCTGCCTGGCTGCACTATCCGCCTCTGCCCAAAACCGGGAGATCACGTTTAAGGAAGCTGACTGGAAAACACAACTGGCCACAGCCAAAAAAGAAAACAAGATCATCTTTTTTGATGCTTATACTTCCTGGTGTGGTCCCTGCAAGGTCATGGCCAAAGAAGTGTTTACAAAAGACAGCGTAGCTGATCTGTTCAACAACACCTTCCTCAATGTTAAATATGATATGGAAAAAGGTGAAGGCCCTGCATTAAAAGATAAATACGAAGTAAGTGCCTTTCCAACCTATCTGTTCATTAACGGAGACGGAGAAATCGTACATAAAATTGTTGGTAGTATGTCGGCATCTGAATTTATGCAAGAAGCCGGCAAAGCGCTAAAACCAGAAAGTACTGCATTCGGACTGGCCAAAAAATTCAACAATGGTGATCATTCCGAAGCCACAGCAGTTGCTTACCTGGAAGCCTTGGAAAAAGCCTATGAAGCCGATAAAATGGGTATTGTAGCAAAAGTCTATTTTGATGGTCTTCCTGCATCAGCACTTATGGAGGAACATAATTGGAACCTTGCCCTCAAATACCTCAATAATCCTTCTTCTCAGGCCTTCGCCTATCTCTATGCCAATAAAGGAAAATTGGAGTCAACATATGGAGCAGAAAAGGTAAACCCTTATTTCAGAAACACTTTTAGCATGGCAGTTTACTCTGTAAAAAGGGCGTATGAAAAGAAAACAGGGCTTAAAGAAGCAAAAGAAAAGGTTGCAGCAATTAGAAAAATCCTGTCCGGAGGCACCAATTATTCCAAGCCTATACTTACCCAGCTCGATCTGATTGAATATGCTGCCGCAGGACAATGGGATAAATTTACCAGCCGTGTTGATGCTGTTTCTAAGGACAATGATTTCACTTCAAAGAACTACTTTATCATCGGAGCCGCTAACGATGTAGTTACCTCAGCACCAGCAGCACAATATCCGAATGCCCTGAAATGGGCAAGTCAGATCGAGAAAAGCAATCCCGATCTTTTCACCAGCATACAACTGGCCGACCTGAGAAAAAGAGTATTTAAAAAACAAGGAAAAACTGCAGAAGCAGAAGTCATGGCAACTAAAGCACAAGATCTCAGAAAAGAAGCCATGCAAAAAGGGAAGATGACGCCTCCAATGATGAAAGACTAATAAAAAACAAAGAACAATAAAAAAATGAAAAGAAGAGTAATTCTAGCCGTTGTCGCATTATTTATGATGATCAACTGCTTTGCGCAGAATGGAAAAACAGTAACTTTTACAGGTACCGTTAAATTCCCCGATACCGAAAACAAATACCCGATTTACCTGGGCAAATACGAAGGTGAAGGCTTTAAAAGAGCCTTCAAAGCAATAGACAGTACAAAAGTAGATGCCAACAACAATTTCTCTTTCAAAGTACCGGCAGATAAGCCGGACTTTTACCAGGTACGTGTTTATTATTTTGACCGCATTGATTTCTGGGCAAATAAAGACAACATCCATGTCAACGTGCGTGGTATAGATACAGCAAAGATGAAAATCAAAAACCCACCATACATCTATATGGAAAATACATCAGCAGAAAACGATGTGATCAATGATGTAAACCTGGTAGGCTACCTTGACTATCAGCAAATGATTGCGGTAGGTCAGGAACAATACAGGGCAGGGCGTTCTAAAGATACGGTATGGATCAATTATATGAAGGACGGTTTTGAGCGTATCAACAAAGACAAAGACTTCCGCATCAAATACCTGGTTCACAAATACAAAGATCAACCCACAGTATTATATGCGCTGAACTACCTGAACCCCAAAAGAGACAGGGAACTGGTCATGTCTACATTAGACAATCTAACTAAAAAATTCCCTGACCTGGATCAGGCAAAGAAAAGAAAAAAGGAAATCCTGGACGGTATTGCACAAGAAGAGAAAATTGCCGACGGACAGAAAGCACCTGCTTTTGCTTATCCAGATGTAAACGGTAAAAAATGGGGACCTAAAGATTTCAAAGGAAAATACCTGATTATTGATTTCTGGGCTTCATGGTGTGGCCCTTGCCGCCAGGAGATCCCCCACTTGAAAGAGGTATACAGTAAATACAAGGACAAAGGCCTGGAAATCTTATCTGTATCTGTTGATGCAAAACCGGCCGATTGGAAAAAAGCAATGGCCGAAGAAAAAATGGGCTGGCCTCAGATCAATGCAGTAGAATCTAAACCCGTAATGGCCGATTACCTGTTTAGTGGAATTCCTTACCTGGTTGTCGTAGATAAGGACGGAAAAATCGTAGAGAAAAATGTTCGTGGCGAATCGTTAGATAAAGCCATGAAAAAAATATTTGGCATGTAATCAGCAACGGGCCAGGCTGAAATTCCTGGCTCTTTTTTCAAATAAACACTTAACACTATGAAGAAGATCGTATTAGCCCTGCTACTCTTAACCAGTTTATCTGCAATTAAAGCTCACGCACAGATGGAAGCCGCCCAAAAAATTAAATGGGACATAGAAAAAAGCGTAGACATCAGTATGCCGCTGGAGATGACCTGGGAAGTCTTTAACAACAACGACTTACTTAAAAAAGCCTCCAATGGTTATGTAAGTGCCGTAGAAGTATTAGATGCCAATCCACCTGTATCCAGGAAGATTGTTTTTTCAAATGGTGGCAACCGGGTAGAAAACATCACACAAAACGAACCTCATAACAAGCTTATGGCCATAGATTTTGCAGACACCAACCTGCCTAAAGGAATTAAATCGGCAGAATTTGCTATTTTTTTAAAAGACAAAAATGGCAAAACGAATGTGACATGGAGGGGTATGGTGAAAGGTGACGCAGAAGCAAAAAAAGCTTTAGTTACACAGCTAACCGCAGAATTTGACAGCTATGCCACAGGTTTGGACAAGATGACAAAAAAATCAATTCCGGCAGCCAAAATGAATTAATTAACAGAACTTATATTATTTATTTGCCCCAAAGAGTTTCGCACTTTTTGGGGCATTTTATTTTAAAAAAATCAGAACCTAAAGTGTGGAGCTAATTGTTTGAAACTTAAAGAAAACATGTAAATTACTTTATTATATTTTATATGAAAAAGACCTTTCAATTCTATACCATTGTTCTGTTATTCACCACGATTTTCAGTGTCTCTCTAACCAGCAACGCTCAAAAAGGAAGCAAAAATAGCTTCTCAAAAAAGCCCAACATAGTTTACATCCTGGCCGATGATATGGGCTATGGGGAACTGGGCTGTTACGGTCAGGAAAAAATTGAAACCCCAAACCTGGATCAATTGGCAAAGAGAGGAAAGCGCTTTACACAACATTATGCCTACCCTGTTTGCGCCCCCTCACGCTACCTATTGATGACCGGACAAAATTCGGGGAAAGCCTTTATCCGTGGAAATCATGAATGGGCCGATCGCGGAGATGTTTGGAATTTCAAAGCGATGGAAGACAATCCTTACCTGGAAGGCCAATATCCAATTCCTGATTCCACCATCACCATGGCCAAAATTCTAAAAAAAGCAGGCTACACCACTGCTTTGGTGGGTAAATGGGGCTTGGGTGCCTCCATGACTGCCGGTACACCAAATAACCAGGGTTTCGATTATTTTTATGGCTATATCTGCCAGCGACAAGACCACACCTATTACAGCGGGCATTTATGGGAAAACAACAACCGTGTACCTTTAGACAACAGGATTGTTGACCCCAATATTGAACTCCCCAAAGATCTTGATCCACTGGACGAGAAGAACTATGAAAAGTATCAGCAAAAAGACTACGCTCCCGATTACCTGATTAAAGCGGCTCTAAAATTCATTGATAAAAGTAAGGACAAACCATTCTTCCTGTATTACCCCTCCCCTTTGCCCCATGTATCGCTGCAGGCACCTAAAGATCTGGTGGCTTATTATCACAAGAAATTCGGAGACGAAAAACCCTTCCTGGGAGGCTCCTATTTTCCTTGCCGTTATCCACATGCCACCTATGCAGCTATGATCACTTTGTTAGACCAGCAAGTAGGCCAGATCATTAAAAAACTAAAAGACAAGGGTGTATATGACAACACCATCATTATGTTTTGTTCAGACAATGGTCCGGCTTACAATGCAGGTGTAGACCCTGCTTTTTTTAAAAGCGCCGGACCTTTTAACGGAGCATATGGATGGGGAAAAGGCTTTCTCCGCGAAGGGGGAATAAGAGAGCCCTTTATCGTTTCCTGGCCAGGAAAAATCCAGGAAGGGAGCACCTCCGATCTTATATCTGCAACCATTGACATGGTGCCTACCTTTTGCGACCTCTTAAATCTTAAAGTCCCGAAACACGTAGATGGCATCAGTATCCTGCCAACAATTCTGGCCAAAGGCAAACAGACCGATCGCAACTATCTTTACTTCGAATACCCGGAATATGGCGGCCAGCAAGCCATCAGAATAGGGAACTGGAAAGGAATCCGGTTAGACATGCTCAAGGGCAATACGAAATGGTCACTGTATGATTTAGCAGCAGACCAGACAGAACAACATGATGTAGCCAATCAACATCCCGAAATTATAAAAAAAATGAAGGCAATCTCCAAAAGAGAACATCATACACCAGAGTTAAGCAGATTTGAAATACCGGTTTTAGAAAAAGAAGCACTGTAACATTTTTCGTATATTAACAGTCTGACTACTAAAACGTTCAACATGAAACACCTCTTCACTCTCTTCCTAATTCTCACCTTAGTGTGCAACACCGTATCTGCACAGCAAACCCAGGAAAAATATATCAACGAGATAAAGTACCTGCTTTATTTACCTGAAAACTACAAGCAGAACGATCAGCAAAAATTTCCTTTGGTGTTATTCTTACATGGAAGCGGTGAACGCGGCGATGATGTCAACAAAGTAGCTGTAAACGGATTACCAAAAATGATTGCTCAGGGCAAAAAATTCCCTTTTATCGTGATATCACCGCAAGTACCCAATGGAGAAGGCTGGGAACCCACCGATCTGTTTCGCCTGCTGAAAGATATTAAGGCTAAATATCGGATCGATGAAGATCGTTTATACTTAACAGGTTTAAGCATGGGCGGCTACGGCTGCTGGGAAATGGCAATGAAATACCCTCAAATGTTCGCCGCAATTGTACCGATCTGCGGTGGAGGCGATACCTCTAAGGTATGGAAAATAAGACACACACCTATCTGGGTTTTTCATGGCGGAAAGGATAATATTGTTCCCCTTAAATCAAGCCAGGATATGGTGGATGCCTTAAAGCCCATCAACCCGGATGTTAAATTCACCATCTTCCCGAATGACGGACATGACAGCTGGACATCTGCCTACAATACTGACAGTTTATACACCTGGCTCATGGGGATTAAAAGATATAAATATGCCAAAATAGCTGTAGATCAGAAAATACTGGACACTTATCAAGGCACCTACCATAACGATCTGACGAACGACACCTTGAAAATAAGCGTTACAACTGGTATAGTCACACTGATTCGCAAAAAAGGAGCTACGGAGTTAAAACCTTATGCAAATGACAAGTTTTTCATCAACGAAAACGATCCTGTTGACGCCGTATTCTCTGGCAGAAAACGTAAAATGCAGATCCTAGTAAACGCAGACAGGCAGTACATTTATAAAAGGATCGGTGATTGAAATTAAGATTAGAATAAAACCCAAACTATCCCCTGATATTTGTTGTTTAAACTCTATCAATAACGATCCCTTATCAACAACAAAAAGCAAACAAATGAAAAGATTATACCTCATTTTAGTCTTAGCCATGTTTTCCATAAACATAATGGCCCAGACCAATGCAAAACAAGATGTCATTCAAAAAATCGACGGTGAAGAAATGAAGGGAAAAGTGATCAAAATCACCGACACTGAAGTTACTTTTATTTATGCTGGCGAAACTGCCCAGTACGTACTTAAAAAATCAGAAATTGCTAAAATTGTTCACGCCAGCGGCAGAGTAGAAAACATCAGCCAGCAAAGTCTTCCCGCACAAAACCGCCAAAATGACCAGGTAACCATGTCGGCATCTTCTGTTGATCATCACAACAAGATTGCCATCCTTCCATTTACCTATTTAATGGACAATCAACCAGGCGCTGACGCAATTGGTTATAAGGCACAAGAAGACACCTACGGTTTTTTATCACAACACGCTGCGGGATATACCATACTCGACCCAAGAACTACAAATGCCCTGCTCAGCAAAGCTGGAGTTACCAAAGACAAGATGATCAATTTCACTATGAAAGAAATCTGTGACATTCTGGGCGTAGAATATGTGATAGATGGCTCTATAACACAGAATAAGGGATATCAAACCAGTTCCACCAGTGATATTTCGAGCAGTAAAGTAAAGCGGGATAATAACGACAAGGTTAAAGGTGTTTCCTCTTATGGCTCCACAAACAGCAATGCGGTTCAGCGATATGATGTGGCAGTGGGCTTGCATATTTACATGGACAATAATGCAAGTATTTATAACCAAACACATAAAGCTTTCCTAAGCAATACAGACGGATCCTACAATAGTCCACTGGAGTATTTACTTAAAAGATGCCCGTTATACAGAAAATAATTTTAAAGTCCCGGCAAAAAACTGCCGGGATATATTTTACCTGTGTTAATTATATAATCCCTGTATTTTTGCCAGCTCTATTGTCTTTTCAGGATTAAACTGGCTACCATTCATATAATTTTCAAGACTATATAACAGTTGTCTGGCCTCAGGACGTTTATCCTGGTCCGACAGGAGGTCAATACCTGAAACAACCAGCTTTCCCTTTCCTGCATTACATTCAAAAACCAAACCCAGGGACTGAGCAGTCACCCAATCGTCAATAACCCTTACTATCGGGTTGATCTGATCACCTACCGCATCAAGTCTGATCGCACTGGAATGGGTCATTGCATCCCACCACTGCCAGTTACTATGATACTGCGTAGGAAAACTGGCCAATGCAGGATGTTTGGGATTACATAAAATCCCCATAGTTGTTGGTGGTTGGCTGCTGGTCCATGCTGTATTCCAGAATATAGTAGAGAAGCCTGTTTTTACATCGCCGCCCATATCCGTTTTAACCGAACCCTTTTTTAATGTTAGTAATACCTTCCCCCCTTCGTTGAGCACTTTTATAGCTTTAGCATCCAGAATTTGAGTCACCAGTACATCTTTAGGCGTTTCAGGCAGTACATTTGGATATACAAATATATCCCATGTATTGGTATGGTTGGCCACTGTTGCGCTTAAGATAACGCGCTGCGGTGTTTTAACCGAAGCCAATACCTGCTTAATTGTACCTAACCGAATTGCATTTCCTAAAGCAATAGTTTCTGTTTTAAAACTTCCATTAAACAATTTAATACCGCTTTCGGAGGTAATACTCCAACT
>NZ_DATMRL010000093.1:0-3657 GCF_035566355.1 Pedobacter sp.
GCAAGGCTCAATTTAAACTCGGAAGCTCGGCATTGGAACTTTGATGAACTTCGTTCGACTTCGCAAAAGGAGTGGAATGAAATGCTGGGACGTGTTATGGTTAAAGGTGGAAGTGCGAATCAAAAAATAAAATTCTACACAGATCTATGGCATGTTTTGCTGGGGCGGCATAAACTTGACGATGTGTCTGGAGATTATCCGGATAATACTGAGGGTGAACGACATGGAAGTTCAACCATTAATACGAAGTTTAAAATAAGGACATTGCCGAAGGATGGAAATGGAAAACCGAAATTTCATATGTACAATTCTGATGCTTTCTGGTTAACGCAGTGGAATCTGAATGTGCTTTGGGGACTGGCCTGGCCAGAAGTACAGGATGATTTTGCTGCCTCACTGGTGCAGTATGCTCAAAATGGAAAATTGCTTCCGCGTGGTCCTTGTGCGGGTGGATATTCTTATATCATGACCGGGTGTCCTGCTACGAGCTTGATTACCTCTACTTATCAAAAGGGGATTCTTACAAAGAAACCTGCCTTGATAGCCTATGAGATTATGAAACGGAATCATGAACCGGGTGGTATGATCGGGATATTAGGGGCAGATGATGCCATTGCATTTTATATAAAAAATGGGTATTATCCATCGAATGCTGGTATTACCGCCGAAATTACCTTTCAGGATTGGGCCTTAGGGCAAATGGCAAAGAAATTGGGCAAGAAGAAGGATTACGAGTATTTTAACCATCGTTCGAAGGGGTGGATTAAACTTTTTGATCCGGAACAAAAACTACTTTTTCCGAAAACAAAGGAGGGAACCTGGTTACACAGGAATCCTTTTGATGGTGAGGGTTGGGTTGAAGCCAATTCCTGGCAGGCGAGCTGGTCGGTTTCACACGGTATTCATGAGCTTGCTAAATTGATGGGTGGCAATGATACGCTTTGTAAAAAGCTAAATTATGCTTTTGAACAAGCCAAGGATCAGGATTTTGTGTTTGGCTATGGTTCGGGCTATATAAGTTATGCGAACCAGCCGGGTTGTTCCAATGCGCATGTATTCAACTATGCAGGCAGGCCAGATTTAACCCAATATTGGGTTCGTAGGGTTAATGAACAGGCTTACGGCGGTGTTACTCCTGATAAGGGATATGGCGGGCATGATGAGGACCAGGGACAAATGGGGGGTGTTAGTGCATTAACCTCTATGGGCTTGTTTAGTTTAACCGGAACGAGTTCTATCGATCCGGAATATGATATTACCAGTCCGGTGTTTGATGAGGTGACGATTAAGCTCAACAAACATTATTATCCGGGTAAAGAGTTTGTGATTAAAACCTACAATAATTCTAAAGCCAATTGTTATATACAAAAAATGAGGTTAAACAGTAAAGATCATCATCAGTTTTCTTTTTCTCATGATGACTTTAGCAAAGGTGGTATACTTGAATTATGGCTGGGTGCAAGGCCTAATTAGCAAAGGAAACCACCACCTAAAAGGTCGTTGCCTTCATAGAATACTGCGGATTGACCTGGAGCAATTGCGGATACAGAATGGTCAAATACCACCCTCATTTTATCATTTTCCTGTACAATAGTGCTCAGCATTCCTGCATCCTTGTAACGGATTTTAGTGATCACGTTATCCATTGGATCGTTGATGTTGGCGTATTTAACCAGGTTGATATTGCGTACCATAGCTTCCCGTCTTTCCAGCTCGTCTGCACGGCCTAAAACTACGGTATTGCTTTCCGGTAAGATCTGGGTAACAAACATAGGTTCACCAAAGGCAATACCTAAGCCTTTGCGTTGTCCTATGGTATAGAATGGATAGCCTTTGTGCTGTCCTACAACCATACCGTTGCTCAGAACGAAATTTCCGCCGGCCACTTTCTCTTCCAGATCTTCTACTTTATGTTTTAAGAAGGCTCTGTAGTCGTTATCTGGCACAAAGCATATTTCGTAGCTTTCGCTTTTTTTAGCAAGTTCTTCCTGTCCCATATCAAGTGCCATTTGACGGATCTCAGATTTGGCAAAGGAACCTAATGGAAACTGTGTTCTCGATAGGTTTTCCTGTGATACGCCCCAAAGTACATAACTCTGGTCTTTGTTTTCATCATGACCTTTGGAAATCACATATCTACCGCTGTCTTGTTGTCTGATATTGGCATAGTGTCCTGTGGCAATGAACTCACAGTCTAGTTTATTTGCACGTTTTAACAAGGCTTCCCATTTAATATGGGTATTGCAAAGTACACATGGGTTTGGGGTACGTCCGGCAAGATATTCATCAACAAAGTTGTCAATGACATAATCACCAAATTCATCCCTGATATCGAGAATATAATGAGGGAAGCCGTAATTTACAGCGAGTGTACGGGCATCGTTGATGCTATCCAGGCTGCAACATCCAGTTTCCTTGCTGCTGCTTCCGGAAGTGGCATAGTCCCACGTCTTCATGGTTAGGCCAATTACCTCATATCCCTGTTCGTGTAACATCACTGCCGCTACTGAACTGTCCACTCCGCCACTCATGGCTACTAAAATTCTGCCTCTTTTACTCATTGTCTTTTTATCAAATGCAAAAGTAATTTTTTTAATGCAAAAAAAGGCGCTTCTGAAGTCAGTTCCTTGTAAAATGACATTTGCAGGGCTAAATATTATGAGGTGTTTTGGAATATATGGAGAATATAGTTTTGGCTTAGAAGGGCATTTCAGGTTTATTTCCGGAATGAGGGGGAGGCGCTTTCTCTTTTTAAATATCTTTTAATATTTGCCTATAACATACAGATATGTTGATTTAAGTAAATATTTAGATAATTATGAAAATAGTAGATGTAGTATGCGGGAATTGAAAATTACACAGAGTATCACTAAAAGGGAATCTGAATCTTTAGATGTATACCTGAACGAAATTGGGAGATTCGAACTTTTAACAGCTGATGAGGAATGCATTTTGGCAGAAAAGGTAAGGGAAGGGGATCAGGAAGCCCTTTATAAGCTTATTGTTTCTAATCTGAGGTTTGTGGTTTCGGTTGCGAAGCAATATCAGCACAGGGGAATAGCTTTGACGGATTTGATTAATGAAGGAAACCTCGGACTTATTAAAGCTGCAAAACGGTTTGACGAAACCAAGGGTTTTAAGTTCATTTCTTTTGCAGTATGGTGGATCAGACAAACCATTCTGCAGGCTTTGGGTGACCAGACACGTACGGTCAGGCTTCCGCTCAACCAGGTGAGTAATATTACCAAGTTGAACAATGTGATACAAAGTATGGAGCAACAGCTGGAACGGCTTCCTACGGCTGAAGAACTGGCTGAGGAATCGGGGATTGCGAAAGAAAGCGTAGAGGATTATCTGGTGAATGCAAGGTTACCGGTT
Organism: Pedobacter sp.; assembly: GCF_035566355.1. Taxonomy (GTDB): domain Bacteria; phylum Bacteroidota; class Bacteroidia; order Sphingobacteriales; family Sphingobacteriaceae; genus Pedobacter. The sequence continues at coordinate 3,379 of NZ_DATMRL010000093.1, forward strand.
TCGATGGATGCTACGTCGGATATGGGTAGTTCTTTATTGGATGTATTAAGAGATTACAGGTACGCTCCGGATAAAAGTATAGATGCGGAGTCTTTACAAGGTTATATTGAGCGGATGATGTCCATTCTGTCTCCAAGAGAAAGATATATATTGACCTTAAATTTTGGTTTGGGCAATACAGAACCTGTTCAGCTGCAGGATATAGCAAGGGCTTTAGGTATTGGGAAGGAGCGTGTGCGGCAACTTCGGGAAATTGCCCTTAGAAAACTAAGGGCAAAT
>NZ_DATMRL010000094.1:0-2351 GCF_035566355.1 Pedobacter sp.
AAGAAAAATCTGTTATAGGCATTGCTGTCCACAATAGAAGGGGGAAGGTGGCTCTGGTTGCCCAGCATAATGGCATCGATTGGTTTTATTCCACTCAGCCATTGTCCTTCATATAAACTTCCCTGTCCCTGGTCGTCATTCTGACGGCCCACAAAATTCCACATAAAGTAACGCATATACATGTTACCGATCTGGTATTTAAACAGGAAGCCGATGTTGTCAAATAAACTTGGGAAATGGCTGTCGTCAAATCCCATCATATCTTTATAGTAAGCAACGTGTCTGTCATCATCGCTGTACATTCTTGGGAAAGGCGTTATCCTGTCATATTCATAGTCCGTTTTCTTTCCGGCTACTTCGTACTTGTCTGCACCTTTTCTATAGAGTGTTTTACCTTCTGTCAGGTTTACTTTCTGCGAATTGTAGTTTGGACCAAAAAGTAAAGGGCGGTCTCCGTATTGTTCCCTGTTCAGGTAGCCCAGGAAAGAGAAGGCATTGTCCGGATCACTGTTGTTCAGGTTCACATTGGCTTTTGCGCGGATGATGATCATGGCAAAAGAACCATAGCCGAAAATGATCAGTGCGGTAGACAACAGGGCCAGGTTTAATACTTTTTTCTGGTGTTTAATAGAATAACGGATACCCAGTACCAAACCGCCGATGAGCAGTATGGCAAAGAAAAGAACTCCGGTTCCGAAGCCCAAACCTAGAGTGTTGACAAAGAAGAGATCGAAGTAAGCACCAAATGATACGACATATTGTATAATGCCATATTGTACAAATGCGAGGATCAGGATTCCAACAAAGAAAGTTTTTAGTATACCTATATTGGTTGGTTTTGATGTTTTCCTGAAATAATATACAAAGGCCATCGCAGGGATGGTCAGCAGGTTTAAAAGGTGGATACCAATGGAAAGTCCCATGATATAGGCAATGAACAGTAACCATCTGTCTGCTCTTGGCTCATCTGCATGTGCTTCCCATTTCAGGATGCCCCAGAACACTATAGCGGTAAACAGGGAAGATAAGGCGTATACCTCCGATTCTACTGCCGAAAACCAGAAACTGTCTGTGTAAGTATAAGCCAGAGCTCCAACTACACCAGATCCCATAATGGCAATCAGTTTTGAAGAGCTGAGTTCTTCACCAGGTTTAAGCACCAGCTTTTTGGCCAGGGCTGTAATGGTCCAGAACAGGAACAGGATGGTGGCACCACTGGCAACAGCAGAACCTACGTTCATGAAATAAGCGATTTTGGTCAGATCACCCGCTGCAAATAAAGAGAAGAAGCGCTGGATCATTAAAAATAAAGGTGCGCCGGGCTGGTGTACCACCTGCATCTTTAATGCAGAGGCAATAAACTCGCCGCAATCCCAAAAACTTACAGATGGCTCCAGGGTTAAAATATAAGATACTGTTGCAACCAGAAAACAGAACCAGCCTGTAAGGTTATTAATTTTTGAATAATTCATTTTATTTGAATAGATAATTGTGGGCTATAAAAATGCTGCCGAAAATAAAGAATAAGATTGATAATCGTACAATGATAGGACGAGTTTAACAAAAATTAACCATAGTCCCAAAATGTAAATCATTTGAAAAGAGGGGGAAGAAGAAAAAAATAGATTTTTTTTCAGTTTGTGTTTGCAAGTTTGAAAAATGTGCGTAGATTTGCATTCCATTTCGAAGCAAGCCTTTTGAATGGAAGATTGTCCGATAGTATAAGGGTAGTACAACGGTTTTTGGTACCGTTTGTCTTGGTTCGAATCCAGGTCGGACAACAAAACAATATTCGGATTGTGACTAAAACCGCAATCCGATTTTTTTTAACCAGCATTGATACCGATCAATCATGCCATTGCAATTTAACCCAGTTAAACTTTTTGCCGGAACGGGCACAAAGGAATTAGCACTAAAAATTGCCGAGTCTTACGGCAAGCCCCTAGGTGACGTCACGTTAAACAGGTTCAGTGATGGCGAATTTCAACCTTCTTACGACGAAACAGTCCGCGGTTGTGATGTTTTCCTTATCGCTTCAACTTATCAGCCAAATGATAATTTAATGGAACTTTTACTGATGATTGATGCGGCAAAGCGTGCTTCTGCTCATTACATCACTGCAGTTGTTCCTTATTATGGTTTGGCCAGACAGGATAGAAAAGACAAACCGCGTGTGGCTATTGGTGCAAAATTAGTGGCTAACCTGTTAAAATCAGCAGGTATTCACCGCATCATGACCATGGATCTTCATGCTGCCCAGATTCAGGGCTTCTTTGATATCCCGGTAGATCACCTGGATGGATCTGTTATCTTTGTTCCTTACATTAAAAGTCTTGGACTGGAAAATCTGA
>NZ_DATMRL010000095.1:0-3544 GCF_035566355.1 Pedobacter sp.
CTTAACCGTTTTAAATGGCTGGGCACCTGTTCCTGACCCGAGCTGTCCGAAGGTGAGCGGCAATGCAAACATCTGATTAAATGGAAGGTATTCAAAGTGATACTTTAAGCCATCCAAACTCACCTGTAACTGGTCTTTTAAAACATCATAGGAAAGCTTATCATTGTCATTTAATTTTTCACGGTCGTAGCCCTTCAGGCTGTCGAGATATTTGGTGTAAAAGGTTTTTGTTTCATTAATAAACTGAACGGAGCCATCATTAGGGAGGAGATCATTATATCTATCATCGCCTGCATAAGTTGCATTAAGAGGAAATAGCTTCAGACCCTCTTCATAATATTGGTCGCAAAGTTTGGAAAAGTTCTTATTCTCCTCTCCATTACCCTTTTTGTTCTGCTGTGTGCAGGCTGCAAATGCGCCTGTACACAGCAAGATATACATGATTTTCTTCATTTCGATTGATTTAGAAACTAAATCTAAGGAATAGATTGATCTAAAAAAAATATCCTTTTAAACCACAATTACACACATAAAAATGTTAAGCTATATCAGGACAAGACACAGAGACATCTGGCTTCGTCTTAGTTCGTAGCTTCTCCGCCCTTTCTGCGACGTAACTTAGGCAAACAGGTACTTTTGTCGAACAATCAGCGCTAAAACGCCGGATTATCGAACAACCAATACAGTATGATATAGCCTTGTCTCTATGTTATTTTTGTGATTTTACCTGATGCTCAATATTGGGCAGGAAGCCAGTGATAATACCAATCAACGGTAAAAATGCACAAATTTTAAATATATATTCAATACTCGTCTTATCAGCCATCCAACCTAAAAATGCAGAGCCTACACCTCCCATTCCAAAGGCAAAGCCAAAGAATAAACCTGCAATCATACCTACTTTACCAGGTACCAGATCTGTTGCATAAACCAGTATAGCAGAAAATGCAGAAGAGATGATGACCCCTATAATCACGGCGAGTATACCTGTCCAGAATAAACTTGCAAAAGGTAACAGCAAGGTAAAAGGTGCGGCTCCTAAAATAGAAATCCAGATGATATATTTTCTACCAAAACGATCTCCAAGAGGACCGCCGATCATTGTTCCTGCGGCTACGGCAGCTAAAAATACGAAGAGGTACATTTGAGACTGTTGTACCGACACATGAAATTTATCAATCAGATAGAACGTAAAATAGCTGGTCATGCTGGCCATGTAGAAATACTTTGAAAAAATCAGCACCAGCAGAATAGACAGTGAAAACAATATTCTTCTTTTAGACAAAGCTGGCCCTGCAGGTTCAGCAGTATTCACCGCTGCTTTTTTCTTTAGATATAAATGTTCCTTGTACCATTTACCAATTCGGGTTAAGATCATCATTCCCAGAATGGCTGCCAGGGCAAACCAGATTACATAGGACTGGCCATAGGGTATCACAATCCATGCAGCAAGCAACGGGCCAATTGCACTTCCTGCATTTCCGCCCAGTTGAAAAATAGATTGAGCCAGCCCCTTCTTCCCTCCTGAGGCTAAATGGGCTACCCTGGAAGATTCAGGATGAAAGATAGAAGAACCAATTCCAATCATACTGACCGCGATCAGTAAACTTAGGAAACTGCCGGAAGTAGACAAAAGCACCAGACCTGCTAAGGTAAAAGCCATGGCAACAGCAAGAGAATATGGACGAGGTTTTTTATCTGTATAAAATCCAACAAAGGGCTGCAATAAAGAAGCCGTAAGTTGAAAAGTAAAGGTAATCATCCCGATTTGGGTAAAGGATAACTTGAAGTTTTGTTTGATCAGAGGGTAAATAGCTGGTATGACCGATTGCATCATGTCATTCAGCAGATGAGTAAAACTAATGGTAAAAAGAACCGAGAATACTGTCTTTTGAACCAGGTCTTTCGTGTCAACCGTTGTGGCTTGCTGGGTAAGAGGTTTCATAATTAAAAATAAATCAGATCATCTGATGATTAAGGGTAAAAAAATATTATAAAATTTGGCCTATTATTTTTGCAGAAGTATTCCAGGCTTTTTTGCTTTCGCCTGCAATAATGTATTTTAAGAGTTGCTCGTGGGAAGGCTGACTAAGAGTGAATATTTCTGTGTCTTTGTAAATATCAAAAAACCATTTTTTTACATGTACAGATGCAGATTTATACAAATCTGCCAGAACTTCGTTTTTAGAGGCTTCTGCCAGTGCAGTATGAAAATCAATATCTGCCTCAATGCATTCCTTTAATAAACCATCTTTGGCGTATTGTTTTCTTTTTGCCAGGTGTTGTTTCATTATTAAAATATCAGCGTCTGTGCGGCTTACTGCTGCCTTTTCTGCGATTTTCATTTCGAGCAGTTGCCTTACTTCATTCAAATCGTGTATGTCGGCCCGTTTTAACCGCTGATCCATGGGTTCCCGGCTACCGGTAAATGGTTCTACGAAAGTACCAAGTCCCTGCTGTACGCGCAATAACCCTGAATTTACAAGAATCTTTATTGCTTCTCTGATGGTCGATCTTCCTACTCCAAAGCGCTTCATCAGCTCTGGCTCAATAGGGAGTTTATCATTAACTTTATAATGCCCAAGAGAAACTTGTTCCTGTAATCTTGCTGCTACTTCGTCGGCCAATGATTTCTTGGTAATTATTGTCGTCATATCATCAGATGAATGACAAAAATAGAAATTTGTTTTAATAACCAAAAAATAATCTGAATCTTTTAATGGATGTACTGTTTATTCGTACATGAAGAATGTTGGACCATTTGGAAATGGCCCGACATTCTTCATATATAGCTTATTGAGCAGCCTCCTGATAGGTATTTGCAATTCTTATTTTTTTCACGAAATGGGAAACTTGATCTGTATCTCCCCCATACACTCCCCATTTAGGATCGCAAATATTCACATCCAGGGTACGGCAGTACAAACGCTGGGCATTATTGGATAGAGTCTGCTTGACACCATTGTACCAAAATTCAATGTAACCGACTGCTGGATCGCGGGATACTTTCATACCAATCACAAAAGTTAGCCAGGTGTTGGTTGAAAGCGTTGTAGACCATGGAACTGTAGCTACATGATTGTCGTCAAAATGCTGTAATTCCAGCGCTCCATTTTTGGTTCTGAGCATAATTGGATGGTTTTGCAAAGCTCCGTCTGTGGGATAAGATTTCCACTGAAAAATGGCCTCTGTCTTGAGATTTTGCGGCATGTAGATCTTACTGGTCCAGCCAATATAAATCAGATCTCCCTCTGATGCCTGATAATTCTTTGCCCCGTGGCCTTCCGTACGATGGCTGTTTGCAGGTTTAAGAAATTTCCACGTCAGCGTGTTGGTTTCGTCGTTTACTGTAGTAACAGTTCCCGTACCTTCAATATTAATGTCTTTCCAGACATTGGCAGATCCATTGGTTGCATCTCCGTTAAACAGAACAGAAAATGGTTGAATGGAATTTAATTGACTACCGGAGCTCAAAAGGTCTGGGGAGTTACCTGTTAATTCCTGATTTTTTTTGCAACCACAAATTGCAGTGATCGCTACATAA
>NZ_DATMRL010000096.1:0-7273 GCF_035566355.1 Pedobacter sp.
TCACGGCTCTTTTTAAAGCGCCCATTACCGAAGTTGTGATACCGGAAGAATGCCAGTCCATCCCCATTACGGCTCCAAAGCTTTGAAACCAGAAAGGGTCGCTCAGTCTACGCAACACTTCGGCTGTACCATACTCCGTGATGATGGCTTCCGTAATGGCAAAGCCCAATCTGGCCATGCGCTCCGCCAGCCATAAAGGCACAAAACCACCATGCAAGGGTAAATCTGCTGTTCCCGATCTCTTCATTGCTAACAAAATTAGCAATAAATATCTGAAATAACTATCCGAATTTGAACTGATCAATACGTATCCAATGCATACCTGCGGCTTTTGCGGCCTCAACCCCGGGAACACCATCTTCAAAAACCAGGCATTGAGCTGGTGCCACACCGAGTAATTCTGCAGCCTTCAGGAAGGGATCAGGATAAGGCTTCCCTCTTTCTGTATCACCAGAACAGACCAGGACTTCAACCAGGTCGCTTAAACCCAGGATCTCCAAAGTCCTGGAAATGGTCACCTTATCTCCGCCAGACACCACACCAATTCTTACACGCCCGGCATTCGCTCTCAGATGCGCCACAACGTAATCGATAGGTTGTATCTGATCAAGATAACGTGCGTTATAAATTTCTGCCTTACGGGCCTTAAAATCCTCCGGCACCAGCGAAGACTGGTAACGGCGGTTGATCTCTTCCACCACCTGCAGGATTGGCCACCCGGCAAGTTCATCAATAATTCCCGGGTCAAAAACCACCCCCTGTTCTGCAGCCACTTCTACATATGATTTGGTATGCATCGGCATATTATCCGTAAGTGTGCCATCACAATCGTATAAAAAGGCCTGGTAATCGCCTTGTGTAAGGCTGGAGAGTTTTTCAAAATTGGATTGCTCCATAAAATAAAATATAGATTAATGTTCAGTTAAACCTGACTTCTTTTTCTGAAACACATAAATCAGGTAAAAAAGTGCCGGAAGAATAAATAGACTACCGATCAGCAAAGCATAAGCCAGAGAATCAATCGTTTTAGCCTGCCCCTGATGGGCCAGCAAAGACAATTCCTCGCCATGCTTTAGCAACACGATATTTGGAAAATGCGTATAAGTAGCTGCAAACAGGATCATTGTAACCTGAAAACCCGCCAGAAGACGAAGTACTGCAGGCTTGTCCTTTTCAATCGTAAACCACATGATGATCAGCGAAATACTGGCCGTAGTAATGGCAACAATACCCAGGGGATGACCAAAAATCCATTCTCCCAAAGGAATATGCTCCGCATAAGCAGCTATAAAAACCAAAGCCCCTGCGAACATGACCACAAAGACACATCTTTTCGCTTTCCTGATGAATAAGGCTCTATCTGCCTCATTATCGGTTTGCCCGATAATAAAGATAGCCGCCAGGTAGCCGCAAATACTCACTGTAAATAAACCCACCGAGACAGAAAACCAGCTCAGCCAGCTCCACACATATGCAGAAAGGAAATCACCAGCCTGCAGATCAATTTGCCCCGATACAGAACTTGCAGCAATGATACCCAGGAAAAATGGCGTAACCAGACTGGAATAAATAAAAATGGAGGTGTAAACCTTTTGCATGTTGTCTTTTACCGCATCGTAATTACGGAATACAAAGGCTGTTCCCCTGGCAATAATCCCCAAAAGCATACAGACCAACGGGATATGTAAATAAACCGAAACCGTGGTGTAGATCTTGGGGAAACCGACAAACAAGATGACAATAGCAATGATCAGCCACATATGATTGGCTTCCCATATCGGGCCTATCGCCTCGTACATCGTCTTTCTAGCCCTCGCCCTGTTGGGTTTGGAGGTAAACAATTCAATAATCCCTGCACCAAAATCTGCTCCCCCAAGCAGTACATACAAGAGGATCGCTGTCCATAAAAAAGCAATAACTACATATACCATAACTTAATCATTTTGATGCTGAGCTCCTGAATCGTACAATTTACCAACCATCCTGATCTGACGGTACAACAAAAAAGTAACGATCACAGACAATGAAATATAAACTGCCGTAAACAGATAAAAGGAATACCGGATGCCAGGCATAGGGGTTACGGCATCTGCTGTACGCATCACCCCGTTAATGATCCAGGGTTGCCTGCCAACTTCTGTAACTGTCCATCCAGCCTCCAGCGCCAGAAAGCCCAGCGGAGTAGCCACTACAAACAGCATCAGCAACCATTTTTGGTCCAGCCACTGTTTTTTCTTCCACAAGGCTATAAAATACAATACCGCCAGGCCAAGCATGGCCATTCCCAATCCAACCATGATCTGAAAGGCATAATGTGTTACCGAAACAGGCGGCTGATCCTGAGGCGGGATCTTATCTAAACCCGTCACTTCCGCATTAAAATCACTGTGCGCCATAAAACTCAGTAAGCCTGGTATTTTTATGGCATATTTGACTTCTTTAGCCGCTGTATCCGGAATACCCCCAATAATTAAAGGCGCGGCCTTCTCTGTATGAAAATGAGCTTCCATTGCTGCAAGCTTGGCAGACTGCCGTCCAGCCACGTCTTTTGCCGAAATATCTCCGCTGATGGGCTGTAAACAGGCCGCAACTGTAGCAAACACCGCAGCAATTTTAAAAGCCTTACTGTGAAAAGGTACATTGCTCCCTCTTAAGATCATCAAAGCATGTACACCCGCTACGGCAAAACCTGTAGAAACAAAAGCTGCAATACACATATGCAGCGACTGGGAAAACCAGGCCTCATTAAACATGGCTTTTATAGGATCAATATTTAAATATTCTCCATTAACATAATCAAAACCAGAAGGGCTGTTCATCCAGGAATTGGCAGCAACCACTAATATTCCTGATACCAATCCACTAACCCCGACCACTACTCCAGTTGCCCAATGGAACCAGCGATTCACCTTGTTCCAACCATATAAATAAAATCCCAAAGCAATCGCTTCAATAAAAAAAGCTGTCCCTTCCAGCGAAAATGGCATTCCAAAAATGGGCCCTGCATGTTCCATAAACTTTGGCCATAAAAGACCCAGTTCAAAAGACAGCACCGTACCCGAAACTGCCCCTGTAGCAAAAAAGATAGCAACCCCCTTGCTCCAGGCCTGGGTCACATCCCGGTAAACTGCCTTTTTGGTTTTAAGCCAGATAAAATGGGCTACTGTCATAAAAAAAGGCATAACCATTCCAATACAGGCAAAGACAATGTGAAAGCCTAGAGAAAAGGCCATCTGGAGGCGAGCTGCTAAAAAATCATCCATAGGAACAGGAATTAAATAGGTGGTGCCACAACCGTGGCATACCGGCAAAATTAAGGGTTATTACCAAGGCACAAAGGAAGTCGAAGAAATAATTGCTGTTTAATTGTAAATTTATTCCCTGAGGTTGCAGAGGCGATACATTTGCCCAAAACAATTTGTTCTTTTCATTGTAATACCTGCATGTTTCAGCTGCACCAAGTTTATACACTTCTTTTACTGGCCATTCCTGTAGCCTGTGTGGCCTGGACGGTTACTCATGAAGAAATCTTCAGAGAACCCCGTGAATACTGTATCCAATGCTCCAAAGAGAAAAAGACCCTGGTGGCCAGAAAGTTCTTTTATGTATTCACCTGCGAATATTGTTTCAGCCACTACGTCACGGCTCTGATGTTGATAATGACAGGCTTCCACCTCTACCTCGATGACTGGAGAGGTTATGTCATTGCGGGCTTCTCCATGGTCTGGATGGCCAATATTTATATGAGCCTGTACAGTATGATCCGTATAGATCTTAAAAAGGAAAAAACACTGATCAAAAAAGAAGAACAGGCCATGAAAGAAGAGGAAACCGAAAGTTAATGCGGTACAATTTTTGTAACAACTCGTCTTAAAAAGCATCATTTTGTACAAAAAAAGCAAACTCGTATTTATAGATGACCTTCAGCAGCACAACCCAAAAGATGGCGGTGCAGCCTATTTTACAGCAAAAGCGCTGGTCATCGCAGAAGATAACGGCCAATACCAGGGAACCGAAGAAACTCTACGCATCAGTGATCTGATCTTAAAGCAATCCAGTTTTATTTATGATGGTGTTCATTCCCGGGAAGCACATAAACTCTATACTTGGCCACGTAACCTGGGAGATATGGCGGCCTGGGCGGCCAGCAAAAAAGCTTTTCTGGAACAGCATGTGATGAATTTCCCTATCCAGATCCATTCGGTACAGGAGCAGCAGCATCTCAACTGGGAATTTATCACACCTGAACAGTTCAAAAAGACACCACAAAACATTCAAACCTCAGTTGCCTTTCAGCACTATCTTGACCATATAGGTGACTATTTTTTCCTGCGTAAGGAACGCAACGACCCGGTTTAAAATATTTTTTTGTTCAGATATAATAAATAGAAAAAACAACCGTCTATATATCTGAGAGCGTTAATTTAAACGGGGGTGTTTCGGACGGAACATCCCCGTTTTCCTTTACGGGAAAACCTCTATTAAATCCTGTTCAAAACCAGCCGGCTGTAGCCAAAGGCACATAAGATCAGCAATCCAGCCATTGTTGCCCACAATACATTATATCCCATTTTTTCGGCCAGGAAAAACCCGGAAGTTGGCCCGATCACCTGGGCAAAAGAAGAACTCAGCGTATACCCTGCTGCATATTGTCCGCGGTTAAACTCATTGCTCCGGTGAATCACAAAAGTATTGATAAAGGGCAATGCCAGCATTTCTCCAAAGGTGAAAAACACCATAGAAACCATAGCCAGGGTTACCGGAAGAGATTTAGGGACCATAAATAAAGCAAAGGCAGCACCAGTTAGCAATACCCCCGCTACAATATAATAAATTGGTGACCGCTTATTTTCAATTTTACTGATCATCACCATTTCTACCAGGGCAATAATAATCCCGTTGGAACCCAGGATCACACCAATCAGTGCCTCGTTCATATGCCAGACTTCTTTAAAGAATAAAGGCACTACCCTAAACATTAGAAAGAAGCAGGTAAAAAAAAGTGTAGTCAACAGGATAAACTTCACAAACAAAGCGTCTTCCCAAGGCTTACGCACCACTACATCCTTAATTTTCTCCTGAACGGCTTTTCTATAACCTTTTACTACGGGTAGAAAAGCAAAAATAGCCACACCAGATAAAATACTCACTGCACCGTCTACAATAAACAGCAACTGATAATTAAAAGAAGCAATAATTCCTCCTAAACTGCTCCCAACTGCCCAACCCAGGTTGGTGGCCAGCCTGTTCAATGAATAAGAGCGTGTTTCCTTTCCCGGACTGGCGTACGAGGCAATCGCCGCGAAGTTGGCCGGCCGGAAAGCATCAGAAAAAAAACTGATCACCAGGGTTAAAAAACATAAGGTTTCAAAATGCCTGATGGTAGAAAAAAAGATAAAAAATGCCCCGCCGATAATGGTACTGAAAATCTGAACTGCCCGGAAACCAAACATGTCTGTAAATTTACCGCCAGCTGTCGCCCCCAGAATAGATCCCACACCAAAGATCGTAATGATCAGCCCGGCATCAGAAGTTGGCCGGTGCAAGTACTGCGTTACATATAAACTCATAAAGGGCACCGCCATATAACTGCTGCGGTTAATCAGCATCACGATACTCAAGAGCCATGTTTCCCGGCTCAAACCGGTAAAAGACTCTTTATAAGAAGAAATAACCTGCCGGATCATTAAAAAGTTGCAGATGCTGCACCTAATAAAGTCGCTTTTTCGTTTAACAAGGATTTTCTGACTGGAAAACTATAGCCCATCATTTCTGCCAGATTTCTGCGGGTATCATCCAGAAAGTACTTTTCAGCATTGGCAATATTTCCACCGATTACAGAAGCTAAAGGCATCTTCTTGCGGATAAACTTATATAAGAAACTCGCCAGATTCTGGCTAAACTCAGCAAAAATCTCTTTAAATTCAGGTTTTCCGGCATGCAGCTCCACCAGTTCTCTTACATCTTTAATGACTTCCCCGCTCAATTCAAAATAACGTTTGATAAACCAGCGGGTAGAGATATAATCCTCGGCAATCCCTTTGTTAAACGGCATTTTCCAGAAATCAGCATCCTTGGCCTGTCCATTCACATAATGTGCAGTACCCAGTCCGGTACCCAAGGTAATGCCGATTGCATGATCATAGCCATTCATGCTCCCGCTAAAAACTTCTCCCTGCAGAAAACAGGCTGCATCATTCATAAAATTAATTGCCGAGGGACTGATTTCCAGTTTTGCAGCCAGCATATCTTTAATATTTTTACCATATAAGGACCTGTATTTGTCCTGGTTCTTAATCAGGCTTACTCCTTTTTTGTATGCAAAAGGGCCTGGCATTGCAATATGAAGATTAGTATAAGATCCGGAATATGCATCTGCCACTTTATGTATACTTTTTGACCAGGCTTCAATAACTTCTTCCGTTGGTGCCTGACCATTGATGCGGTCCCTCACCCACGTGCCTTCTATGATCTGTTTCTGGTCAAGGTCTATAAGTGCAGCAGTAATATGAGATCCTCCTATATCAATACCCATTACAATTCTTTCCATATTCAACTATTTAAAATCAGATTGCAATTATACATGAAAAAGTAAATAAATCTCAATCTGAATCCCTAAACTTTTATTAAACAGGAAATATTTTGAACCAATTACGCTTTCAGTACTTCGTCGACCATCCCAAAATCCCTTGCCTCTTCTGCAGTCATCCAGTAATCCCTGCGAGAAGCCTCATTGATCCGTTCAAAACTTTGCCCGCTGTGCGTTGCCAAGATCTGGTAAAGATCAGTCTGTACTTTTAATACTTGTTTAATGCTGATGTCCATATCTTCTGCTGTACCCTGTGCACCACCTGAAGTTTGGTGGATCATCACCCTGGAATGCTTCAGTGCAGATCTTTTCCCAGCAGCACCTGCACAAAGCAATACAGAACCCATAGACAAAGCGATCCCCGTACAAATCGTAGCTACATCTGGCGAAATATACTGCATGGTGTCATAAATTCCGAAACCTGCATAAACCGATCCGCCCGGTGAATTGATATACAGCTGTATATCTCTTTTTGGATCTGCAGACTGCAAGAAAAGTAACTGGGCCTGGATCACATTGGCAATCCTTTCGTCCACAGCCTCTCCCAGAAAAATGATCCGGTCCATCATCAAACGGGAAAACACATCCATCTGGGCCACATTCAACTGCCTTTCCTCCATGATATAGGGTGTCATTGCCAAAGGATGGTGCGCCGTATGGTTATTGGTTCTTGAAATAAAATGG
>NZ_DATMRL010000097.1:0-13033 GCF_035566355.1 Pedobacter sp.
AATGTTCGAGATCTTACCAAGTAAGGATAGCTTTTTCCAGCTGTAACCAGCAGAAAAGTCAAGTGTTGTAAAACCTTTAAGTGGAATGATTCCGGTAGAAGAGTTATTCTTTGTTGTATTTCGGCCACCGTTACGATCTCCTGTATAAAATGCAGAAGCTCCAAGTTTAAGACCTTTAAGTTCACCAGAATTAAAAGTATAAAACAATGTACCATTTGCGGTGTTCTTAGTCGTACCAACTACACGTTCGCCTTCTACAATACCTGTTGTGGCGCTTGTGGAAGTATATCTCATATAATTATAACTATAGCCCGCAATAAAATTTAAGCCGTCTACGATCGTTCCAGTCAGGTCAATTTCTAACCCGTCACTCTCAGATTTACCACTAAACTCTTTCTTGGTTGCATCTGCAATTGCAGTTAGTGCATACCTATTGTTCTTAATCTTATAGTAGGTTATGTTAGCGGATAATTTGCCCTCCAAAAAGTCATTTTTTACACCTGCTTCATATTGATCAATAATGGAAGGAGCCATTGGTGCGTTGGTTGCAATATCAATGCCTGTGTTTGGTGTAAAGTTATTGGAATAACTTGCATATAAAGATGTAGTCTTTAGTGGCTGGTAGATTAGTCCGATTTTAGGAGAAAATGCTTTATCTACTTTAGTATCTCCGGTAGTTTTTGTTTCGCTTCCGTCAGCAATTGTTTTAACCGTTGTTACAGGTGTTCTTTGATAAGTCCATCTCAAACCAGCTAGTACTTTAAATTGCTCCGTTACAGCAATCAAATCTTGTACAAAGCCGCCCATTCTATAGATTGGCGCCACCGTATTAGTCAACAAAGCAGTTTCTGGAGTATTAAAATTTGTCGGTTGATTAAAAGTTAGTGGGTCAAGTATATTCACCTGATCATAGTATTTAGTCTGGACGCCATTTAAATTCACTGTTCTTGTGTTGGGATTGCTGAATGCACCTGTTGTTGTATTAGATTGATCTGCATCAACACCTACTAACAATGTGTGCTGTAAAGATCCCGTTTTAAATGACCCATTTAAATTGATCTGCTCATTGTAAGTGAATTCTTTAATATTTGAGCGGGTGAGTGAGCGATACAAAACTCCGGCTGCATCAGCAAACGGCCGCTCTGAAGAAAAATAATTTCTTTTGTATGACTGTAGGGATGCAATCGCGTTTAACTTCCAGTTGTCATTAAAACGATGATTTAAATTAACCTGTGCTGTAGAGGTATTCGTTTTATTATATGCCCAGTCTGTGTTGATGTATACATTTCTTCCTAGCGGAGACAGTTTGTTTGCAACTGTACCTATACCAAAGTCAGGTGTATAATCACTTTTTAAATAATCTCCCTGAACCAATAATTCTGTATTATCGCTGATTTTATAAAGTAAGGATGGATTAACGTAGATTCTTTTAGAATCTACATGGTCTCTGAAGCTACCAGCCTTTTCATAAGTTCCAATTACACGGAAAGCTAGTTTTTTAGAAATTGGGCCATAGAGATCAACGGTGGGTTTGTATAAATCATAACTTCCAACACGCATAGAAACTTCACCACCATATTCAAATTTAGGCTTTTTAGTCACCATGTTTATAACAGCTCCGCCACTAACTCCTCCATATAATAAGGCTGCGCTTCCTTTTAATACTTCAACAGATTCTAATGTGCTCGCTTCCGGCATACCACCAATAGTTGTTCTTGCGCCATTTTTAAAAACATTATTGGAACCCAAACTATAACCACGGGCAAAAAAATTCTCACCAACAGAGCCACGGTTGGCCCCTAAAGATACACCGTTTACATTCTTTAAAACATCAGCTAAACGGTTGGCCTGCTGATCCTGGATCACCTGACTGCCAATGATCTGTACAGCCTGAGGCAGGTCCCTGGGTGCAATGGCGATCTTACCCAGGTTCACCGGTTTCTGATTTGGCGTTTTGTAACCATTGATGGCTACCTCATCCAATTGAGAAGCGGATTGCGAGATAGAGAAGCTGATCTCTGCAGTTTGCCCGGCAACAACGTTAACAGACTTTTCTTGCGAAGCAATGCCAACAGCCGATATTTTAATTATATAACTTCCTGGCTTCACATTTTTAATGGAAAATGCGCCATCTTCATCCGTTACCGCAGCTTTTCCTGCATTTTTCAGGCCTACGCTTACATATCCGGCAGGTTTGCCATCACTTGTTTTAATGGTACCGACGATTTTACCTGTGTTTTGTGCATAAACAGCAGATTGAAGAGCTAAAAGGATAGCGAGGAAGCTAAATAGTTTGTAAATATCTGGCATATTATTATTAAGATTAATTCTAATTGGCCGCAAAGATAGAATCTCATTTGGTTTTAGCAAAATTATTTAGAATTAAAATAAATAAGACTAATAAAAAGTCTGGATATCAGATATCAAAGCAATGTCATTTGTGAATTGTTTATTGGTATATCGGAAAAAGTCGATATATATTTGTCTCATGAATCACTTAGATGTCTTTAAGGCACTGTCCAATAAAGCAAGGTTACAGATTTTACAATGGCTGAAAGATCCGGAAGTACATTTTCCTGATCAACCTGGATTTGAATCTGGTGTCTGTGTTGGGCAAATCCAGCAGAAGGCTGGACTGACACAGTCTACTGTTTCCGAGTACCTGTCTATTCTTCAGCGTGCCGGATTGATAGAATCGACCAGGGTAGGACAGTGGACTTATTATAAAAGAAATGAGAAAGCTTTTATTGAACTCACACAGATTATACAAAAAGACTTATAGAAAATAATATGAATACAGACAGTTTATTTAGGCCATTTAGCCTTAAATCTTTGAATATCAAAAACAGAATTGTCATGGCTCCGATGACGCGTTCCTTTTCGCCTGATGGTGTACCTACACCAGAAGTAGCGGCGTATTACAGGAAAAGAGCAGCCGGAGAAGTTGGACTGATCTTATCGGAAGGAACAGTAATAGAACGTATTTCTTCTTCCAATGACAAAAATATCCCTCATTTTTATGGAGAACAGGCATTGGCGGGATGGCAGAACGTGATACAGAACGTTCACCAAGCAGGAGGACAAATGGGACCTCAGATCTGGCATATGGGCGTTATGGATAACCACCATTCCGGTTGGGTGCCTTCTGCACCTTTTGAAGGGCCTTCAGCTTTTAATAAACCGGGTTTTGAAAATGGAAAAGCCATGACAGAATCAGATATTGCAGATACCATTGCGGCTTTTGGACGTGCAGCAGCAGATGCCAAGCGGCTGGGTTTTGACTGCGTGGAGATTCATGGTGCACATGGTTATTTGATTGACCAGTTTTTCTGGACCGGAACCAATGACCGGAAAGATCAGTATGGTGGGGAAACTTTGGCACAAAGAAGTCGTTTTGCAATTGAGGTGATCAAAGAAGTAAGGAAACAAGTTGGAGAAGACTTCGCGGTGATCATTCGCCTTTCACAATGGAAACCTCAGGATTACACCCACCAGCTGGCTAAGACTCCTGCCGAACTAGAAGCCTGGTTAAATCCAATGGCTGACGCAGGTGTGGATATTTTCCATTGCTCACAACGCCGTTTTTGGGAGCCGGAGTTTGAAGGCTCTGATTTGAATTTTGCAGGCTGGGCCAAAAAAATCACCGGGAAATCAACAATAACTGTAGGATCTGTAGGGCTTAACGGTGAGTTTTTAGCCGCTTTTGCAGGAGAAAGCTCGCAGCCAAGTTCGTTGGATGAATTGGTGAGAAGAATGGACCGCGGAGATTTTGATCTTGTGGCTGTTGGGAGACCACTGCTTGCAGATCCGAACTGGGTGCAAAAGATTCATCAAAACAAAACAGATGAATTGAAGGGTTTCAGCAGAGAAGCTTTAGCCCAACTGATTTAAGCATAAAAGGGGATCTGAATCCAGGTCCCCTTTCTATTTTTTTATAGAAATACTATTGCTGATAAACTTTTGGAACCACAACAGCCATTAGCCTGTCGGGATGTTCCAGTGGCTTAAATCCAAACTGGGCATATAATCCATGGGCGTCCTGCGTAGCCAGCATATATCTCCTCAAGCCCTGAAGGTCTGGATGAAAAAGCATCAGCGACATCAGTTTTTTAGATAAACCCAAGCCCCTGTGTTCTTCCAGAACATATACGTCGGCCAGATAAGCAAAAGTGGCTTTGTCTGTGATCCATCTGGCAAAACCAATTTGGTTGGCTTCCTTATAGATTCCAAAACACAAGGAATTATCTATAGATTTTTGAACAGTTTCCAGCGGAATTCCCTCTGCCCAGTAAGACTGGGTACTCAAATAATGGTGTACTGATATTGGATCAATTTTTTGAACATCGTCTGAAAAAATATATCCATTTTCTATAATTTCCATTCTTTGTTATTGGTTTTTAAGACATTAAACCGTCATTAGTTTCTCATATTGATATATTGCAATGGCTGACCAAAATCTTCCTTCCTGCATAAGGAAATTACAGCCTGAAGATCGTCAATGCTTTTGCTTTGTACGCGTACCTGGTCATCCATCATAGAAGCTTGAACCTTCAGTCCGCTTGCTTTAATTTTCGCTACGATTTTTTTTGCAGTTTCTTTGTCAATTCCTTCTTTTACAGATATTTCCTTTCTGATCATATTGCCTGAAGCATATTGTTCTTTACCAAAGTCAAGGCTCTTGGCATCCAGATTTTGTTTGATCATCCGGGAGATAATGGCATCCTGTATGGCTTTCAACCGCATGTCGTCTTCAGTTACGATAGTGATCACATTGGTCTTTTTATCATGGTCTATCGTACTCTTAGAATTGTTGAAATCATAACGGTTCAAAATCTCTTTTTTAGCGTTGTTCATCGCATTGTCGAATGTTTGGGCGTCTACTTTACTTACAATGTCAAAAGTGGGCATGATAATAGCTTTAATATAAAAAATTGTTAAATTAGTTAATAATTGATTATCCATAACTTATACGTTTATTATGAAAACCAAGAAATCAAAAGTGCAAAAAAAAGTTGCTAAAAAGGCAGCAAAAAAAGAATTAGAAAAAACTTTGACTGAAAAGTTCCTGGAAGTGATCAGTCATCTCGGTCATGATGCAGAGAAAATCGCTGCAGACATTACTAAAGCGAGTAAATCGGTTGCCGAAAAGCTTTCTAAAAAATTGCAGGAAGTTAAAGAATCAGTAACCAGTAAGACGGAAGAGGTTGTGAAGAAGAAAGACAAGGTTGCGAAGAAAGCTTCTGCCAAAAAAGCACAGGTTTCTAAAAGCGTTAAAAAAGCGGAAAAAGTAGTGGAAAAAGTTGCAGCCAAAGCCAAACCTGTTGCGCAGAGCGTTAAAGTAACAGCCATTGCTACAGAAGAGAAAGTAGCTAAGGCAATTGCAAAACCAGTTGCAGCTGTTAAAAAAGCTGTGGCAGCCCCTAAAAAAGCGCCAGTAGTAAAAGCGGCAAGTCCGGCTAAACCCATTGCCGCAAAACCAACTGTTTCTAAGCCAGTTGCTGCTAAACCTGTTGTTGCTAAATCAGCTGCTCCAAAAGCAAGTGCTGTAAAAAAACCTTCAGCAGTTAAAACTGCGCCTGCAAAACCTGCAGTTAAAACCACAGCAGCTAAAACAACGGCTGCAAAAACCGCAGCGGCCAAACCAGCTGAACCGGCTTCACCTGTTTCAAAAACAGTTACAGAAAGCCCGGCCGTAGTCAAAACTCCGGAGGCTGCTGAAAAGGAAGCCGAAGCAGCTAAATAAGGTTAAATTATTTTTATGTTAATTCCTCGATAATTAACAATGATTTAACATTAGAATTTGCAGTTTTGACTATTCCCGGTCAAACGGGGAATTGATACATATACATGACTAAGAAAAAGGTTCCTTTTTTAAACAGAGAGATTAGCTGGCTATATTTTAATGAGCGGGTTCTGCAGGAAGCCGCCGATGAAAGCGTCCCTTTAATAGAACGAATCAAATTCTTGTCTATATTTTCTTCAAACCTGGAAGAGTTTTACCGCGTCAGGGTAGCTACCATGACGCGGCTTACCAATTTAAATGATAAGACGAAGGCACTTCTTGGTTTTAATCCCAAAAAGGTACTTAATGAAATCAAAAATATTGTTGTAAAGCAGGAACGTAAGTTTGAACAGCTTTTTCAGGCCACTTTGATTAACGAACTTGCCCAGAACCGTATTTTTATCTTAAATGATACCCAGCTCAATGTGGCAAGGGGCGAGTTTGTCCGGAATCATTTCAGAGACCGGATCTTGTCTAACCTGGTTCCCATCATGATTGATCTGGATAAGCCTTTTCCGGAGCTTAAAGACCGTAACCTATACTTTTTGGTACGCTTGTCTAAAAAAGGCTCTAAAAAGAACCAGAAATATGCGCTTATTGAATTGCCTAATGACCTTCCCCGGTTCCTGGTCCTACCAGAAACGAATGGATTAAAGTTCATTATCCTGGCAGAAGACATCATCAAATATTGCCTGGATGATATCTTTTATGTTTTCAATTATGACGAAATTGAGGCCTTTTCAATACAGGTTACCCGCGATGCGGAGCTGGATATAGATAAGAATATCAGCGATAAGTTTATAGAAGAATTAAAGACAAGCCTCGATAAACGCAAAAAGGGCAAACCCATGCGTTTATTGTATGATACAGAAATGCCCTTCGATATGTTGAGTGTACTGGTTTCCAAGATGAAAATTGAGGCCGAGAGCCTGATTCCTGGTAACCGCTATCATAGGTTTGGTGATTTTATCCGCTTCCCGAATGTAGGCTCTGCAAGTTTAGAGTATCCGCCAACGGTACCGCTTAAGGTTGCCGGTCTGCACCGTACCGAAAGTATCATCAACAAACTTGCGGAGCGTGATTACCTCATTAACCTGCCTTATCAGTCTTACGATTATATCATCTTGTTTTTAAGAGAAGCGGCTATAGATCCTAAAGTGACAGAGATCAATATTACCCTGTATCGTTTAGCGGAAAACTCCAGGGTGGTCAATGCCCTGATCAATGCAGCAAAAAATGGAAAAAAGGTGAATTGCCTGGTCGAATTGAAGGCGAGATTTGATGAAACAGCCAATATTTACTGGTCGAACAGGCTAGAAGAGGAAGGTGTTAACGTGAATTATGGTCTAACAGACTATAAAGTCCATTCCAAGATCTGCCTGGTGAAAAGAATGGAGCGTGGGAGAGCTGTATATTACGCCAATCTGGCCACCGGAAATTTCAATGAAAAAACCGCCAGGCTTTATTGCGACCACAGCATTTTTACCGCTAAAAAAGAGATCACTTCCGATCTTTTGAAATTGTTTACTGCTTTAAACAAAAAGACAGTAACAAAAGGCTTTAAACACCTTATCGTTTCTCCACTGGAATCCAGGATAAAATTCTACGAATTGATAGACAGGGAAATCCGGCACGCCAAAGCTTCCAAGCCAGCTTATCTGATTTTGAAAGTCAACAGTCTGGCCGATGAGGGTATCGTAGAAAAACTATATGAGGCGAGCAATGCAGGTGTAAAAATAAAGCTGATCGTGAGAGGAATTTGCTGTCTGGTTCCGGGAATGAAAGGCTTTAGCGAGAACATCACGGTAGTCAGCATTATAGACAAGTTCCTGGAGCATGCACGGGTATTTATATTTTGCAACAATGGCAAAGAAGAAATGTTCCTGTCTTCGGCCGATTTAATGAGCAGGAATTTTGAACACCGTGTGGAAGTTGGTTTCCCCGTACTGGATCCCGAAGTTCGGCAGGAGATCAGAGATATCATAGAGTTTCAACTTCAGGACAATGTTAAAGCCAGGGACATCACTAAGCTGAACAATAATAAATACCATAAAAACAGATTAACAACTAAAGTACGGGCACAGGTTCAGACTTATAACTACTTAAAAAATAAACACCAGTAAATTCATGTTAAGATACGCTGCTATAGATATTGGCTCCAATGCGGTCAGGTTACTGATCGCCGACATTACAAAAGACGAGACCGGATATGGTTTTAAGAAAAACACCTTAGTCAGGGTTCCGTTACGTTTGGGAGACGATGCCTTTCTTGATCAGAAGATATCAGACAGGAAAATTGAAGATTTGTTAAAGACCATGACGGCTTTTAAGAATCTGATGGATGTTTACCATGTTACAGAATACCTTGCCTGCGCAACCTCTGCCATGAGGGAGGCTTCAAACGGAGCAGACATCATCGCCAGAGTAAAAAAACAGACTGGACTGACACTTGAAATTATAGAAGGTCAGCGCGAGGCCAATATCATTTATTCCAATCATATTGAGCAGACCCTGGATGTTAAAAAGAGTTATCTGTATATTGATGTAGGTGGAGGCAGCACCGAATTATCTGTTTTTGTAAACAAGGCGCCTGTGGCTTCCAAATCTTTTGATATTGGTACCATTCGGATACTGGACAACCAGGATAAAGAGGAAACCTGGGAAGACATGCGGATATGGGTAAAAGAGCAAACCCGGAATTATAAAAATCTGGCTGGTATAGGCACAGGAGGGAACATCAATAAGCTCTTTAAAATGTCCAACGAAAAAGACGGTACACCGCTTACTTTCCTGAAGTTAAAGTCAATGTACAACCAACTCAATAGCTATTCTTTAAAAGAACGGATCAACCTGGTGGGTTTGAATCCCGACCGTGCAGATGTGATTATACCTGCTTGTGAAATCTATATCACCTTACTAAAGTGGACTGGAATTAAACAGTTGTACGTACCAAGAGTGGGCATGGCAGACGGGATCATTAACCTGCTGATTGAAGAAAATCTGAGCTAGAGGTAAATAAGAGCGAGATAAACCCCGTGATGGCTTACGCTGTGCGGGTTTGTACAAGCATAATCCGGATATATACCATCTTGGTGAAGAGATATTCTAACCTCTGTTTCCTTCAGTAAGGATTGCTCTTGGGCGGCCAGTGAATGGATCATTTCATTATTGAATTCACTTTGGGTGAAGTACAAGCAATTTTCTACAGATACCAGGCCAGTGGAATAGCCGGGATCAAGTGTTTGTAGGGTAGTTTCCAGAGCAGCAGGGGCATAAACCCTTTGACCTGTTTTTCTGGAATGTATTTTATAGGCGGCTTCTTTCATGCTCCAGAACAACCAGACAAGCTGATTGGCGTGTTCGCTTTCTCTGATCAGCAATTGTTCTTTTTCAGAGCAGATCTTTTGCAGATAACCTTTGCGCATCCAGTTGCTTTCCCTTGCTGCAAGCCGCAAGTCTACAATGTCATTCCCGGCCAGCCTCATGGAGTTTGCTTTCTATAATCTCAATGGCTGCACGTACATTGAGCATTTTTTCCATTGATAAGTTATCGATCTCGATTCCAAATTCTTCTTCCACATCCAGTACAACATCTACCAGATTTGCAGAGTTGATCTTCAGGTCTTTCAGGAAATCGGTGTCTTCGTTGATGCTGTCCAATGCTTCCTTGTTTTGGGTGTAGTTAGAAACAATGACTTTCAAACGGGAGAGCAATTCTTCTTTATTCATGATCTATATTTTTTAAAGATGATACAAGCATTAACGTCACCAAAGCCAAAACTCGCTTTTGCAAGATACTCTATAGGATGAGATTGATAATGAAGAGGGATTTTTAGTGGATCTATTTGTGCCGCGATATCCGGATGGAGATCCTCACAGTTGATGTTGGGGAATAAAAAGTCTTCTGCTACCTGAAGAACCGAAGCCACACATTCCAAACTGCCCGAAGCGCTTAAGGCATGCCCGGTCATACCCTTTAATGCATTAATGTACGGGAAATTCTGTCCGGAACGCCCCAGGGCAGTACACCAGTTGCTGATCTCGGTGCTGTCCATTATCGTCGCTGTTAAATGTCCGTTGATCACGTCAATCTGATCTGCCTGCAGACCCGTATTTTTTAGGGCCGTGCTGATGCAGTTTTGTACAGCTTTGCTATTGGGGGCAGTCATCGTACCAGTGCCTCTTTGTCCACCCGAATTGATGTGACCACCCAATACTTCAGCATAAATGTTAGCCCCGCGTTCAACAGCACTGTTCAGTGATTCCAGCAGCAGGGCACCTGCTCCACATGCCGGCACAAATCCACTGGCAGAGCTGCTCATTGGTCTTGATCCTTTTTCAGGCGTTTCATTATGTTTGTAGGTGCAAACTTTCATCGCATCAAAACCTGCCCATATATAAGGGCCGCCATCACTGGTACTTCCGGCTAACATGCGTTTTGCTTTTCCAGACTGGATCCGCTCAAAGGCCATCAATACACTTTCTGCACCAGTTGTACAAGCAGAAGAATTGGTGCTCACCTGATTGCCTAAACCCAGTTTTCCACCTAGATAAGCACTTACGCCACTGGCCATGGTCTGCATCACTGCATTGCTGCCTAGTCTGCGGACCTGTTTTTCATCAATTTTATAAATGGCCTCCCTGAATTTTTCTATACCAGAGGTTCCTGCGCCAAAAATAGTACCACTGTCCCAATCCGGATCCTCCTGTCTTTCCATAGAGAGGCCGGCATCTTTCCAAGCCTCCATACCTGCAATTACACCATATAAGATGCCTTCGCTGTTAAAGTTCCGAAGGTCAAGTTCTGTAAAGCAGGTTGAAACCAGCTCAGTGCTCAGTTCCGGCCGGCCAGCAATCTGGCAGGAAAACTGGAGTTCCTGAAGTTGGCTATGGTGTTTAATCCCGGACCTGCCATTCTTGATGGCCTCCCTGAACAAAGGAATTCCCACGCCATTTGGAGCCACAATGCCAAGTCCGGTGACAACAACCCTGTTAGCCATTTAGTTTTTTGGTAACCATACCAGATAAAGTTCCTTTACAAACCACATCACCAGCTTCGTTCTTCATTTCTACTTTGCAATGCAGTTTCTTGAAACGGAAATAAACTTTTTCAGAAACCACAGTTACTTTCTCACCAGGGAAAACAGGCTTTATAAAATCAATAGCTGTAGAAGTCAGCATAACATGGCTGGAAGCCCCTGAATCAATATACCCACTTAGATATATGCCCAGGCAAACCATTCCAATCTGCGCCATCGTTTCAGTAAGAATTACGCCAGGGGTAACGGGGTGATCTTTAAAGTGGCCTTTATAAAAATCCAGATCTTTGTTGAAAGTATAAGTTCCTGTTGCACCATTTTCATCAATAGTTAGAAGATCATCAACAAATAAAAATGGGGCACTGTAGGGTAATTTCTCTAAAATTTCTTGTTTGTTCATCATATAAATTTTTGTTTTACCACTGCAGCAGTATTCTTTGCGCAGAAAAGCCAGGACCAAAACTCAGCATTAATCCTTTTTCTCCTTTTGATGGTTTTTTGTCCATAAAACGTTCCAGAACATATAAAACAGTGGCACTCGACATATTTCCATACAAACGTAACACTTCTTTTGTATCCTCTATATTTTTATCTTCAGCCGCAAACAAAGATTCGACCATTTGCACAATTTTTTTTCCTCCGGGATGAAAGATCAGGTGGTTAATATCTTTGATGCTTAAATGATTTTTTGCCAGGAAAGGGTGGATGATCTGAGGAAAATGTTCTGCAATAACTTTTGGAACATCAATATCCAGGACCATTTTCAATCCCGTATTGGTTAAAGCAAAGCCCATCATTTGTTCTGCATGGTAAAAGTGGTACATCGATTCGTCCAGAATTTCCGGCCCCTGGTCTGCTTCGCACGAAGACATGAGCACGCAAGCCACTCCGTCTCCAAATATGGCTGCGCTAACAATATTGGCCATGGAAAAGTCTTCCAGCTGAAAGGTCGCTGTAGGAGATTCTACCGCCACTACGGCAGCACGTTTACCAGGATTCGCCTTTAAAAAATTTTTGGCATAGATCATACCCGATACCCCGGCGGCACAACCCATTTCTGTAACCGGGAGGCGGACCACGTCTTGCCGCATCTGCAATTTGTTGATCAGGTAGGCATCTAAAGACGGAATCATGATTCCTGTGCAACTTACGGTAATCAGAAAGTCTATATCCTCAGCCTGCCATTTTGCTTTCTCCAAAGCGCCTGCAACGCATTGGGCCGATAATCTTATTCCTTCTCTGATATAGATATTGTTGCGCTCTTCAAAGGAGCTGTCAGAAAAAACTTCTTCAGGAGAAAGAAAGGAATAACGCCGGTCTACCGCAGCGTTTTCAAAGATCTTTTTCACCTTCCGGATAAAACGGTCTTCTTTTCCCGACAGCCATCCATCCAGGAAGGGTAGGATTTCTGCAGTTTCTCTGGAATGCTCTGGTATTTGTTTGTTAACCGTTATTACTTTAGTGCTCATAAGTCTGAATGATCCATTGGTATCTAAATGCCCACCTCCATTGAATACGGTCATGTTTGAAATAAAGTTGCTTTGAAAAGTTCTGCAGATCTCTTTTTTTAAATCCCTTAAGTATGGAAATCAACCCATCTTCTCTGGACATGTCATTTAATCCGAACACAAAACAGAGCGCTTTAAATAAATAATAAGCAGCTGAACTTCTGTGCAGGTCATTGATAACAATGCCCAGCCGGCTAAGTTTGGAAAAAGCACCTAAAAGAAACAGAATCTCCTGATCCGTGAAATGATGTAAGGTCAGGGTACACAATATGATGTCATAAGTGTTCTCTTTGTTCATCTCCTCAAAAATATCTGCAGTACGATAATGAATGTTTTTGTAATTTTTAGATAGTGTTTTTGCATGCTGTACGGTATAGGGATTCGCATCTATACCCAATAGGTCTGTGGTCAGACCCTGCTTTGCAGCGAAATCTGCCAGTTTTCTGAGCATATCTCCATTTCCACAACCAACATCCAATACACGCAGGGGCGCTTTGCTATGGGTTCGGATCAGTTTTTTAACGCCTTGCAGGGTCACTTTATTCCCACCCAGTAGCTGATTGATCCTTGCAATCTTATCCAGTGCATCTCTCAGGATTTCTCCCTCCATCTCAAAATCATCCATTATCTCTATGGCCTCGCTTCTGCGGCTGGTATTAATCATAAGAAGGTGGGGGAGTTAATGGTTGACCGTGGGTTCTTTT
>NZ_DATMRL010000098.1:0-5350 GCF_035566355.1 Pedobacter sp.
TTGATCACATTATTACTGTTTGCAGGCAGAACCACAGGACAAACTCCAGGTTTTAAAGAACCGACACCGAAGGAAGAATTCATCATTGAGCTCGCAGATGAGTGTTTTAATACCAATACATACAGTCCATCCCAGCGATTAGCGATTTATCCGTTCAACAAGGCCAGGAGCATTAAACTAATTTCTTTTAAAGAGGATGGGTTCATTCCAGTTCAAAAGAAAATTATTGATTATTCAAAAGTGCTGGAAAGTCATGTTCTCGGCGCTGATGAAACTAATGAATTGACCAAGATTTTATATAATATTGGTTACAATCCTCATATCAGGCCCATATTCCGCATAGAATCAAATTACAAATGTTATGAACCTAGAAATGGTATTTTATTTCTGGACGCAGCAGGAAAAGCTTTTGAATTTATTGAAATATGTTTTGAGTGTCACCGTACTAAAGCTTCCTCAAAAAAAGTAATTGAGGGTACCTTTTGTGGCCAAAAAATCAGCTTGATAAAGGATTTTTTCTACCGGGCAGGCATTCAATACGGAACCTCTTCAAGGTATGGTAAAACAACGTATGCTGAAATTCTAAAGTTAGATTCTGTTGAGATGCTTCAGGCGCTTCAGGAAAAATTAGACGATAAGGTAATCAATGGCGACAATCTTGAACAGCTCAATGCTATGGAAAAAAAGCTGATGATTCTTTTAAATTCAAGGGCATTATATCGTGCTGATATTCAAAATAGTGGTTTCGCAACGTTTTATTTTAAATATAATGGAGGTTTTTACCCTCAAACCGCAGCCTTACTTGCAGAAATTGGAGCAACTGAAACACTTGCCGCCTTTAAATTTTCCTTAAAGCAATGGCCAGGAGGAATCATTCCTTCCAACAGGCCAGCCAGACTAAAACTGCTTTTAGAAATTGCAGACAAGGCTGTTCCAAAATGGAAAGACATAGAAAAGGGCCTTTACACTTATAAAATGGATACAAACGTACAGGTGTTAACCTATAAGGAAGATCTGGATGCTTTGATATTTAACTATATCATGGCTCATAAAAACGATCTGCAAGATTAGCCATTCTTAATGACCACGAACGGTAACTGGATGCTCTTCTGACGGAATATGCTTATATATTGCTCCACTAGCTAAATCCTTCAAATAGCTCACTTGCATATTTTTGTTGTAGAAAATTTTTAACGACAGGGTTCTCTCTCCCTTGAGTATGACAACGCCATTTGAAATTTCCGCATCGTAGTAACCAACCCTGGTGATCTTTTTAGGAATATTGATTTCCGGAACAGCTTTGCCCGGCTTTGATTTTTTTAGTGTTAATGGCTCAAGGCTATATTCACCATTAATTTCGGTTTGCCCGTAAGTCAGCTTAATCAATTCTTTAAAAACGGTATTGGGTTTAAGGGTGGTATCTGCATTCATTTTCCATTGGAATAAAATCGGTAATGCATACTGCCGCAGCGAAAGTGTATCCCTGGAAAATTCTACGATACTCTCTTTGAGTGGCGGAAGTGGAATGGGCCGTGCTTTTTTCTTTTGACTGTAGCTGCTGAAGTGAAGGCATATCAAAGCTAAAAAAATGATTAAGTTTTTCATGGTTGATTTTTTGGTGACTATAACAATTTTGCAATTTCAAAATGCATGCCATCTGGTCTGCTGAAGTGACCTCCCCAATAGAATCCGAGTTCATTAGCGGCTGGAACAAGTTCTCGCACACTTCCTGTATTGCCGACCAGTGCGGGGAGTGTATGGAATTTGTTCCATTTTTCGTTGATGTCGAAGGCGGTGCCAAAGGCATGGTTGCTGAGCACGGTTCTGCTGTTTCTTTCGAAGCGTGGCTCGTAGGATCCCTCCCATGATTTAACCACGTCGAGCATTCCGTCTCGCTCCCACCTCGCCCAAAGGGCAATAAGCTGATCTTTTGCTGCTTTATGGAATTGAACTTCTGGTCTTTTGAGTATGCCCTTTAGTTGTGGAATACTTACAGTGACGATATTCTGTGCCCAGTTATTGGTGATTTTGATGTGTTCGGGATTATCTGGCTGGGGTTGGGAAATGTACTCCATTTTTCCGAACATTTGTTGCCTGATGGAATTGCTGTTTACGGAAGGGAAATTTGGTTTTGGCGGCCAGTTGGCGCTTTCTTTTATATCGCGATCGTCCTGGACTTTATTGAAGCCTTTGAGCATGGCGGCTCCGTAGGTATTATTTCCTACTATTCCATCTACTTTAATGCCGCTTAGCTTTTGAAATGCGACGGTGCCATCATAAGTATGCTGGCCGAATATTCCATCGGCAATATCGGAATAGAGGTTTTGACCGGACAGAAAGAATTGCCAGTCTTTTACAGCTGGCCCGCTGCTTCCTCTTTGTATAAGTTTTAGTGCCATGAGTGTATGCGTTAGTTTACTATTACAATATCGGGATAATTATTTTAAAGGAAACCAGGTTTATGAACTTCTTCAATAGCCTAGTCAATTTCTCCAAAACCTATTATATTTAGGGATAATTAACCAGACTCCAGATGAAAGCCAAAATATTCTCATGTGAACGATGCATAGGATCTACAGAACTGCATGTGGGTGATGAAAGTATGGGCGGGCTGTATGGTGATTTTTTACCAACAGATGCTTACTACAAGTATGTTCAAAAAGCGGTTTGGAAATTTTGGTCGGCAGGCAAGCCTGATTATGATCAATGGGAGGCATTGAAGCTGAGTGTTCAGTTGGAAAATGGTTATTTTCTTTTTGCTGCCGGCGGGTTTACTATTCATGATGTAAAGGAGGTTTTAGATGAGGCAAAAAGAATTGATATCGCGGGGGTAGACAGGCATGTATTGGAGGATTTCTTTCTGGAGAAGGAACCGAGGCCTTTTCTTGAGGAGCCTTGGGAACCGGTTTCCATTGAGGAAAAACTGGCCTATGAAAAGGAGGTAAAAAAAGAGGTGGGTGTTTACAGATCGTTTTTTGGTTTTTATAGCCTCTGGCCAAACGAACATGATTTAGTGGGTTTTGAGTTGTCGGCCTTGGGCTTTGATCAGAGAAGTCATGATGTGCTGTTTGTGACCAGGAAAGAGGATGACAGCAGGGAGTTTGCGGTGGTGCATTTGACCTGGAGGGGGTCGAAGGAGGTGAAGGGTTATCCTCAGGTGGAGTTTTATAAGAGTTTTGACGAGTTTAGAAATACATATACATCATAATATATTGATAGCAAAATATCAATCTGAAATGCTCACAGCTATTTGTTAAAGTTTATAAGTTCGTAAATATGATTTTTAGAGTTGCGGAAATTTCTGATGTTAAACAGATGCAAGTGGTGAGGCATTTGGTGAAAGAGAATACGCTGAGCAATCCGGATCTTGTTCCTGATAAAGATGTGATCTTCTACATTTCCGAAAAAGGAAAGGGCTGGGTTTGTGAGATAGAGGGCAAAGTGGTGGGTTTCTCCATTATTGACCTAAGGGAAAAGAGTGTTTGGGCATTGTTCGTAGATCCGGAGTTTGCGGAAAAAGGGATTGGAAAGGAACTGCATAGACTGATGATGGATTGGTATTTTGAACAAACCAAAGACAATGTTGAATTGGGTACAGCACCGAATACACGTGCAGAGCGGTTCTATCATCTTCAGGGTTGGACCATAGTTGGCAATTATCCTAATGGTGAGGTTAAATTTGAATTGAGTTACCAGAGATGGGTTCAGGGTAAATATTAAACTATGGCTATTTTAAAAAAGATACAAGATAACGAGTTGTATTTATATATGAACGGCAACCTTATTTACAAACGTTGGCTTGACCAGGGATATTCTAAAGTATTTGATGTAATGGCCTACGATAAGTATACCTTAGCAAGCATTCGGGATTTAGAATATGAGCATAAGTTATCAGATCTTATACTTATAAGAGCAGAGGTTAGACTTAAAACATCGGAAGAAGGGGGACGGAAATCGGGCTTTATCAGCGGATACAGACCCAATCATGTATTTGAATACAATGAAGACGGGGATTTTCTTCGAACCTTTATTGGTGACATTGTTTTTGATGACCAACCGACAATTGAACCGGGCGAAACGAGATCTGTACTCGTCAGATTCCTAATCCAACAGCCAATTGAGAAATATCTGAATATAGGGCGTAAATGGTGGATACATGAGGGAGCACGCCTTATTGGTGAAGCAGAGATCATTCATATCCAGGATACAGAACCATCATCAAAAAAGTAATGGAGATCTAAGTCACCTGCTAAAGCAAAAATTTTCTCAATTTAAAGGACTGCATTAAACCACATTTATAAGATGTCCAATCATCACTTATCCTTATTTAACCCCCTCAGACATGAATGTCGTAAATATGCCGTAAACAAGTCGCAAAGAAAAAACAGCGTTTAGACATACCTTTACGGTGCAAATAGTTGTATTCTGAAACCATTATAGGTAAAACAAATGAAACCATGATGTGCAGCATACAAGCCGATATGAATAAAATCGGATAGCACATGATAGCTTCATAACCTCTAAAAAAAATATACTAATGAAAAACAAAGAATTAGCGCAGAAAATTAAAGAGCTACGTATCCGTAAAGGATTTAGCCAGGAACAGTTAGCTGAAACCGCTCAAATTAACCTGAGAACAGTTCAAAGAATTGAAGGTGGTGAAACTGAGCCGAGAGGCGATACACTGAAACGGATAGCGAATGCGCTTCAAGTTACTCCTGATGAATTGATAGACTGGACGGAACAAGAAGACAACAAGTTTTTAGCTTGTCTAAACATTTCTGCATTGAGTTTCATTGCCTTTCCTTTATTGGGGATAATCATTCCTCTTGCCATTTGGATTTTAAAGAAAGACAAAATTAGAAACACAAACGAGATAGGAAAGCGACTGTTGAACTTTCAAATTTCATGGTGCTTGACATTATTTTTAGGGTATGCATTTGTTATCTTCAGTAAGATATTCGAAATAGAAATCCCGTTTCCAAATATTTCTTTGCTTAATTTCAGTGGAGTGGAATTATTGCTATTTATGGTCCCTGTTCTTTATTTGATGAATGGAGTACTTATTGTTGTTAACAGTATAAGGAGTTATAATGGCAAAAACGTCTTTTATAAGCCTGCGTTTAGATTTTTAAAATAATTCAAGACAAACACAATGAACTGGATCATACGAGATAGCGATAAAATAGAGTTTCACACTCACTTAAATATCATACTAAGTCCTATAATTGATGATATAAAAGAGATGAACTGGTTGATATCCGATCTTGAATACCACAATACAATTCCTATTGAAAATTTGCCTGTTGACTATGAACAAGATTACTTCATATTGTCGTCTGAGCAATTT
>NZ_DATMRL010000099.1:0-3512 GCF_035566355.1 Pedobacter sp.
GATCAACAGAGCCAATATGCTGCTGGAAAACATTTCCAAGGCCAGCATGGACCCTACCAAAAAGAGGGCAGCCGAAGGAGAAGCCTTGTTTTTAAGGGCATATTATTATTTCATTCTGACTAATAACTGGGGAAACGTACCTCTTAAATTAACGGCTACCGCTTCTGCATCTGAAGTAAATTTCCCAAGTACGCCTTACAAAGCAGTTTATCAGCAAATTATAGCTGATATGGAAAAAGCAGCCGACATGGTGTATCCCATTGCCAACTACACTTATGGAAGCCGTGTCACACAATCTGTAGTCTGGGGCATCCTGGCACGCGTTAACTTGAAAATGGCCGGCGCTCCGTTAAGAGATGTCAGCCGCTATGCAGAGGTTAAAAAATGGGCTGAGAAAGTAAAAACTGCCGGGCACTCCCTGAACCCGGATTACAAACAGGTTTTCATCAATATGTGCCAGAACAAATATGACACTAAAGAGGTGATCTGGGAAGTTGAATTCGGAAAGAAAAATGGCACACAAGATGAAGAAGGTTCTGTAGGGTCTATCAATGGGATCGCTGCCAATGCCAATATCGGTTACAGCTACGGAGCCAAACACACAACGGAAAAATACTACAATTCCTTTGACGACAATGACCTGCGCAGGGACTGGAATATCGGCCCTTACTCCTACGACACCAATGGCGGAAGAGTTGCTTACACGAATACCCAAATTTATAACCGTTGCGACGCCAAATGGAGAAGGGAATACGAAACTGCCCTCCCTAAATTTAACGGAACCACTTCGATTAATTTCCCTTTGTTACGCTATTCAGATGTACTTCTGATGTTGGCAGAGGCCGAAAATGAAATGAACGGGCCAACGCAGACAGCTATTGATGCCGTGAACGAAGTGAAACGTCGTGCACACGGAAAAACACTCAACACTCTCGAACTGGTTAAATCGGTGACCATTACCAATGGTGGTACAACCACCTATACCAGTGCTCCGACTGTCACATTCAGCGGCGGCGGCGGTACTGGTGCAGCTGCCACTGCCTTCTTAGGTGCAGGAAAAGTAACGGCCATTTATCTGACCAACCCGGGTTCTGGTTATACAAGTGCTCCAACAATTACATTTAGTGGCGGGGCGGGCAGCGGAGCAGCAGCCACAGCGGTACTGACCAAAATTGCAAGCGGCAATTTTGATCTGACCCAGGAAGAAACGACAACTAAAGAGGATTTTCGTGCTGCGATCCGTAAAGAAAGATCATTGGAACTGGGTTATGAAGGATTAAGGCGTTTTGATTTGATCCGCTGGGGACAGTTTTACTCCACGATGAAGAACCTGGCCAACGAGATCACAACCACTGCTCCGGCAAGCTATACCTATGCGGCCAAATCCGCACAGAATGTCTCAGAAAAAGATACTTTGTTTGCCATACCAGCCCTGGAGCTCAGTCTCAATAAAGTGATTCTTCAAAACAAAGGATGGTAAACCTATCCTTATTTTTTAATTTCTAAAACAGAAAAGATGAAACTATTAAAATATGTATTTGCACTGTTCATTCTACCTGGTATGATCTCCTGTAAAAAGCAGGTTCCTGAAAATCCTACTTTTGACGTGCAGACAGCTCAACAGGAATATAAAGTTGGAGATTCCATTCTCTTCTCTATCAGCGGTTATGCAGACAACATTAGCTTTTACTCCGGTGAAGCCGGAAAGGAATACCGGTATAAAGACCGTATAGAATCCACAGACAGCAAACTGAACCTGAACATTTCCACTCAGGTCCTTTACGGAGCACAAAGCAACAACCTGCACCTCATGTATTCTACTGACTTTGGTAACCTGTACACTCCTGAAGGAATTAAGGCTGCTACCTGGACGGACATCACCAGCAAATTTACCCTTTCAACCGCAGCAGCAGGTGCTGTTGGTGCAGTCACCTCCTCCGGAGATATTGACATTGCTGATCTTCCCGTTTCCGGAAAGCCCATTTATTTTGCATGGAAATATACCAATGAAGCCAGCATTTCTGCTGCAGTGGGTGCACGGACCTGGCGCATTCCGGTATTTAACCTCAGCAATAAAACCCCTTCAGGCAGTTTAGCCAGCATCGCAAGCGTGACCACGGCCGGTTGGCTGGCTGTCGATGTGGAAAACCCAGTAAACAAATGGACTATCCAGAGCACAACTCCCTTTTTGTTTTTTACTCCGGCCAGCACACTACTGCCTTCAGAAGATTGGGCCATTACCCGGGCGCTCTTTCCAAATGCGGTTACTCCGGACGTAGGTACGGGCATTAAAGATTACCTAAAAAAAATGAACAATTACAAATATGCTTACAAAAGCCCTGGAACCTACACCATAACTTTTGTAGCTAATAACGTCAATAACAAAGGACTTAAGGAAGTTATCAAAGAACTGAATATCACCATTAAACCATAACATGAAAGCCATAAAAAATCAACTAAACAGGCTATTGATCCTGGCCTTGCTCAGTCTTTCAGGACTGGCAAATGCCCAGCAAAAGAACCTCCTTTATTTTGATGCTACTGCTAATTTTGAAAGATTCGCCAGTAAAGATTCGATCCGTTATTACCTGCAAAAATCAAAAGATGCGGGTGTTACTGATGTAATTATAGATGTCAAACCGATATCTGGAGAAGTGCTTTATCCCAGTAAGATCGCCCCGGTGATGAAAGAATGGAAAGGCTTTAAGAAAAATGGCAAAGTAGACCTGCTGGGAACTTTTCTGAAAGAGGGACATTTAATGGGTTTAACCGTACATGCTACGATTAATATTTTCAGCGGCGGACACAATGCCTTTAAAAGGGGAATTGTATACAGCGATCCAAAAAAATCAAACTGGCAATCACTCAATTATACTTCTGCAGGCCTAACCCCCATCTCGGAAATTAAAAGTAAATGGTCTGCCATGATCAATCCGGCCAATCCGGAAGTACAACAATATGAATTGTCCATCTTAATGGAACTTGCTTCCATGTATCCTGAACTGGACGGCATTATCCTTGACCGGGTTCGTTACGACAGCATAGAGTCAGATTTTTCACCCCTCTCCAAAAGCCTGTTTGAAAACTATGCAGGGCTAAAAGTCCAGCATTTTCCGGAGGATATCTTTTCTTATGATACAAATAAAAAAAGGATACCAGGTGTGCATTATAAAAAATGGATTGAATGGCGTGCAAAAGTGATCCATGATTTCTTTTTAACTGCCAGGACCGCTTTAAAAGGCAAATATCCAAAAATTCAGTTTGGTGATTATACCGGCTCCTGGTATCCGACCTACTATGAAGTGGGCGTGAACTGGGCCAGTAAAGATTACGATCCCTCCCAACATTTTGACTGGGCTACACCAGCCTATAAAAACTTTGGCTATGCCGAAGCACTTGATCTGTATACGACTGGAAGCTATTATTTTGAAGTTGACAAAAAGGAGGCTCAAAACATCGATATCAGTAAGGTCAATCGCATAGAAGCCGGACAAGGAACAGGAAAAGACGAC
>NZ_DATMRL010000100.1:0-8921 GCF_035566355.1 Pedobacter sp.
TTTAATGCGTAAAATATAGATCCCAACAATGGTGAGCACATAAAACAAGACCGCTATAAAAGTGATCATGTCCAGTAAATCTCCGTATTTACCACTCAGGCACAATACGGAAGCCATTGCACATTGAATCCACAAAGCAAATGCCGGAACAGCATGTTTATTTAAACGGGAAGCTCGAGTAAAGAACAATCCATCTTTAGCCATCGAATAGTACACCCGCGCACCCGCCAGGATTAAGCCATTATTACATCCAAAGGTGGCAATCATAATCAATATGGCGATCACCAGTGTTCCTTCGGGTCCAAAAATAGCCTGCGATGCCACCAAACCAACCCGGTCTTTTTCTGCGGAAGCTATTTCAGAAAGTGGAAGCACAGCCGTAAACATTAGATTAAGCAGGACATAAATCAATGTAACCAATACTGTTCCAATAAAAAGGCTTCTGCCGATATTCTTTTTCGGATCTCTGATTTCACCTGCTACAAAGGTAACGTTGTTCCAGGCTTCATAACTCATAATGGCACCTACTAAGGCTGCCGCTAGTGCCCCCGCAATTGCAGGGGCACCATGATAGGCCGTAAAAGTGCCTTCGGCACCTAGTTTTCTTAAATCCCAATTGACCCAGTTAGCACTCCAGATCTCTGGCTTTAAATGAATAAAACCAAAAATAATAAGACCGGCAATACTGAGGATTTTGGTTGCTGTAAAAACACTTTGTATAATTTTGCCACCTTTAACCCCCTTGGTATTGATATAAGTAATAAAAACAAGGAGCAGGATGGCAAATCCCTGCGCATGGGAAATGGACAAACCACCTGTTTTTACCAACACAATGTCCTCACTAAGGCTGGGAACCAAATAGGCTAAAAATTTAGAAAAGGAAACACTCACAGCCGCAATGGTCCCAGTCTGGATCACCGCAAACAGGCTCCATCCATATACAAAGGCCACCAATGGATTATAGGCTTCTTTTAAATAAGTATATTGACCACCAGCCTTTGGGTACATGGCACTTAGTTCTCCATAACTTAAAGCGGCAATTAAGGTCATGATCCCACCAATTATCCATACGGCAATGAACCAAAAGGTAGAGCCGGTATGTCTGGTGATATCGGCACCGACAATAAAAATACCAGAGCCGATCATGCTGCCGACCACCAGGAAAATCGCATCTAATAATCCTATTTCTCTTTTAAGACCAGGATGTCCTGTACTTTTATCTGCCATAACTATTTTAAATCTGCTGTTGTATAGGGTGTAACCGGAGACTCTTCAGGAATTCTGCCCTGGATCTGGGATAGCGATACATTGGGTAAATGCGGTAAAACCAATTTGGAGAAATAGTCGGCCTCTTCTTTTAAGGGAAACCCGGAAAAAATAAATGCACGGAAGCCCATATCAATATATCGGTTGATTTTCTCTATGATCTGCTCCGGACTTCCAACCAATCCGCCTCCACAGCCAGAAAACACCTTTCCTATATCTGTCCAAAGCAATTGCTCAATATATCCGTCTTCATCCGCTTCTTCCCTGAGCTGATCTTGCCTTAGCACACCTAGTGAGCGGGAATCCTCTCCCCGGCTCCTGATTTCCTGTGCACGCTTTTCATCCAGTTTTGAAGTTAATTTTTTAGCATAAGCCCTGGCTTCGTTTTCAGTTTCTCTCACAATAACGTGAATACGCAAACCAAAATCTATCTTTCGCCCGTGTGCCGCTGCGCGGTTACTCATATCCTTAATGGTTTCATATAAACTTTCTTCCCGTTCCGGCCAGGTCAAAAACACATCGCAATGTTGAGCGCAAACCTCTCTTGATCCATCAGAAGTACCACCAAAATACAGTAATGGGCCCCCATTTTGCTGGTAAGGCTTAGCCGGATCAGAAGGCAGATCAAGCTTATATTGCTTTCCATTTAGTTGGATCCGATCCTGTGTCCAGGCCTGCTTTAAAACGTCAATAGTTTCGTTGCAACGCTCATAACGCAATTCTGCACTTTCCCGCAGGCCAGGCAAATCAGAATTAATGATGTTGATGGCCAAACGACCTTCCAGGATATGATCCAGATTAGAAATTGCCCTGGCCAAAGTTGGCGGATGAATCTCTCCAGTCCGGATGGCTACTAATAGTTTAATTTTGCTGGTAAACGGTGCAATCGCTGCTGCAAAAGTGATGGCTTCCTGTCCTACTGTATAAGAGGTTGGGAACAAGATATTTTTAAAACCCAAGGATTCTGCGTGCAGGGCAATGTCCCTGCAGTGTTCAAAACTACTGCGGCGGCCGGGATCCAGCACGCCTAAATATTCTGTATCTCCACCGATGATGTCATCAAACCATCCGATCTCTGCCGTACGCTCTGTAGTGCGAACAGAAACCGATTCCCATTTTTTTAAAGATTTCATTAAAGTTTTTTATAGATTGTTTTTCCTTCTTTTATCGTTTCTAAAACAGTTACATCTTTGATCTTCGATGGATCAATGGTGGTAATGTCATCCGATAGAACGACAAAATCTGCCAGTTTCCCCTTTTCTATAGAACCCTTGGAATTTTCTTCCTGATATTCATAAGCGCCATTGATCGTGATGGCCCTCAATCCTTCAAGAGGTGTCAACCGCTCAGCAGGGCCTATAATCTGTCCTGATCTGGATTCCCTGGCCACTGAAGTCCATAATAGAAACAACTGATTAACAGGTGTAACCGGGTAATCAGTATGGTTAGTGGCCACAACCCCTTTTTTTATAGCTGTTTTTAAGGGGCTTAAAAAGCTCGCTCTTTCTAATCCAAGGTTGCGTACATGCACATCTCCCCAGAAATAAGCATGATTACTAAACATGGCAGCAATAATGCCAAGTCTTTTATAGGTGTCCAATTGATCCGCTCTTACAAACTGGGAATGTATGGTCACTGGTCTGCGGTTGTTACTGCTGGTATTTAAAGTCGTATTGGCATTTTCTATAGCCTTTAAATACATATCTATAGTGGCGTCACCGTTGCAATGCACAAATGGACGTATGTTGTTCTGGAAAGCGTGTATTACAAATGCATTAAACTGATCTTGTGTGATGTTAGGAAAACCAGTGCATTCATCATGGTTGCAACCTGGTACCTCAACCAAGTAAGATTTAGTGAAAAAGGCGGTTTTTCCCTGCGGCGAACCATCGGCAATCATTTTGGTTCCTGCCAGTTTCAAGTGATTTTTAAGCGTACCAAACTCATACTCTTTATTTTTTAAAACTGTTTCCAGTGTTGGATATCCAGGTAAGGCCTCAATATCAATGAATAAAGCTCCTTTTTCTGCTGCCTGGTGTAATAGCTTTAAAGATTCCAGGCTGGTGTAACCATCCTGCGCAGTAGTAATGCCTTGACTGGCATAAAACAATTGCTGCTCCTTTAAGTCTTTGAGTTGCTGATCCAGAGATGGAGCTGGTCTTGCAGGTCTTTTAAGTAAACGCGTTGCGCCTTCCTGTAAAAGGCCTGTTGGTTCGTTGCTTCCCTTTTTTCTCTCGATAGCTCCACCAGCAGGATTGGGTGTATTTTCATTTATTCCAGAAACTTTTAAAGCATAAGAGTTAGACACAGACATATGCCCGTTGATATTCGTAATTGTAACGGGGTTATCTGGGAAAGCAACATCCAGATCTTCTTTATTTGGGTGCCTTTTTTCTTCCAGCTGATCCTGATCATACCCAAAACCATCAATCCACTCTCCCGGAGCAATGTTTTTTTGCTTCTTGAAATCCTGTATCCTGCTCACCAAATCGGCAATGTTTTTTACATCACCCATTGGCGGTGAACCCAGATTAACGGTACTCGATCTGGACAAACCCATAAAATGGCTATGTCCGTCAACAAACCCAGGTACCAGGGTCTTACCTTTTAAATCGACAATCTGTGTCGTAGAATTTTTGAGTTTGCTGATATCTTTAGCAGAACCGACCGCTAAAATTTTACCATCCTTAACCAGCACAGCTTCTGCAATGGTATTAGCGGCATCAACAGTTATAATTTTTCCGTTGGTATAAATGGTTTGTGCGTGTCCATTTTGAGCATGTAGAAACAGCCCTGTGGCAATAATGCAAATACTAGAAATCTTTTTCATCCGTATATAAATTTTGGTTACAAATAAATTATCTTGGAGCCAGTTTGTTGTAAGCTAGCTCATTGCTTGGAATTGGCCATACATAGTTGCTTGCCGAAACGGCTACCTCTGGTGCGGTTCCCGCCGTGCCACTTTTTGCAGGCAAAGGCAATAGTTTTCTAAATAGATCTGGCGTCCTGAAACCTTCTCCCAGAAGCTCAATCCGTCTTTCAGTTAAAATGGTATTGATTAAGTCTTCCTTCGTACCCACGCCGGTGCTGAATACAAAGCCTGGATTGGCCCTGTTTCTTACGGCTTTTAAAAGAGATAAGGCTGTGT
Organism: Pedobacter sp.; assembly: GCF_035566355.1. Lineage (GTDB taxonomy): Bacteria > Bacteroidota > Bacteroidia > Sphingobacteriales > Sphingobacteriaceae > Pedobacter. The sequence goes on from NZ_DATMRL010000100.1 coordinate 4,415, forward strand.
TCAAATCATTCTTTTGTGCTGCTGCTTCTGCATAATTCAGCAACACTTCAGCATAACGTATCAAGGGAACATAATCCAGATAAGGCGCGCTGTTCTTAGCAAACTTTTTGAGCAGCTGCTGTCCGCTGGTATTGGTGGTAATTAAGTTTTTACGCAGATCTGTAGACGTGGAAGAGAATACCGGGTTAGAAATGATTCCACCATTGTTATTTAAATACAGCACCGGCGACAAATAATTATAAGCCAATGCGCTTTGTTGCCCGGGCGCTTCAGAAGCAATAATAAAGGGAATGCTAAAAATGGCCTCAGGACCAGTGTAAGAGCCATTGTACAACTTAGTCAAGTCTGCCTCCAGGCTATGGCTTGCCGTTCCAGCTGTATATTGATAAGGTGCAGTCGCAGGCACCAATTTAGAGGCTTCAGTCACCACTTTATCGTAATCGGCTTTCACTAAATAGACCCGCGTCTTTAAAGCGATTGCAGTTGCTTTGTGTGCCCGGCCGGTATTCAATAAAGCTGTTGAATTAGAGGCAGGCAGATCTGCTTCCGCTTCATCAAGATCTTTTAGGATTTGAGCATAGATGTCGGCGGTGCTACTGAATACCAGATCATTGTTCCCCCCAGTGGTCTCTCCTTTTAACCGAAGCGGCAAGGCTAAGCTCTTTGTACTCTGATTGTAGGGTTTTGCATAAGTTTGAACCAGACTGAAATAGGCAAATGCCCTTACAAACTTGGCTTCAGCCAAATAACTTTTCCTGGTATTCACGTCAAGTACAGTGGAAGTAGACAATTTATCGATTAAAATATTGGCCGAATTGATCACCCTGTACCCTGCTGTCCATACAGCATTTACAAAATCGCCGGAAGCGGAGATGGTTTGGTTCCATACATTGGCCCCTGTAGAATTATTGCCATCATTTTGGCTAAATTCATTTCCACGCTGTTCGTTAAACACGAGGTAACGCCCACCAAAGTACCCGGCATCGCTCAACTGCCCGTACAATGCGTTGACCTGTGAACCTATTTTTGCAGGCGTGCTGTAGGCTTCATCGCCTGCTATACTGGTTAAGGGGGTAAGATTTAGTGCGTCTTTTTGGCAGGAACCCAAAAAAACTATAGTGGCCAATAGAAGTCCTTTTAAGTAAAAGCGGGTGTTTTTATATGTAAATTTCATGATCATTAAATTAGAGTGTAACAAAGGCTGCTAGAACGAGAGGTTAAGGCCCAGTGTATATGTTCTGGCATTGGCAGGTACATTTTGATCTTTTCCAGAGTTTATAGAATTTCCGTTAATGGATATCTCCGGATCAGATCCGGTATAGCTGGTGATGGTGAACAAATTTGACGCCTGCGCATAGATTCTGGCAGAAGAAATATATCTTCCAATACCATCTTTTGGCAAGTCCACACGATAACCCAGACTGACATTTTTAAGCTTCAGGTAATCGCCTTTTTCTACGTAAGCAGCGTTTGAGGAAGAAAATCCACCGGTAAAACTATCGCCCCAAACCAATTTAGGGACATCTGTAATTTGACCGGGTGTGGTCCATCTGTCCAGAATAAAGGTGCCATTATTGAAATACCGTTGGTCTGAGATGGTTGATCGCGTACCATTGTAAAGCTTATTCCCGCCTGAAAATGTAAATCCTACAGTTAAATCGAATCCCTTGTAGGAGAAGTTATTATTTAAACCTCCATAGTAAGTAGGCAGAGAAGGTCCTTGAATGCGTCCATCCGTATAATTATCAATTCTTGGGGCAATGCTGCCATCCAGGTAATAAAAGTTTTTAGCTACAGCATCATATTGAACTTGTTCATTGTTTTTGTTGATGTAAATTCTGTTTCCATTAGCTGGATTGACACCTGCCACCGGAACGGCAAAAATTGAACCCACAGAATAACCTACCCGGGTTACATTTTGAATGCCGAAGGTACTTAAGGCTGTCGGATAAATATCTCCCCCGTCTCCTAATGAAGTAACCTTGTTCTGCAAGGTTGAAATATTGAAATCAACATTCCATTTGAAATCATTTTGACTGATGATGTGTGCGTTTACTGCAAATTCAAAACCCTTATTGTATAAGGAGCCCACATTTGCAATGATCGAGTTACCCGGGATGCCTTGTGAAGCCGCCTGTGGTGCCCCCAATATCAGGCCATCAATGGTGTTTTTATAATAATCTGCCACTACGTTGATCCTGCTGTCAAATAGAGAGAACTCCAAACCATAATCCAGTTTCTTGCTCGATTCCCATTTGAGATTGGAATTGCCTGCCTGGGTGAAATTTAATGTAGGGGTACCCGCATAAGTTCCGGAACCATATTTGATCAGAGAGGCATAATCGTCAAGACTGCTGTTTCCTACAACACCGTAGCTGAACCTGAGTTTAAGGGCATTTAAAGACTTGGATAAGCTGGACTTTTTGAAGAAATCCTCCTCTGATACATTCCATCCAACAGAGCCCCCTCCAAAATTACCCCATTTATTATTGGCGGCAAGCGCAGAGAGACCATCCCTCCTGTAATTGAAACTCAAAAGGTATCTCTTTTTGTAATCGTAGTTGAAATTACTGAAATAAGATAAAATGGCGTTTTCAGTCTGGATATTGGACGAAGGAGTAATGGTGGTCCAGCCCCCCTGGTAACTGGTAAAAAATGGATCTGACAGCCCTGTTCGGGTAGCACCCCATCCGTCAATTTTTGTAGTGATCAATTCATGCCCCAGTAAAACCTTAAAATTATGATCTTCAGCAACAGATGCTGTATAGATTAAAGTATTAGTCCAGTTGGAGCGCTTATACTTCGTTACGGAATTGGCTGCTGAGCCATTGGTCGCAAAACCATCGCCGCTAAATGGATTTCTGAAGGTGTTGTTCTCAACGATTAGATTGTTCAGACCATATAAGGTCTTAAATTTTAGATTTTTAAGTAAGGACACTTCAGCATATACACTTCCTATAAAAGTGTTGTTTTCAGAGGTGTTTTTATCCAGGTCCAGTATTGTTTGGAGATTATAAGCATTAAAAACACCCAATGCGCTACTATTCGGGCCGTACCCTATATTTCCATTACTGCTGTTGATATTGTAAGATCCGTCTGTATTGTATACGTTTACATTGGGGGGCAGGATATAAGTTAGCCTACCCAGTGGCTGAAGGCCGATATACTGACTGTTCGCGCTGTTTCCTGAAGATGAGGTAATAGAGTTTGGCCCGGTTGCACCACTATTTGGCCCTGAATTCAGTGAATTATTGTAGGCAGCATTGGTTCCAATCGTAATTAAACTGTTTACCTGGTGTTCTAAATTTAATCTGATTCCCTTTCTCTTGAAATTACTGGTTCTTAAAATTCCATTTTGATTGGTATAATTTAGGCCCAGGAAATAATTGGTTCGCTCTGTGGCACCTGAAATACTCAAATTGTGGTTTTGGGAAATAGCATTTTGATAAGCAATATCATACCAGTTGGTTTGTGTAGTGGAACCATCGGGATTGGTGCCTAGCACAAAACCAGGCGATAGGCCAGCATTAACACGTGCCTCGTTCTTAATTGAAACGTATTGTGAAGCATCCAGTAATTTGGGTAAATTATAGGCCTCACTCAAGCTGAACCATATTCCGTAATCGACCTTAACAGCTCCCCTCTTCCCTTTTTTTGTGGTAATGATCAATACACCATTGGCTGCTCTGGATCCATATATAGCCGTTGCAGAAGCATCCTTAAGAATTTCAACGGTCTCTATATCATTTGGGTTAATGTCTGAAAGCGGATTATTGCCAATGGCATCTCCTCCCGATCCTGTAAAAGTGGTTACACCATCTACAATGATCAACGGATAAATGGATGAAGTAATGGAGTTAATACCCCGAATCTCAATACAGGTGTACTGTTCAGGGCTCCCGATGGCTGTACGATGTTTACACCCGCTGCCTGCCCGCCTATTAACTGGTCAAAGCTTTGGGCCGGCCTGTTTTCTAAAGCCGAAGACTTAATTTGCGAAACAGAACCTGTAAAAACCTGTTTACTTTGAGAAGTGTATCCTGTAATCACCACATCGTTCATTTGATGTGCATCTGGTTCTAACCTGATTTCTACAGGTGAATTGGTAATGGTTACTCTTTGTGTTTTATACCCCACATAACTTACAATAACTACTGCCGGTAATTTTTGCCCGGTAACGAACTTGAAATGGCCGTTGTCGTCGGTGAGTACACTGTGGGTTACCCCCTCTAGCTGAACTACAGCCCTTGGCAGGGATTCCTTAGTTTGGTTGTCAATAACAGTACCGCTGATATTTGCATTAATTAAGGGGGCTGGCACATTTTGAGCCTGAACATTTATAGAAATGGCCGAAAGTGCAACACCTAAAGCAACGGGGCTTACAAAAAATGACAGCAGAAAGAGCGCACGTTTGAATTGTGCAAGATTTTGCATAAATTTACAATTGATTAAATGATAATTGAAGCAGGGTTAGACGCCAATCAGATTCCTGTTTCTTAAGAATTTT
>NZ_DATMRL010000101.1:0-3444 GCF_035566355.1 Pedobacter sp.
ATTTCCATCATCGTCACGTTTTACAATAGGGAGTGGGCGTAAAGACTTGGATAATACAGTGAACTGGGTAACATGTACAGATATTTCTCCGGTTTGTGTGGTGAAAACATAACCTTTAACGCCAATGAAATCACCAATATCCAACAGTTTCTTGAAAACAGTATTGTAAAGGGTTTTATCTTCACCCGGGCAAAGTTCATCTCTTTTCAGATATACCTGAATACGGCCGGTGGAGTCTTGCAGTTCTGCAAAAGATGCCGCTCCCATGATATTACGACCCATGATACGGCCTGCAATGCTCACGGTCTTGTATGCGGTTTTATCCTTTTCGTAGTTGGCTAAAATATCTGCTGCACTGGCATTGATTTCAAATGCTTCTGCAGGGTAGGGATTAATTCCTAATTCGCGTAATTGCGATAGCGAATTGCGACGCAACAATTCTTGTTCTGATAGTCCTGTACTCATATATGTCTTATATCCGGCACATTGCCGTATAGCTTGTTGGTATATTAATTCTATAAAGATGCAAAAGTAAGAATTATGTTTCCAATTCCATTCGGAATAGAAACATAAAATAAAGGCTGAGAATTGTTATTCTGAATCGACGGCTTCAGTATACATTTCATTGATGATGTCTGCATACTTTTTCTCAATCACCTTTCTTTTCGGTTTCATGGTCGGTGTAATTTCACCTTCCTCCATACTGAAGGGATTCCTTTTAACCTTAAAATTCTTGATGCGCTCAAATTTTGCAAGTTCAGCAGCGTATTTGCGAATGTCCAGACCGATCCAGTCTATGATCTCTTTTTCTTCGATAAAGACTTCCGGTTTTAAAAAGAAAGAATCAGGTAATTTGAATGCCTCTTGAAGATTCTCCCGGTTAGGGATTACAATAGCGGTAAGGTATTCCCGTTTATCTCCGATTAAGAAGAGTTGTTCAATTTTCAGGCTTTTTAAGTAAATGTTTTCAACCGGCGTAGGATAAACATTTTTACCATAAGCATTTACAATCATGTTTTTAATCCGGTCTGTAATCTGAAGGTTCCCTTTATAGAAACGACCAACGTCACCGGTATGGAACCAATCATCTTTGTCAATGGCTTCGGCAGTTTCAGCTGGCTTATTGAAGTAGCCCTGCATTACACAGTGGCCTCTGACAATAATTTCTCCCTCTTCGCATTCAAAATTCTCCTTAAAAGATTCGTGTGTTTGAATGGTGATCATTTCCTTGGTTTCCACATTCTGTATGCCCACTTCGATGCCTGGGATAATCCGTCCTACAGTACCATAAATTTGCCTGTCGTATTCTGTGACCGCCATAACAGGTGAAGTTTCGGTCAGTCCAAAACCTTCCAGGATTTTGATGCCCAGGTTTCCGAAGAATTCACCAACATTTTTGGGGAGGGCAGCACCTCCGGAAATCATAAACTTTAAGCGGCCACCTGTTTTCTCTTTGATCTTACTGAATACCAGTTTTTCGGCAATGGCTTTTTCTGCAGAGAGAATTAAACCTGGATTCTTACCTGATTCTTTTTTTCTGCGGTAGTTTTGTCCGATTTCCAGTGCCCAGAGAAAAATCTTTGCTTTGAGGCCTCCCTCTGCTGTTCCGCTTTTGATGGCTTTGTCATGTATCCGCTCCAGTAACCTGGGTACGCAGCTCATCACTGTCGGTCTGATTTCAGCCATGTTTTTTGCCAGTAGTTCAAGGCTCTGAGCATAGGCAATTTTACAACCTTGTGCACAGCATACATGGTAGGTGGCTGTTCTTTCAAATACGTGAGACAGGGGCAGGAAAGAGAGAAAAGTTTCAGTTTCATCAATTACGGGGATTTGCTGGAGGCAAACTTTGACGTTTTCGACAAAGTTTCCGTGCGACAACATAACGCCTTTTGGAGTGCCCGTGGTTCCTGATGTATAAATTAATGAGGAAAGATCAGAAGGTCTTAAAGAAAGACGTATGGTTGTAATTTGTATTTTTTGTTCAGGGGTGATGGCTTCTTGGACCTGCAGTATTTGGTCAAAACTAATGACTTCCGCTTTTAAGCCTTGGGGTATATTGATCTTGGTGTATTCAGGAAAGGAGGGAATAATGTATTTGAGCTGTCTGCAGTTCTCTGAAATTTTTAGGATCTTTTTAAATAGAAAGGGATTGCCTATCAATATGGCTTTAATGCCTGAATCGTTAACAATATATTCTACTTCCTGTTCCGAGAGGGTAGGATATATGGAAACATTCACTGCTCCGATTTGCTGGATGCCCTGGTCGTAATACATGTATTCCGGCCCATTTTCGATCATTAGTCCCATCCGGTCGCCCTTTTTGATTTCTTTCGAAAGAAAAAAAGCCGATACGGCATCTGCACAATCCAGGGTCTTTTGGTAAGATATTTCTTCCCATTCTGTATTCTTTTTATGAATCAGAAAAGTTTCCGAGGGCTTGTGGATATTCTCTACTACGTTTCTTAATAAACTCGGGATAGTAGAAAACTCATTGAATGATACCATATAATGTGCTGTTTAGCTTGATTCGGCAATGATAAACTTTTACATTTAAAAATGCAAAAAGGGCACCTAGGTGCCCTTCACAAATATAAGTATTGTATCTTAAACCGAGAAACTCTCTCCGCAGCCGCAAGAACGGCTTGCATTAGGGTTATTGAAGTTAAATCCTTTCCCGTTCAGTCCGTCAGTAAAATCAAGCTCAGTACCTGCAAGGTAAAGGAATGACTTCATATCCAGCGCGATCCTGATTCCTCTGTCTTCAAAGAATTGATCACCGGTTTTCTCTTCGTTATCAAAATCTAAATTATATGATAAACCAGAGCATCCGCCTCCTTTTACAGAAACACGCAGGAAATAATCAGATCCAAGATGAGAATCCTGCATCAGGTGATCTATTTTGCTTTTTGCTTTATCAGTGATTGTGATCATTGTATTAAAACTTAGTGATGGGATTTGGCCAGTTCAATTGGCTCCATGCCATTTTTTACTCTGTAATCATTGATTGCAGATTTGATGGCATCTTCGGCTAAAACTGAGCAGTGGATTTTTACGGGAGGTAAAGCAAGCTCTTCAACAATATCCATATTGTCGATAGTTAAAGCCTCGTCTACTGTTTTTCCTTTCAGCCATTCTGTAGCCAAAGAAGAAGATGCGATTGCAGAACCGCAACCAAATGTCTTGAATTTAGCATCAGTGATCACATTGTTTTCGTCAACCTCTATCTGCAGACGCATAACGTCTCCACATTCAGGTGCGCCAACAAGGCCTGTACCAACTGATTTGCTATCTTTATTTAAAGTACCAACATTGCGCGGGTTGGTATAATGTTCCATTACTTTTTCTGAATACGCCATTTTGTTTTCCTCCAGGCCTTAAGGCCTATTAATACGTTATAAATTTTGCAGGGTTACACCAATTAGTGTTCTGCCCATTCAATTTTGC
>NZ_DATMRL010000102.1:0-2258 GCF_035566355.1 Pedobacter sp.
CATTTCTCTGTTTAAACCACCTGCTGAAGTACGGCAAATCGCTAAACCCCAACAGCTCCGAAATCTCCTTAACAGAATGCTTCGTATACTGCAACAAATACAAAGCCTCCCGGTAAATCCTGTCCTGCAGCAACTCATACACAGACCTCCCCAAATAAGACTTAGCAAATCTGTTCAAAGCATGAATACTGGTGTTCATTTTAACCGCGTAAACAGAAATATCCCGGTTATACCTAAAATCCAGCTCAATCAAAGACTGCAAAACCTTTAATCGCTTAAAGTCAGGAGGGCAATAACCAGAGTCTGCCAGGCTAAAGCCACTTGTATAAATATTCGTTTCCTGCAACATCACTATAACATTTAATCAAATCTTCTTCGGCACCCGCGGTATCGGTTTATATTCAATAATAAAATCAATCACCCTATCCAGTTCAGCCAACACCAGATGAACCAATTTCAACCGAAAAACATCAGGCTCCCCCTTCCCCGCAGCACCACCAATATCCGTCAGTTCAGGATCAAAACGAACGAGCAAATCCACACCCTTGATCTGCCGAAGTTTAATCAGCAACTTTCTAACCCCAATCAACAGTTTAGCCGTTTGCTTTTGATTGTTATTAGCGATAATATCAAAGATGTCCGAGGTTAAGGTATAATGCGCATGCGTCAACCGTTCCGAGAACAAAGGCTCGATCGGCTTACGCGTATTCCCTATTTCCTCCAGCAAAGCAAAGAAAAGTTCAGCACCGGTTTTTTGAAGATATTTAGTCATAGTGGAGATGTTAAATTAAGGTGATTGACAATAATGATGATTTATAGATACACGAAGCATCACCCCACGAAACACATCGCAGGGTGGCATCAATTAAAACGGTAAATATTATTTGTGAAAGAAAGCGTATAAAAAGAAACTACCAAATACTTCCCACTCTCTATCACCATCCCGTCATCTCGATGGAAGCGCAGCTAAGAGAGACCTGTAATCACTTTGCAAATAGATCTCTCCTATTGTCGACATGACGTATCGAACCTTACCTAGCAATTGCGCTATCATTTCTTTAACCCAGCTTCAAGCTCCGCCTGACTAATCTCTCTGGTTATTTCCCGCTGCAACTCTTCCTCTGAAGGCAAATAAGTCTTATACCTGGACGCAAAAACATGCTTATTATCATTCAGTAAACTATACTTAGCCAAAGCCTTGTTTTTTTCAGCGCAAAGAATCAGGCCAATAGTCGGATTATCATTTTCCTGCCTAACCTGATCTTCAAAATACCGAACATAAGTATCCATCTGTCCAATATCCTGATGAGTTAGCTTACCTCGTTTCAAATCTACTATCAAAAAACATTTAAGGATATAATTATAAAAGACCAAATCTGCATAGAAATGCTCATCCTCCAAACTAATTCTATATTGACGAGCAACAAAGCAAAACCCCTTACCCAATTCAAGCAAGAACTCTTGCAATTTATCAATAATGGATTGTTCTAATTCCCTTTCATAAAAACCAGGGTTTGCCTTTAAATCCAAAAACTCCAATACATACGGATCCTTGATAAAATCTTTAGCCTCTAATTCCACTTTCTGAGTTTCAGCTTCTTCTTTTAGTAAAGGCCTGCTTTGCTCAGGAGTCATCACTAATCTTTCAAAATAAGAACTGTTGATCTGCCGTTCCAGGGTCCTTGTATTCCAGTTACAATTCACCGCCTCATTCATGTAAAACATCCTCGCATCCTCACGTTCAACCTTTAACAATGACCTGTAATGCGTCCAACTCAATTCACCACGCAATGCGTGGTATATTTGAAATGTAATATAAAACTGACGCATATACTGGAGATTACTTACCGTATACCCCTTTCCATAATCCATCCCGAGTTTTTTTGCCAAATGCTTAAGTAGCGCATCACCATAACCAGCCCGTTCTTTTCCATTCTGCTCCTCCTCAACAATCAATTTTCCAATTTGCCAATAACTCTGCACCATAGCAAAATTGACAGCACGGTAAGCCGTTTCTCTGGCAGATTCAATAACTTGTTTAACATTGCCATAAAGATTTTCTATAGGCATACTTTCCATAGTAGTTTCTATTTTCTTCATTTTTAATTATAGTTTAAAAACAAAATTACTAAAATATTTAGCATTAATAATTATGACAATATTTAACTTAAAAAGAAAATAAACAATATCATAAATTAACACTAACCTTCATTTCACAAACAATTTCAAAGAACAACATCCTTTATATTCCGCTGGAA
>NZ_DATMRL010000103.1:0-20814 GCF_035566355.1 Pedobacter sp.
CCAGCGTATAATTCAAGTCATCTCCGTCTATACCCAGGATATATTTAACTTCATGGTCCTGTAAATGGTAAAAGAATGACATTTCTTTTAGCAAATCAAAACGGTGTGACTCATTTCCGGCAAGTTCAGGAGTATGGGTGGTAAACACCACTCTTTTCTTAACTTCATCCAGGCTCTGGTATTTAGAATAGAGGTAAAAATTTAAAGGAAGGGAATGCCCCTCGTTCATATGATAAACATCTACAGGGAATTGAAGTATATCCAGCAGCATAGCACCACCTATCCCCAATACCATAGATTGTGCAATTCGGGTCGACTCATTAGAATCGTAAAGACGGTGTGTAATCGATCTGGACACCTCATCATTTTCTTCTACGTCCGTACTCAGCAGGAATACCGGAGCAGAACCAAAAGTTTCCGGCTTTAAAAGATAGGCCTTGATGTGGACCGGTGCATCATGTACAGGAATAGTAAAAGTAATTCCCGTATCCTGCAAAAAGGAAGAATTCTTTTCTATATAAAAAGGTTTCATATCCGCATCGGTATCCCGAAACTGGTCATAATACCCATATTTCCAAAGCATTCCGATGCCGATAGTAGGATGTTTTAATTCGAAAGCACTCCGCATGTGTGAGCCTGCCAGAAAACCAAGCCCTCCGCTGTATATTTTTAAAGATTGATCTATGGCAAATTCCATAGAGAAATAAGCGATGGTTTTATTGTACTTTTCATTGGGCTGATACCCGAAGATCTGTTCTTTGTTTATCATATTTGGATGGATATATGGTATGGACGATGTTAAAAAACTGCTATTAACATAAGGTTTTTTTACTATTAAACCTATTAGTGACGCAGATCATTTTTTTATAAACCAAGATTCTACAATTTGCGGCACACGATTAACAAAAATGATTATCTATAAGAGTTTTACATTTGATTCTGCCCATTACCTTCCCGAAGTCCCCACAGGACATAAATGTGGTAATATGCATGGTCATACTTATTCGCTTAAGGTCTTTGTGTCTGGCGAAATCGATCCGGTAACCTGTTGGTTTATGGACTTTGAGGATTTAAAAAACACCATCAATCCGGTCATAGCCCGTCTTGATCATCAGGTTTTAAACGAAATTGAAGGTCTGGAAAATCCGACTACAGAAAATGTGGTGATCTGGATATGGAACCAGATTTATAGCCGCCTCCCTGAACTGGTTAAACTTGAATTAAGTGAAACCCCGGGATCCGGGGTGATCTACGAAGGCAGATAATTTTTAAATCACTTTCGTTAAAAGTTCCCATAGTGTCTTGTTTATTTTGATCATTACAACAGTTGCTAAACCGGATTGTTTTTCAGCTTTTGTAAATGCCTGCTATAAAATTTGAAATTCTGGCAATTAAATAGAACTTTGCCCTCAATTTAAGGAATGCAACTATGATGAAATGGGAGAAGCTATTATCCGCCAAGCGATGGGGAAATGAGGACAGGTTTAAAGGCAACCAAAAAGAAGCCAGGTCAGAATTTCAACGTGATTACGACAGGATTATCTTCTCTTCTCCTTTCAGAAGATTACAGAATAAGACCCAGGTTTTTCCTCTGCCGGGGAGTGTTTTTGTACACAATCGTTTAACCCATAGTCTGGAAGTTGCCAGTGTAGGCCGTTCCCTGGGGAGTATCTTTTACAATAAGATGAAAGATATATACCCGGATATTGATGATACCTGCCCGCTGCTCATTGAGGCCGGAAATATTATTGCTTCAGCCTGTCTTGCCCATGACCTGGGGAATCCGGCTTTCGGGCATTCAGGAGAATCCGCCATTTCTCATTATTTTACAACAGGTGACGGAAAGATTTACCAGTCACAGGTCACCGAAAGTCAATGGAAAGATTTGATTAATTTTGAAGGAAATGCCAATGCCTTAAGAATTCTCACCCATCCATTTGCTGGTAAAGGTACCGGAGGCTTTGCCTTAACTTATGCCACTTTGGCTTCTATTGCAAAATACCCTTGTGCATCGATTGCTGGTCACAATAAGAAAAATATCTTCACCAAGAAATATGGCTTTTTTCAATCTGAACAGAGCGGCTTTGAAAAGATCGCGCTAGAAATGGATCTGATCAAGGTACAGGAGGAACCTTTGATCTATAAAAGACATCCGCTGGTTTACCTGGTAGAGGCGGCGGATGACATCTGCTACAATATTATTGATCTGGAAGATGCGCATCGCTTAAAGATTCTGTCTTATGCTGAAGTGGAAAAATTGTTACTGCCTTTGTGTAACGATGCCCGGCTGCCTGACCGTTTGGCTGAAATGGAAGACGATGATGCAAAGATTACTTTAATGCGCGCAAAATCCATTAGTACCCTGATCTGGCAATGTTCCAATGTATTTTACCAGGAACAGGAAAGTATTCTTGGTGGTCATTTCAATCAAAGTCTGATGGATGCGATCGAAGAGCCATATTTATCAGTGATGAAAGAAATTGAGCGGATTTCGATTAAGAAAATCTATAACTACCATTCCGTGGTGCAAATTGAAGTGGCTGGTTACCAGGTTATGGGCGGATTACTGGAAGAATTCATTCCTGCTTACCTCCAGAATGAATCCAAATACCATAAAAAACTGGTAGAACTGATCCCAAAACAATTTCTTACCCAGCAAACCGATGCCTATACCAAGATTCAATGTGTACTTGATTTTGTTTCTGGTATGACCGATATCTATGCTGTAGAATTGTTCCGGAAAATTAAAGGAATCTCTTTTCCTTCTATGAGTTAAATGTCTAATCTATAGCCCATATCTCATGAAAGCGACATTTGCAGAAAAAGTCCTTGCTTTTTACAGACAACTCGGTGTTTTTACCGGACTTCCTGAGGGCATAGAGGTTCTCAATCCGTATAAGGACGGATCAGCTACCTATGAACTCGCTGCCCGGTTTTATGAAAAATTCTATGCGGATACCGCATCCAGATACCTCATCATCGGAATTAATCCCGGAAGGTTTGGAGGTGCAGTTACCGGGGTGCCTTTTACAGACCCAAAACGTTATATAGAGCAATGTGGACTGGAATATAATGGGATGATGACGCATGAGCCATCTTCAGTATTTGTTTATGAAATGATTGATGCTTTTGGAGGCCCGGCTGCTTTTTATAGTCAGTTTTACATCAATTCGATGTTTCCGCTTGCGCTGACTTATAAAGGGAAAAATTACAATTACTACGACAGTGCTGAACTCAGTAAGTTATTGAGACCCGCTATTATAGAGAACCTTAAACAGCAGATTTCTTTAGGAACAGCGCGGGACATTTGTTTTTGTCTCGGTAAGAAAAACTATGAATTTCTGCAGAAGCTGAACCTGGAATATCAGTTTTTTAAAGAGGTCATTCCACTGGAGCATCCGAGGTATATCGTGCAGTACCGAAGTAAAGATAAAGCGGCCTTTATTCAAAAATACCTCAGGGCTTTTCATTCCGTTGGTGTGAAGTGATCATTTTTATTTTTTTAAAAAAATGAATAGGGGTAAAGCAGCAGCATGTTGTCTTACCCAAAAAGAATGATCATTTATTAAAAAATCACAAAAATGAAAACCACTAAATTATCTTTAATTGTTGCATTATTAGGCTTGAGTTTTTTCTCTGCAAAAGCGCAGAATTCCGACTTTAATTTCGGTATTAAAGCAGGCGTGAACTATGGTACCTTGCCTTCAGGCTTAAAGGATCTGAGCGATAAAGCCGGGAAAGCAGGTTTTAATATTGGTGTATTTGCCCGCGCCGGAAAAGACCTTTATGTACAGCCAGAGGTTAATTTTTCTACTTTCGGCAGTAAGTATACCCTGGGTTCTAAAGAATATGAACCAAAATTCAGACAAGTGAATGTGCCACTGATGATCGGTTATAAGCTGATCAATACTGCAAACCTGAATTTCCGACTTTCAGCAGGTCCTGATTTTAGTTATAACCTGAATAAGCCGGATGCACCACAGAACTTTAGTTACAAGAGAGTAAATATGGGCGGGGTGATCAATGCAGGTGTGGATATTGGCAACATTACCATCGATGCCCGCTATACGCATGGATTTACCAAAATCAATAAGGGCCTGGATGAAAAAACTGGTTTATTTAATCTTTCTGTCGGATTTAAAATTTTCTAGAGCTTAAGCCGCTAGGAATAAAAAAGGAGGTGCCGCAATTTGCGATACCTCCTTTTTTATGGGTTTGCAGGGTTTTGATAGCTTTAGCGGTTTTTCTTAATTTCTTCGAGTCTTGTTTTTTGTTCTGTTAGACGCTTTTGTAATTTTGTCTTTTTTTCTTCATTATGCTCTTGTTCCGTCTCTCCCGCGGTATGAATCCATTGATGATATTGTTTTTCCTGCTGTTCCGCGTTGTGGTTTATTTTTTTCTGCAGGACCTCACGCTGTTTTTTAAGATCAGCAAGTGTATTTTTCCAATCGGCTTCTTCGCTGCCTTCTGTATCGATGATTTTTGCTTCTGCTTCCTGGATAGCTTTATTGATTTTATGAAGTTCTGTTTGCGCGGGAAGAAAGACTTCATCATTGACATTAAAGCGTTTCAAGTCAGAAGTTATGGGTAACAGGACGGAATTTACCGGGGTTTCCCAGTCTTCCCATACATGTGCTATCAGGACAGATTTACCTTTAGGAATTTGTGAAGATACAGTATCCAGGTAGTCTGAAACATCTTCCGCTTTTAAGGTTTCTCCAGCGGATCCGGCCAGCATACCACCAGCCACGCCAACAATAAAACCCAGCGGGCCGGCAAGCAGACCAATTAACCCGCCCAATAAGCCTCCACCGATGACACCTGTACCTTCTGTTTTATCCTTTGCAGACCGGATAGCAGTCTTGCCGGAGGCATCCTTGCTGAGTACATAAGTTTCGCCAAGTGAAATATCTTTTGTTAAATCCAGTTGCTGTAAAGCTTGTAAACCAGTAAATGCCTCAACTTCACTATTGAAAAGGGCTTGAATCATTTTTTCCATATAAACTCAGACTGTTGATTTTTAATACTACAATTTAAAGTCAAATTGGTTTGAGAGGAGGTGAATTGTGTCGAAAAATTCTGTACAGCTGCTTCAAGACTAACGATATCAGGCGGCTGAAAAAGCCGCAGATCTCTGAGGTCTTTCCGCAGCGTACGAGAATTTTTCGTAGCAAATTGCAGAGGAGGGTGGTGATCCGGGTAGGGTGTAGACACGGTTATGTCTTGGTTTATATCCCGGGCGGAGTTAATAACTATTAAAGTCATTCCAAACAAATGGGATTAGCGTATTGTTAGATTAAACTGTAATGATCAGAAACTGATACCATTTTTATATATTTAGAAAACGTTAATCAATTATAGAATGAGCTCCAAAGAATACAAAAGCTTGAATTTCAGACAAGCCGATCCTGAAGATTCAGAAGCTGTTTATGGTTTTATTTGCAAGCTGGAACAAAAGAAAATGGACTATGAAACCTTTAAGTCCCGTTTCAGAGAACAGGTAATGTCGCCCTCTATACTGTTGGTCCTTGCAGAAAATGAAGGTGTACCACTTGGTTTCCTGAGTTGTCATAACCAAAATTTACTGCACCATGATGGTGAAATCTATGAAATTGTGGAATTTGTAGTAGAAGAAGAAAGTCGTGGGAAGGGGATTGGAAAGAAGATGATGGAATATCTGGAAGCACAATTAAAGGACAAAGACTATGAGCTGATTGAAGTAGCTTCCAATAATTCCAGGGATGGGGCTCATCGGTTTTATCAACAATGTGGTTTTAAGCAAAGCCATTATAAATTTACAAAAAGCAAAAAATAAAGCGCCCCGATCATGATCTCATCTTTGATCATGATCGGGACGCTTTATTTTTTATTTTCTTTCTGCCGGTTATTTTACGTCAAACCAAAGTTTGGTGGTCAATACATCTGTACCCTGACGGGCTACAGCAGCTTTATAATTTGCACCGTTCAGTGATTGCTCTGTACCCGGATAAATGAACCTGACAGGAAGCTGTCCGTTCAGAGTACCCGCAACTGCGGGGCTTAGAGCCGGATAATCCAAACGTCTCCATTCAGCAAATGCTTCCAGTCCCTGACCAAATAAAGCAATCCACTTTTGGTTCCCGATAGACTTTCTGAAATCAGAAGCATCATATTGAACGGCCGCCGACTGGGTATAAGTAGAGATGGCTGCTTCAGCAACAGAATATTGTCTTAAAGATTCTGTAACGGCTTGTTTGTACAATGCTGCAGCATCCTCTGTAGTAAAACCTCTTGCTGCTGCTTCTGCACGGTCAAACAAAACCTCTGCATAACTGATAATGACCGCAGGCGCAGACGGAGCCAGGAAATAGGTGCCTGGTTTAGAGGTTTTGGTAAGTCCCAGGTTGGCTGCATCACCAGTAAGTAAACCATTAGCTACACCAACATAGGTGAGCGCTGTTGCATCTTTTGTCGGGCTGGCGAAAACAGGAAGACGTGGATCATTTAAGCTTCTCAGTCTGTCTACAATGGTTTTACTGATCCGGTAGTCGTCGCGGGTATCAAACAAATTGCTGATGGGGTTTTGGTTGGGGGAAGAAGAGTACACCAGACGAGCTGTTTCAGCTTGCGTACTGATGTAACCTGTGCCTTCTGCTGCAATCTCTGCAAGAACAGTTTTGGAAATTTCAGGCTCCCTGTCAGCAATACGTAATGCGATACGAAGGCGGAGTGAATTGGCGAACTTTTTCCAGTTGATGATGGATCCACTGTAAAGGATATCGCCGCCAATGGCTTTGCCGTTTACATTTAAATCCAGTTGTGCAGATTTCAGATCATTCAGAATTCCTAGATAGACATTTCTTTGCGTGTCATATGCTGGGTTGACATAAGTGCTGATCTGTATAGCCTGGCTGTAAGGGATATCACCATAGGCATCGGTTAAAAGGGAAAAGATCCAGGATCTTAGTACTTTGGCTACCCCGCGGTAATTCGTGTTACCTTGTGCATCGGCAATGCTGATTACTTTGTTTAAATTGGTAATCCCTTTGGTATAGCCATTGTTCCAGAGCTCCTGCAGGTCATTGTTGGTAAAGATATAACGATCAGGATCTGTATACTGGATCTTTGCCCAATGCTGGATGAACAGCAAACTGGAATTCATATTATTGGTGGTTCCCCAATAGGTGTCTGCGGTGTTTTTAATGGCGCCGGTGAGTAAGTAATCCGGCTGTGGGTTCTCGGCTTCGTTGGGGTTTTTATTAATATTGGCCAACTGTTCTTTGCAGGAACCAAGGGAAAGTGCAAGGATTGCAGAAAATGCGATGGTTATAGATTTGAATTTCATGATCGTTAGAATTTAAGGTTAAGGTTAAAACCAAAGCTCCTTGAAGTAGGAAGAGTCAGATCTTCCAGTCCTTGAGCATTTCCGGTATTGAAGGCTGTTTCAGGATCGATGTTCGGTACATTTTTGTGAATGATCCATAAGTTTCTGCCGACCAGGGAAACGGTTGCATTCTGAAGACCAATTTTTTTGGTCCAGGAAGATGGTATACTGTAACTCAGTTTCACCTCACGGAGTTTGATATAGGAAGCATCATATACAAACTGCTCGTCTACGTTGGTAATGCCCTTATAGTATTGCTGGGCAGGAATAATCCGGCTGTTTTTAGTGCCGTCTGCCAGTACGCCGTCAAAGATCATCCCGTCTGTGTATACGATTTCGCCTGCGGGGGCTTTACCGCCAACAGGCAGGCCTACGGCTACTGCAGAAGTAGCATTGCCAGGAAAATAATACGTTAAACCACCGTTTTCTGTATTTCTGCCAGGAAGTGTGCTGGCGAGCACGCCGGTATAGGTACCAGTACGGTTGGTATTCGAATAGATTTTTCCACCTATTCTGGCATCAACCAGGAAATTCAGGTTGAAGTTTTTATAGGTAAAGCTGTTGGTGATACCGCCCAGCCAGTTTGGTGTAAATTTACCCAGGTAATGTTTGTTGGGGTCAATTACGGGCGTGCCTGATGCGCTAACCAGAATTTGACCGGCAGCGTTGCGCTGATAGGTGGTTCCAAACAATGTACCATATGGCTGGCCTACTGCGGCCAATACATCTACGGTCCTGTTGGTTCCAATGGTATAGCTACTGATCAGCCCTTCACTATCCAGAATGAGTACTTTGCTCCGGTTCAGACCGTAGTTCAAATTGATGTCCCAGCTGAAGTCTTTCTGTTTTACAGGAGTCAGTCCCAATTGAACTTCCAGCCCTTTGTTATTGATGCTTCCGCCATTGATCAGTTTCTGAGCATAACCTGTAGAAGAACTCACTTTTACCTTTAGGATCTGGTTTACACTGTTGGTGTTATAGGCGCTTACATCTAATCGTACACGGTTGTCAAATAAACCTAATTCTATACCTGCTTCTGTCGATTTGGTGATCTCGGGAAGCAAATTCGGGTTCAGCTGAATGGCATTGGCTGCCTGTTGCGGGTTTCCGTTGAAAGGAGCGGTGAAGCTATAGGTATTGACCAGCTGATAAGGATCTGTGGCTTTACCTACTTTAGACCAGCCGCTTCTGATTTTAGCAAAACTTAAGACATTGCTTTTGATGTCAAAAGCTTCTGTCAAAACCAAACTTCCGTTTACAGAAGGGTAGAAGTAAGACAGATTCTGTTTTGGTAAACTGGAATCCCAGTCGTTCCGCGCAGTTACATTGATAAAGGCATAATCACGGAAACCCAGCTGTCCCGAACCAAATACGCTATAGGTTCTTCCTTTAATAAAGACATTGGAAGATACCAATGGGTCCCTGGAATTGCTTAAGGTATAAAGCCCGTTTACAGCCAGCTTAGTAGCCATTTGATCGTTTTGCTCCGAGGTTGCGGTTCTAACGTTAGCACCAGCAAGTAGATTAAGCGAAAAATCATTGTTCAGTTTTTTATTGAATTCCAGACGGCCTTCGGTATTGTTTTCATTGACCGCGAAGGCTTCTTCTTCATAAGAACCAAAAGGAGTACCGTTTGTTCCGTAGGCCACCTTGATCTTTCTGCGGTCGTTATAATAGTCATTTCCCGTTCTGAAATTGGCAGATAAGGCACTGGTGATCTTATAATTTAATTCTGCATATCCCACAATGCGGTCACGTTTTTGAGAAACCGTATTTTCATAAGCAATGAAATAAGGATTGCTGTAATAGCTGTTGTTCCAGTTGAAGTCGTTGCCATTCGCATCTTTGTAATTTTTAAGCTGGCTCACGTCAACCTGGCGGCCAAACCAGGTGAATTGAAGCATGGGGCCTGTAGCACGTTTGCCACCAGTTGCAGGCAGGTTAGCTGCATAGCTTTTAATATAATTTGCCGAAGCATTTAAAGTCAGTTTTGGAGTAATCCGGTAAGTGGTATTGAGCAGGAAAGAATTTTTGCTTTGAGAAGAATTGGGGATGACGCCATTCTGCGTCAGGTTATTATAAGAAAAACGAACATCTTGTTTTTCACCTGAACCTGCAAGAGAAATACCATTGTTTAAAGCGTAACCGGTTCTGAAGAAATCTCTCACATTGTTGGGATGGGCAACAAAAGGAACAGGTTCCCCATTGGAATTGAATTGAGGAATAAGTCTTCCGTCCAGTGGCGGGCCCCAGCTTTCATCTACCCCATCGTTCAGGCCCCCGCCTTTGCCATCAACATAGCTAAACTTCCCGTTCGTACCTTGTCCAAAAGCGTTCTGGTAATTGGGAATAGTAAGCAGGTTGGAGAAAGTAGTGTTGGAATTCACATTAATGCCCAAACCTTGCTGTCCTCGTCCTGTTTTGGTTTTAATCAGGATGACACCAGCTGCCGCTCTTGAACCATACAAAGCTGCCGCATTCGGGCCTTTCAGTACGCTGATTGATTCGATGTCCTCGGAATTGATATCGGAAATCGGATTGGCAAAATCCCTGGAGCTATTGGTCCCTGATTGTTGGGTATTGTTGACCGGTACACCATCTATGACAAATAAAGGCTGGTTGTCATTTGCAATAGAAGTTTCCCCCCGGATCACAATCCTGGAAGAACCCATGTCGCCCTGGCTGCTGGTGGTTTGAACACCAGCGATCTTTCCGGCAAGAGCATTAACCAGGTTGGTTTCCTTGGCGGTAGAGATGTCCTTTGATTTGAGCTCCTGAACAGCATAACCTAGTGATTTTTTGGCTTTGGTAATGCCCAATGCCGTCACTACAACTTCGTTGAGCTCGTTGGTAGAGGCAGTCAGTGCAATATGAAGCTGCGTAGTTCCGGGAGTGACCACCACATCTTTTGTGGTATAGCCAATGTAAGCAATCCGAAGTATATCTTTGAGGTCTGCATGGATGCTGAACTTTCCGCTGGCATCGGTTACGGTACTGGTATTTTTGCCTTTGATGGTGACAGATACCCCCGGAATGGCCTGTCCGTCACTGCTGTCGGTTACCGTACCGGTCAATTGCACAGACTGCGCCTGTGCTGTCTGGAGGAAAAAAAAGGACATAAGAATCCCTATAAAAATTTTGTATATTTTTAGCATATGGGTTAAATTAAAAGGTAATTAATAAGCTGCTGGTGTTCTTTTTAGTGCATGCAACATGTAAAGTGGAAAGCAGCGCACATGGGCTGCAGGATAGCAGAAGGACAGGAGTGAGGGCGTAGCGTCATTTTTTTCAGGCGTACTTGTTGTTTCATTTTCTGTTGTTTAGGTGTTATGTTCTCTAAGCTCCCGTTTGTGCAGAAATTGAAGGTTGGCTTTTGCAGATAAGAAATTTGCTTGAATTGCAGCATCTTATCTTATTCGCTTTTGCGAATTGGAATTAGCACCTTTTACCTGTTGAGAGTAGAGGTTGCTAAGACATCACAGGGCCAGTCCCTCAGTCTTTCTGGATAAGTTAGGAAGCGTAATGAACGATCTTCTGCTGCAAAGATATAAATAATCTACTAATCCTATAGGATTTACTTAAAATATTTTTTTTATACAGTTGGTGTCCTGCCTCCGTCTACTGGAATACTGGTGCCATTGACATAAGATGCCGCTGGAGAGGCCAGGAAAGCCACTACATTGGCAATCTCTTCAGCCTCACCAAATCTCTTCATCGGGACGCTGCTCCGCATATTTTCTTCTACAGTTTCCGCACTGTTGTGCTGACTGGCGGCGGTTTGCTGCACCAGGCTTTGCAGGCGTGCGGTATTGGTGAGACCAGGTAGAACATTGTTTACCGTAATATTGTACTGGCCCACTTCATTAGATAATGATTTCGCCCAGGAAGCCACTGCAGCACGGATGGTATTGGACACCCCCAGGTTGGCCAGGGGTGTCCTGACAGAGGTAGATACGATATTGATGATCCGTCCGTATCCGGCTGTTTTCATTCCTGGTAATACAGCCTGAACCAGAATCTGGTTGCAGATCAGGTGCTGCTGGAAAGCATTGCTAAATGTTTCCGGAACTGCCTCAGCAATCGGACCCGCTTTGGGACCACCGGTATTGTTCACCAGTACCGTTACCGAATGGTTTGAAGTAATATCTTCTATGGCTTTTTGGACATCCCCCTGTCTGGAAAAATCGGCAACTCTATAGCTATGCTGTTGTCCATGTTTTGCAGAGAGTTTTTCTACTGCAGATTTTAACGCCTCTTCATTTCTTGCAATGAGGATGCAGGTGGCACCAAGTGAGGCTAAGGCGATGGCACTGGCCAGCCCGATACCTTGTGTACTTCCGCAGATAACAGCGTGTTGATGTGCTAAAGAAATATTCATATGTACAATTGGTTTTTGTCTTGTGTAAAGCTAGTCAGTATTTTAGATAAAAAAACAATGCGGGTTGAATACCGTTTGCTAAAAGTAATTTTTACCCCTATCTTTCGTTATTCATCAGAAGCAGTAAAACATGTCGAACATCAGTATTATTATAGAAGAAAGACCAGCGGATATTGGAAATTTTTTAGTGGGAAGATTACTCCCTTTCCGCGAGAAAAGAATGGTTGGACCTTATATCTTTATTGATCATATGGGGCCTGCGGCATTGAGTGACCATGAAAACATGGATGTTCCTCCACACCCGCACATTGGCTTGTCTACCCTAACGTATCTTTTTGAAGGGAGTATACGGCACCGGGACAGCCTGGGTACGGATATAGAGATTCATCCGGGTGCAGTAAACTGGATGACGGCCGGGAAAGGGATTGTACATTCGGAAAGGACACCTGAATATTTGCGTCATACCGATAAACATTTACACGGTTTACAGATCTGGGTGGCCCTGCCTTTAGAGTTTGAAGAAATGCAGCCTTCTTTCCAGCATGTGGAAGCAAAAGATATCCCGCACTGGGAAAAGGATGGTGTTTCTTTCCGGCTTATTGCAGGAGAGGTTTTCGGACGGCGTTCACCAGTAGCGACTTATAGCCCTCAGTTTTTTATCGAGATCAAAAGTGCGGACCGAAAGGTGCTGAATATTGGCCAGGAGCTTTTTGGGGAATCCGGCTTGTATATTCTGGAAGGCAGTGTGATCAGCGATGGTCATGAATTTACGCCTAAGCAATTATTAGTGGCCAAGGAAGCTAAACTCTGTGAATTTACAATGACAGAAAATACCACCATTTATATTTTTGGTGGTGAGCCATTTAAAGAAGAACGTTTCATTTACTGGAATTTTGTGGCCAGCAGTAGGGAAAAAATTGAAGAGGCCAAACAGAAATGGCTGGATCAGAGCTTTGAACGGGTGCCAGGCGAAACAGATTTCGTACCTTTGCCTAAACAAAATTATAACCCGGCAAGTACGGCAAAAAAAGACGCTTAAATGATCATGAAGAAAAAGATATGGGTCAGAAATTTAATCCTGCTGGCTGTTTTAAGTTGTACAGTTGGCTGTGATCAGATCACCAAAACGATTGTCCGGAACGAGCTCAGCTATAACGAGAATATCAGGTTTGTTTATAATCATCTGACCCTGACAAAGGTGGAGAATTCCGGAGCATTTTTAAGCCTTGGTGATTCCTTTTCTTCAGAGATCAGATTTGTTTTTCTTTCTTTAATGCCTTTACTGGTCCTGTCCTTTGGCCTGTATTTCCTGTTCAGCAAGGTACATATTGCAAAAGTTTATGCAATAGGTTTATGCCTGGTTATTGGAGGTGGAATAGGAAATTTATACGACAGGTTGCTACATGGCTCTGTGACTGATTTTTTGCATATTGACTTTGGCTTGTTTCAAACCGGGGTTTTCAACGTGGCCGATATGGCCATTATGGCCGGGATGTTCATTATATTTCTGGATATCTATACGCGCCGAAAGACTTCCGGCCCAATCGAGCCGGAAGGAGTTGCGAAAGGAAGTGGTACATAGGAAGCTTTAAATTCTTATTTTTTTGAAAAATTCCATTTGAGCGCCGCGGCACCATAAGCGGTTGTGGTGAAACGTGGATCGGCGAGCTCTTTCTCTTTGAAAATCGCGCTTATCTTGCGGTCATTTATGCTGAAAGAACGGAGTAGTGTGGTTCCTGCGGTAAGTTCCAGGCTTAGTGATTTGCCAAGTTTGATTTCCGGCCTCAGGCCTGCAATGATTTGCTGGTACCCCAGAATCTTGGACTGATTGTCTTTGTTGACTTCCGCAGTCATACCGCTCAGTTCAATAACGGCCTTAAGAGCGAGCACCTTGTTGATTTGCACGCCAAACTCCATTCCCTGAGGAAAATTAATATGCAGTTGGTATTTGCCGCGGGTTGTCCAGTCAAAATAAATACCGGGCAAAATCATGGGGGCTCCAAAAGTATTGGACAGTACGGGTCCAAAACCCAGTGCAATACGAGGGTTAAAATGTTTGATAAATAAAACACCTCCTTGCGCCAGGATATCATCGGAGGTGATTTTTTCCATGTCCGTGTACACACCAACCGAGGCCATAGCCATAATGGACCAGGTTTGGCTGATGGGCCTGGAATGCAGCAAACCGATTTGAGCATTCAGGAGCCTGGTTGGAAAAAGCTTCTCGTCATAATTTCGGTTTGTGATTTGGGCATAGGCACCTTCTGCACTGAGTGCCCATAGTATTGGTCTGCCTTGTTCGTCTGTTTTAGTAGAGAGTGGAATGCTGATGGCGCCCTGAATCCTTTTGAAATTACTGGTGGAGCCGGTCTTAAGACTATCTATCGGTCTTACATAATTGGAAAAGGGAACGTAATCTACCTGCAGTTTGCCTGAAAAAATACTTTGGGCGTTGGTTTTTAGATGGAGGCCCAATCCGAACAGGACCAGACCATACTTTAATCTTCTCATTTTAAATATATAGGATACTGACATTTTGCAATAGAGACAACATGACACGGTTTTACCCCTATCCCGAAATGTTTTTTATAAATCAAAAGAGACCTTCGTTAAGGTCGTTTTGACAAAAGGTATACAGGAGCAGAAATGGATTTGCATTATGGAACTAAAATTGTTGTAATTTTATTGCATGAGTAAAGTATTTACAATTACCGAAGGCCTGGAGAATATGGGTGCATTGCGCACAGGTGGACAGGGCTCGGTTTATAAGGGAAAACGTGTAGGGACAATTATAACGGCAGTGAAACTGCTGCCAACACCTGTACACACTGAAAGCGAAGAAGATAAGAACTTTCGGAATTTCCAGAATGAGGTAGAAAAGTTAAAGAAGGTGAATGAGGAGCCTAATCCGAATGTCGTAAAGATTCTGAATTCCGGAATTACGGAAAGTGGCTCTTTTCCTTTTATAGAAATGGAATTTATTGACGGGCCGGACCTGGAAGATTTGCTGAAACCGCCGCATGATCCTGTTTTTTCGATCAAAGAAGTGATCAAGGTAGCCGATCAGCTGGCTAATGCCTTGGCACATTGTCATAAATTTTCAGTAAAGCACGGTGATATCAAGAGTAACAATGTAAAATTCAACGTGCATTCGGGCAACTATGTGCTGTTGGATTTTGGTTTGTCTGCAATGTCAGATGACCAGCGCAGAACCAGTATCCGGCATGCTGGCGCCATTGAGTTTATGGCTCCGGAACAAAATGAAGGGCAGTTGCTGTTTCAAACGGATATCTATAGTTACGGAATTATATTATATGAATTGCTGGCCGGACAAGTACCTTTTCCTTTAACAGATCAGGGACAGAAGTCCAGAAATGAAGTGATGCTGGCGCATGTGGAACAGAATGTTCCGGATTTAACAGAATTGCGGCGTCAGTATATTCCGGAAAACTGGTCGCCTGAGAAGAGACAGCATGAGCTTCAGGTGCCACAATGGTTGTTACAGGTAATCGCAAAATGCCTGCAGAAAGATCCTTTACAGCGTTTTGGAAATGGCGTAGAACTCCAGGATTTCATTATTCATCACAGTATAGCTTCGCCTGCCGAGGGTGGACAGGTACCGAATACTGCATTGCTGCAGGAAGAAAATGAACGTTTGCAGGATTTGCTGTTGCGTTACCAGGAAACCGAAAGGATGCAGTCTGTTCCAGCAGTGGAGGAGGCTGATGTGATCAGAGTGGCCAGACCAGTGTTTTATTCGATGATTGTCCTGATGGTCGTGCTTGCTGGTGCCATGGGGCTTTTGCTGTATGGGAATTCCAGCAAAGACGCACAGGAAAATACCGGAAAAGGCGGTAACGTATTGAGAGATACAACCAGTAAACAAGAGAAGCCTTATACAGAGCCCGTAAATGAGGTTACGCCAGATACAATGACCCTGGACACCGCAACTAAGATTAAACCGGTGGAAGTTAAACCCATTACCAAACCTCCCCACGACAGTACGAAATTAGACCTGGATACCGCCGTTCATTTTTAATAGTTTATTTATGGAACCAAAAACAACTTTCTGGAAGAAGATCGGCCTGCAGGACCTTTTTCTCCCAGGCAGCAAAACAAAAAAGACAAAAGCCACTGCTGCACCGGGCCTCACCCCGGACAGCGTGTACCAGTATATTTTACAGCAGTTTAAAGCTTCTATTGCAGAATTGTCTTTTGCAGGACGTGTTGTATTTTATCATGAGTATATGATCTGTTTCAATGCCGAAGATTATAAAGAGTTCCTGAGCCAGAAACAAGGTTTATTTGGAATTATTGTAGATGAAGCGGTGAAACAATTCTATCAGATTCTTAAGACTTATGAAAAAGAGGGAAAGAAAGTCCAGCCCTCCAGCTCCAAATGGGTGTTTCGGTTGGTGTCGCACCCGGATTATGAAAGAGGAGATATCGGCTTTATCGGCAAGCTGCTCCCTGGCAGCCAGCAGAAGGAAGATAACCTTCGGGTAACGTTTATTCCAAGACAAACAGGGGTGGTGCAGACGTTTGATGTGAACGAAGATATCCTGAAAGGATTTACCTATTATAGTGAAGGCTATTATGAACTGCCTTATGCACCGGAGGAAGAATCCGCAGCACATAGCCCGGTTAAAGCGGTTAAAAAGACCTATGCCAGACTGGATACCATTATGCCAGACCAGAAATATTCGGGCAAAAAGTTCGAATACCTGATGAAAGACGAGGACATCATTGTATCTGGTGCAGAAGAAGAACGTACAGAGGTTAATATCTTTAGAATTCCTTCAGAATGGGTGGATGCGCCGCATCTTAGGATCCGCTTCAATTCGGCTGACGGTAAATTATACCTGGCTTCTTTTGGAGAAAAAACGATTATTAATGAGCAAGAAGTGCTGCGGAGTAATATCAATGCGCCGGTATGGACTGAGCTGCCGATCAACTCTAAGGTGTTGCTGAACGGGATTATAGGGATTAACATCTTTAAAGGTTGATATGTTGTCGCAAATATTAACCTGGGCGTTGCTGGCCATTTGTATAGCACTTTTGGCGGGGCATTTTGTAAACATTAAAGATCAGGGGAATGGAGAATAGATTATTTGGTCAAACGGATATTGGTAAGGCCAGAGACAATAATGAAGATGCTTTCCTGGCCGAATCAATCGGAGGAAGCAGTTTACTGCTTGCTGTTGTCATTGATGGGGTTGGAGGATATGAAGGGGGAGAGGTTGCTGCTGCAATTGCCCAGACCTGTATCCGGAAAAATTTGGCAGGTTTGGGTAGGGAGAATATTCTTCCGGCACTGATTACAGCGATCAGAAATGCCAATCAGGAGATTTTTACACACAAAAGTCAGGATCCTGCACTGGATAAAATGGCTTGTGTACTGACACTTGTAGTGGCAGATCCGGAACAAAATCAGTTTTACTACGCTCACGTAGGGGATACCCGTCTGTATTTATTACGGGATAAGGCGCTGGTGAAGATTACTCAGGACCAGAGTTTTGTGGGCTTCCTGGAAGATTCCGGCAGACTCACAGAGGCAGCAGCTATGCAACACCCCAAAAGAAATGAAATTAACCAGGCACTAGGCCTGGAAGAAACAGCCCGGCTTCGAAACGATTTTATAGAAACCGGACAATCTCCTTTTCTTCCAGGGGATCTGTTGCTGCTTTGCAGTGATGGCTTAACAGACCGTATTGATAAAGAGAGGATTACAGCTTTGCTGGATCAGGATCACTTGCCGGCTGTGGCGCAAGCGCTGATTGACGCTGCAAATGCCGCCGGAGGCCATGATAATATTACGGTGGTTCTGGTTAAAAATGATAAAATACCTGCACAGCATCAGCCTGCTAAACCGGCTGCAAAGCAGGAAACTGTAGCCTTTGTTCCGGCTCCGGTACCTTCCGCAAAGAATCCGGTTAAAGTAATCAGAAACAGGGGCTGGGTGGCCTTATTACTGTTGCTTTCCGCAGGATTACTCGGCCTTTCAGGATGGCTGTACATGCAGCTTGAACTGATACAGCATCAAGTTCGCCCCTTGGCTCCCGTGTATGAAAATCCCTGGCAGCCTGTACAATCTGGACTGGATACATTGAAAAAACCTTTAAGAGATAGTGTGTATTATACGGATTCTGTTGCTAAGCCTTTAAAACCGCATGGAAAGAAATCAGTTAGATAGTGATACACAGAAAAAGGCAGGAAGGGGCAAGGAACGTTTGTTTCTGGGACTGATTGCTGTGGTCCTGGCGCTGCTTTTTTTTCGCTTGTTTGGCGTATTGCAGCATCGTTTCCAGGGTACAGACCTGAAGTTAAAGCAGGGAACCGTCGTGAACCTGAACGGAGCAGACCCGGTAAGCGGGATCAGCGCGGTTTTGACCCATGGAAATTACGACCTGGACAGCCGCGATATCGCTTTTATTTCAAAAGTGCTGCAAAGCCGCTTTAACGAAGGTGAACATTTTCAGAACATCGGAGAGCTGAATAAACAAAAGTATTATGTTCTTGCTGAGGAGGCTGAAGCAGAAGGAGGGGAATCGTTCAGAAAAAGAGTGCTTTTATCCAGATCTCTTCTGGGCTATGATCAAGATGAAGGACTCTCTTATGAGGCTGAAAAGACCAAACCTAAGGCTTTGCCAGAAAGTATTGATCTTAAAGCCGGTGCTTATGCCATTGATGGAAAGGTTTCGGGAAAGAGTGGAGGCATTGCCGGGGTATTGGTAAAGCTGGAAATGATCCTGCCAAAAGACAGCCTCGACATCCAGCCTTTAACGGCTTTTGTACGGACTGATGCGCAGGGTAAATTTGAATTTGGGCACCTTCCCGCAGACAGGGCATATGAAGTTTTACCTTTGCAGCCAGGATATGAATTTGGGAAGGTGCAAGGGATTGCGGGTCTTCAAGGCAATAAGTCTTTTAACTTTTACCAGAAACCACATACCATCCGTTTGCTCTCTTCGAGAGATTTTAACACCCTGAAGGCTGACGGGGCTTTTATTGTCCGGTCACCGGTACAATTCACTTCCGCTTACTGGACAGTGGCCGGTGTTTTTTTTCTGGCCTTTGTGTTGGTTCATATATTGCTCAGCATACGAGCTCCGAAAGCAGATCCTTTTCTGCTTCCGCTGCTGATGATTCTAACCGGATTGTCTTTGCTCACCCTGATGAGTTTACAGGATCCTTTGAGAGATCGTTTTCTGGCCATCGATACTTTGTATTTCCTGGCCGCAGGTATGTTGATCATGGCGGTGCTGGCGATGATGAACCTGCGTCTTTTTCATCAGGATTCCAGGTTATACAGAATGTTTGTGTTCCGGACACAACGGGAAGCTGCAAATGGCTGGCCGTGGATTGCATTGGGAATGCTGCTGTTACTCTGTACGATTCTACTGGGGTCCGGTCCTGAAGGCAGCGGTGTAAAGGTCAACTTACTAGGGGTACAACCCAGCGAGTTGGTGAAATACCTGGTTATTTTGTTCCTCGCTGGTTTTTTTGCACTTAATGAAAGGTTCATTTCTGAGTATTCCAGCTGGAGAAAACGCTGGTCTTTCTTCTCGTTTGCGCTGGCAGCAATTGTATTGACCTTATTGCTCTTCCTGGCTTTGGGCGATTTAGGCCCGGCTATCGTGATCTGTTTTACTTTTATCATCCTGTTCTCTTTTTCAAGAGGCGATTTTATGATCATGGCTGCTTTTGTAGGGTTATATATCCTGGCATCTTTTATTTTCAGTAATGTGTGGATCGTTGCTGCAATTGCCTTTGGGATATGGGGTTTGGTGCAGTTCTTTAAAAAGCAATGGGTCAGTGAATCGGCTTTGATGGCGCTGGTGGTGATCACGGCCTTTATGACGATTGATAAAATCCCTTTTCTGCATCAGCTGGTACCCGGACCCGTAGAACGTCTTTCAGATCGCAAAGCGATTTGGCAGGATGCCTGGAACAATGAGGTGTATGGGGGCGATCAGGTTGCTAACGGACTTTGGGCCATGGCCAGTGGAGGTTTTTCAGGCCAGGGTACGGGTGAAGGTTATGCCAAGACTATTCCTGAAGCACATACGGACATGATTTTGCCGGCTGTAGGAGAAGAATTTGGCTGGGCAGGTATGGTCTGTATCTTTATCTTATTCCTGGTGTACCTGCACCGGGCCATCCTGATTGGACGGCAAACGGGTAACCCCTTTTTATTCTATATCTGTGCCGGAATAGGCATTAGTACATTTATACAGTTTTTGCTGATTGCGGGAGGGTCTACAGGAGCATTGCCATTATCAGGGGTTTCGCTGCCCTTTGAAAGTTATGGCGGCTCGTCACTGGTCATTAACCTGGTCGCAGCCGGATTTTTGCTCGGTGCCTCTTCTGTTTCGGGAACGAAGGTACAGATGGCCTACCTGACCAAACAACAGGATGCCAATTTGGTTCCTGCACTTGTGGCAGCCAGTATAGGAATGGTTCTGCTGGTGGTGAATATCGGTGGTTATGCACTCAATAATCATAAATGGATTGCCAAGCCCGCCCTGGTGGCCGATAAGAGCGGCATCAGGATGTTTAGCTATAATCCAAGGATTGCGATTTTGATGCGAAAACTGGAGGCTGGTTCTTTGTTTGACCGGGAAGGTCGTTTACTGGCCACAAGTGATCCGCAACTGGTACTGAAGCAAAAAGAATTGCTGAACGCTGCAGGTGTGGGGAATTACAACCTGGATTCTGCCATGCACAAACGGCCGGCCCGTTATTATCCTTTTGAGGAACAATTGTTTTTCTGGACAGGAGATGCCAATACGGGTGTCTTTACCGGGGGAATTAATGGATACTTTGGCGAGTACGAGCATGCAGCAGAGCTTCGTGGCTTTAAGATGCCGGTAACGAACTACGATGTGACCGCATCGAAATATAGGGAAGACCGCTTTCTGCCAAGAGGAATCAAAGAAATGACCGTGCAAAAAAGAGACTATAGCGCATTGGTTCCTTTATTGCTTTCGGGCTTGGACAGTGTGGAAATAGCCGCCTTGAAACACAAGAACAGGGATGTGAAACTAACTATAGATGCTGCACTTCAAACGAG
>NZ_DATMRL010000104.1:0-11308 GCF_035566355.1 Pedobacter sp.
CTCCGCATATCCTGCTTATTGAGTGCATCAATCCTGGCCCATTTCTGATTCAGCCCTTTCATCTGTTCCTGGTACTCCGCATTCAAAATGCTGTCTGTAGGCGCTATTTTAAGAAACTGATCCTGCTTCACCTGGATCAGCCCGTTCTGAATGGTAACCAGTTTATCGTTATAACCACTGAGTGTTTTTTGATATAGGTTCAGCTTATCCTCCAGCCTGGTTAAGATATCTCTCAGAGAGTATAAAAATCTAAGGGTATTGGACCGGTCTTCAACCTTAGTCCCCTTTTGTATATATTTAACTGTAAGATCTATATTGGGAAGATCCTGACTGATCGCAGTGGTATCAAAGCCCTTAGTCAACACCGCATTCATTTGGTTAAAGGCGTTGGTATAATATTCTACCCGGTCAATAAAAGTGTTTAAAGAAGTATCCCCTTTAGCAGTGATGCTGGTATCGGCCACTATTTTTTTCTTCTTGCCCGATTGGGCATGAAGTTGACCTGTACCTAACAGACCGCACAAGAGGATCAGAAGCGGGAGAAATATCTTAGGCATTGTTGTTCTTTCTTATGCTCAATATAAGAAATTATACGCGTTTCATTTGCGCGGCGGCCCGGTCAAAAAAACTTTTTTCTTTCAACTGGCCTTCCACTTCTTCTATTGCCCGCATCAGGTTATTTTCCGTATCGATCATTTCTGCAGTTGCCATCTTCAGTACGTCCCAGACCGGCTGCATTTGCCCAACCAGTATCTGTCCTTTCTCCGTAAGCTGCAGCAGTCTTTTACGTTCATCGATCTTATCTTTTTTAGAACGGATCAGTTTTTCCTTTTCCAGTTCTTTTAATAAACTGATGGTGGAGGGATGCGTATAACCAATTTCATTCGCAATTTCTACTACACTCAATACAGGTTTATGAAACAGGGTGTATATTACCGGGAACCATTTGGGTTCGAAATCAATTCCATGTGCTTTATAGACCTGGAAGCCATCTTTACGGATCTGATCACTCAGTCTCTGTAACCTGGTGGCTATGGCCAGTATCCCGGATTCATCAATTACATTCATAAAAATTTATTTGTTGGCGCCCAAATATAAACGATAAAATACATTATCAGCCATCATTCTGGGAAAGTAATCCGGTAAATCTGTTGCTGGTATGCAGACAAAGCCATTTTTCTCATAGAACCGATGTGCAGCCTTCAATACATCTATCGTACCGAGGTAAATAGAAGTAATCTGCTGCGCTTTACATTCCTGAATCAGAATATCGAGCAAACGTTGTGCAATGCCCAGTTCTTTTCCCCGGAATTCTTTTTTCACAAACATCTTTCTGATCACGCCCGTCTGATGTCCAACAGCCATTAGGGCAATGGACCCAATCAATTGGTCTTCGTGGGTCAGTGCCCCCCAGAAGTTTCCGCCAGGTTTAATATAACTGGTCTCAATATCCAACAGATCAGGCTGCCCTGCAAGGGTAACAGGAACCTGAAATTCAATTTGCTGGATGGGAAGGATAAGGTCAAGAATCTGGTTACAATAGGTATTGTTCAATGATTTTATTTCAAAAAGCTGTTCCATAAATATAGGTTATATACAAATATATGTAGTAGACTACATATATTAAAATATTTATCATACCGAAAGAAAAAAATAACCCGAACAACTACAGGCTTGCTTTGTTTTATACCTGTTATAACACAAAATAATTCAAAAGCTATGAATGCAGTAAAATCTTATGCAGCAAAAAGTGCTGACAAGCCTCTGGAGCCTTATCAGTTAGATCGCCGGGAACCAGGCGATCATGACATAGAGATCAAGATCTTATATTGCGGGGTATGCCATTCGGACATCCATACCGCCAGGAATGAATGGGGAGGCACCATGTATCCTGTAGTGCCGGGGCATGAGATTGTTGGCAAGGTTACCCGGACCGGCAGCAAAGTAAGCAAATTCAAAGTAGGTGATACGGTAGGTGTTGGTTGTTTTGTAGACTCCTGCGGCCATTGCAGAAACTGCGCAGAAGACAATGAACAATATTGTGAAAACGGGCATTCACAAACCTATAACTCCTTGCTACAAGATAAAAAGACCATTACCTATGGAGGTTATTCCAGCCATATCGTTGTTACAGAAAAATTTGTATTAAGTGTATCGGATAAATTACCCTTGGAAAAAGTAGCTCCGCTCCTTTGTGCAGGAATTACAACCTATTCGCCATTGAAACACTGGAATGTTAAAAAAGGCGATAAACTTGCTGTAGTAGGCTTAGGCGGGCTTGGCCATATGGCGGTTAAAATCGCAGCTTCCATGGGTGCCGAAGTCACTGTACTCAGCAGATCTAAAAGCAAAGAAAAGGATGCCCAGGAACTCGGTGCACATCATTTCGAGCTGACCACAGACAAAGAAAACATGAAAAGACTTGGTAACAGTTTCGATTTCATTATTGATACCGTTTCGGCAGAACATGATTACAATGAGTACCTGGCCTTACTACGTACCAATGGTGTTATGGTGCTGCTGGGTGTTCCGCCAACGCCTTCAGACGTTGCTGCCTTTCACCTCATTGGTGGCAGACGCAGTCTGGTCGGTTCCCTGGTTGGAGGCATCAAAGAAACCCAGGAAATGCTGGACTACTGTGCTGAACACAACATCACTTCTGATGTAGAGATGATCAATATTGACCAGATCAATGAAGCCTATGAACGAACACTTGCCGGCGATGTCCATTACCGCTTTGTTATAGATATGGCTTCTTTAAATTAATTTGTACAAAAGGATACAGATAAATCGCCGTAACCTGCGGCGGTTTATTTTTTCCTGAAAGACTCCAGGTAAAAATAACTATTTGCGTAGAGCAGCAAACTGCCCAATAAAGCTCCGCCAACAACATCTGTAAACCAATGAGCCCCCAGATAAACCCTCGAAAAAGGCACTAACAATACCAGCAATGCTGAAAAACCGCCAACAGTTAGCCTAATGAATATAGGTAATGTTTTTATATGAAACATCAGTACCACTAAGAATCCAAAGAACACTACATAAAAATTAACATGCCCACTGGGAAAGCTTAGTTGCCGGGTCTTCTCTAAAACATGAACAAAAGGTTCAGCAGGTCTGGGCCTTCCGGCAACAAATTTAATAAGGGTACTTGCTGCACCTGCCAAAAGCGTTGTCAGTATAAACAAAGCCTCCCGCTTGTATTTAAAAATAAAAAACAACAGCGCAGTAATCAATACAGTAAACAAGGAATAAGGCATCTCGCCGAACCAGCTCACCAAACGCATCGGCCCATCCAGTGTATTGCTGTGAAATCCCTGGACAAATTGAGAACATTCAATATCGACTGAAGACAATGGGGCCAAAGCAATAAATACGGTAAGTATAATAAAGCTCAATGCTATAAAAATCATCAGGTAATTGAAATTCTGTTTATCGATCAGGCGCATGCATTCTTTCTCAAGGTGCGGCAAATTTACATCTTATATCTGAACAAAATAATACTCTAAAAAGTGACGGAGATCACTTTTTAGACAAAGCCGTGTCATTTTACTACTCAGCGCCTTCTTGCACTTTTGTAACAAATACATGGCTATGTCAAAGATCAAAACTTTAACAGTAGAAACCCACTGCTACCATTGCGGTGAAGACCTTCCATTTTCCCCTTATATTTTAGCCGATAAACAGTTTTGTTGTTTGGGTTGCCAGGGTGTCTATCAGATCCTTTCCAGCCACAACCTGGAGAACTACTATGCCTACAACGATGTGCCTGGACAAACCCAGAAAACACAGACTCCCCGTTTGGAATATCTTGATGAGCCCACTATCACTACAGACCTGGTTGATTATCA
This sequence comes from Pedobacter sp., assembly GCF_035566355.1. Lineage (GTDB taxonomy): Bacteria > Bacteroidota > Bacteroidia > Sphingobacteriales > Sphingobacteriaceae > Pedobacter. The sequence continues at coordinate 3,852 of NZ_DATMRL010000104.1, forward strand.
GGATGAGGAGACTACAGTCATCACTTTTTATATTCCGGCCATCCATTGCAGCTCCTGTATCTGGCTGCTGGAAAATCTTTACAAGATCAATCCCGCTATTGTACAGTCGAGGATTGACTTTTTAAAGAAGCAGGTTGTGATTACGTTTAAAAATAAAGCTTTAAGCTTAAGGGAACTGGCCGAAACCTTATCCCGTATTGGTTACGAACCTCTGATCAGTTTGCAGGATGTGGTCAAAAAGCAGCAAAATGATGTTTCAGACCGTCAGCTGATCAGAAAAATTGCTGTTGCCGGCTTTTGTTTTGGAAATACCATGCTGCTGAGCTTTCCGGAATATTTTGGTTTGTCTGGCCTGGAACAGCAATTTAAAGATTTCTTCGGATGGTTAAATCTGGCCTTCTGCTTACCGGTAGTATTTTACTGCGGCCGCGACTACTTTTCTTCGGCCTGGGTCAATTTAAAAAATGGTGTACTCAACCTCGATTTTCCACTGGCGCTGGGTATTGCGGTTATGTTCCTTCGTTCTGCCGCCGAAATCTTCAGCCGCAGCGGCGCAGGTTTTGCAGATACCCTTTGCGGCCTGGTCTTTTTCTTATTAGTTGGCAGGTGGATGCAAAAACATACTTACCACCATCTTTCATTTGAGAGAGATTACCGTTCCTACTTTCCCGTTGCGGTAACGCTGCTGAAAGACAATAAGGAAAGTCCTCTTCCCCTCAATAAATTAAAACAGGGAGACCGGATCCTGATCCGAAGCAATGAAATTATCCCTGCAGACGCGATTTTATTAAACGGAACAGCAAAGCTTGATTTCAGTTTTGTAACCGGAGAGTCTATGCCTGTAGAAAAAGTATTGGGCGAAGTTGTCTATGCCGGAGGAAGACAACTCGATGGTGCCATTGAGCTGGAGGTGATCAAACCGGTGTCTCAAAGCTATCTGACCAGGTTGTGGAATAATGAAACCTTTACTGCGGATAAAGACCGGATCAAAACTTTTAGTGGTACGGCGAGCAAATATTTTAGCATCGCTTTACTCTCTGTTGCCATTGGCTCAGGTTTGTTTTGGCTTTCTAAAGAGGATCCGTCCAAAGCAATGGCCTCTTTTACAGCGGTGCTGATCATTGCCTGTCCCTGTGCGCTGGCCCTCAGCTCCCCTTTTACACTGGCAGCCGTACTGAGCATATTTGACAAGAATAAATTCTATTTAAAGAATACAGCTGTTATAGAAGAACTGGCCCGTATTGATACTTTTGTCTTTGACAAGACAGGCACAATAACCAATCCTGAAGCTGCAAATCTCAGTTTCAACGGAAAAATAACCGCTCTGCAAAAACAATGGGTAAGTGACCTTGCCCGAAATTCAGGGCACCCCTTAAGCCGTGAACTGGTTAAATGGATAGCACTTCCAAAACAATATACCGCGCTGGATTATCAGGAAAAAGTAGGCCGTGGGATCAGTGGACTTATAGATGGACAACTCATCCGTTTGGGCAGTACCACTTTTCTCGGCATTGACCCCATTCCCCAGCTTCAGGGAAGTTCTGTACATGTGATGATAGAGGATCAGTACCTGGGCTATTTTTTATCGAGCCAGCAATGGCGCAATGGATTTAAAGATCTGGTCCTTAACCTGGGCAGGCATGCGGATCTTCATTTACTTTCAGGAGACCAGGAACATGACCGCAAGAGCCTCATCCCTTTTTTCCCCAGCATTCAGCACATGCATTTCAGGCAATCGCCCCAAAACAAACTGGATTATATCAAAACACTGCAGAACAAGGGGCATAAAGTACTGATGTTTGGAGATGGCCTGAATGATGCAGGCGCTTTAAAACAAAGTGACCTGGGCGTGGCGGTAACGGACAACATCAACAATTTTACTCCAGGCTGCGATGCCATACTGGACGGCAGTAGTTTTAGCCGGATCCCAAATTTTGTCCGTCAGGCAAAAGATGCCGTCAGAGTCATCCATATGAGCTTCGGAATTTCACTGGCCTATAATGCGCTGGGTTTATTTTTTGCGGTACAGGGTACACTCTCGCCCCTGATTGCTGCTATACTAATGCCGGCAAGTACCATAACCATTATTTCTTTCACCAGTATAGCTGCAAGGTTATACGCCCGTAAAAATCATTTGTTATGAACATGATCTATATGCTGATCGGTATCAGTATCCTGCTGGCACTGATTTTTCTCCTCGCCTTTTTCTGGGCCAGTAAGACCGGGCAAAATGATGACACCTATACACCTTCGATACGCATGCTGTTCGACGAAGAAGCTACGGGAAAAGCAGATCAAAAAAGTGATGAAGATCACCTTTAGCCGAAGTTTGTATCATTCTCCATGCACGCGCACAGCACTAATTTTACCCTCAATAAACAACCATCATCATTTATTATGACTGAGAAATTTTACTACGACAACAAGATCGTCAGAAACTTTGCCATCGCCACCATTGTATGGGGAATTATCGGCATGACGGTTGGTTTGCTCATCGCCATGCAGCTTTTTAAACCTGCCCTGAACATGGGTAACCAGTACACCACTTTTGGCCGCATCAGGCCGCTGCACACCAATGCAGTAATTTTTGCCTTTGTTGGAAATGCCATCTTTATGGGTGTTTACTATTCGCTCCAGCGTTTGCTGAAAGCGAGGATGTTCAGCGACATTTTAAGTAAGATCCACTTTTGGGGCTGGCAGCTGATCATTGTCTCCGCAGTCATTACGCTTCCTTTGGGACTGACTACTTCTCATGAATATGCGGAGCTGGAATGGCCTATAGACATTGCTATCACCATTATCTGGGTGGTCTTCGGGATCAATATGTTTGGAACCATCATCAAGCGCCGGGAAAAACATATGTATGTGGCCATTTGGTTCTATATTGCCACTTTCGTTACCATTGCAGTACTGCATATTGTCAATTCATTTGAGCTTCCGGTTTCCGCTTTTAAAAGCTATTACTTATATGCTGGTGTACAGGATGCCCTGGTACAGTGGTGGTATGGCCATAATGCCGTTGCATTCTTCCTCACCACACCTTACCTGGGTATGATGTATTATTTTCTACCTAAAATGGCCCAGCGTCCGGTTTATTCCTATAAGCTGAGTATCCTTCATTTCTGGTCACTGATCTTTATTTACATCTGGGCAGGCCCACACCATTTGCTTTATACGTCTCTTCCGGGATGGGCGCAGTCATTGGGTGTTGCTTTCTCTGTGATGCTGATTGCTCCAAGCTGGGGCGGTATGATCAACGGATTGCTGACCCTGAGAGGTGCCTGGGATAAAGTACGCGAAGATCCAACCTTAAAATTCATGGTGGTCGGGATCACTGCTTATGGTATGGCCACCTTTGAAGGCCCTATGCTTGCCCTTAAGCAGATCAATGCCATTGCACACTATACCGACTGGATTGTTGCGCACGTACACGTAGGGGCACTTGGCTGGAACGGTTTCCTGACTTTTGGAATCCTATACTGGCTGATCCCGCGTATTTACAAAACAGAATTGTATTCTAAAAAGCTGGCTTCTTTCCACTTTTGGATAGGTACGCTGGGCATCATTTTCTACGCGGTGCCGCTTTATTTTGCCGGGTTTACCCAAGGACTGATGTGGAAAGAGTTTACAGAAGAGGGTGTACTGAAATACCCTAACTTCCTGGAAACTGTGATCCAGATCATTCCAATGTATATGTTAAGAGCCCTGGGTGGTGCCATGTACCTTTGCGGGGTTATCGTAATGACCTATAACATCATTAAAACCGCAAGAGCAGGAAAATTGCTGGCCAACGAACCTGCCGAAGCACAAGCACTTGCCAAAGAATATGTACCACAGGGTTCAGATAAAAAACTGCACCGTTTCCTGGAACGCAAACCTATGATTTTCATGGTGCTGTCTTTAATCGTGATCCTGATTGGCGGTATGATCGAGATGATGCCTACTTTCACCATCAAATCCAATATTCCAACGATCGCGAGTGTAAAACCTTACAGTCCGTTAGAATTGCAGGGAAGAGATGTTTACATCCGTGAAGGTTGTGTAAACTGCCACTCGCAGATGATCCGTCCGTTCCGTTCAGAAACGGAAAGGTATGGAGAATACAGCAAAGCGGGTGAGTTCGTTTATGACCATCCTTTCCTTTGGGGGTCCAAAAGGACCGGACCGGATTTGCAGCGTATTGGTGGAAAATACTCCGACTCCTGGCACTACAACCACTTACTCGATCCGCAAACCATGTCGCCTGGAAGTATTATGCCACCTTATGAATGGCTGATCACCCAGAAGCTGGATACCACCACCACCATTGCAAAGATCAACGCCATGCGTACACTGGGTGTACCTTATGAGCCGGGATATGAACACCAGGCCAATAAAGATCTGGACAAACAAGCCAGAGGTATTGCTGCTGATCTGAACAAGAACAACGTAAAAGTAAAAAGTGATAAAGAGATCATCGCCATTATTGCCTACCTGCAACGTTTGGGTATGGACATTAAAGCAAAATAAACGATACAGCTATGTTTAAACAATTTTTAGAACAGGTAGACGACAAGCAGGTATACCTGATCAGTTCCCTTGGAATATTTGTGCTCTTTTTCATTATCGTAGGCATTGTACTTTATATGATGAAAAAGGATGAAGTGAAATACATGAGCGAACTCCCGTTAAACGAAGAAGATTTATAATATGAGTTATTCAGACATATTGGTGATCGCCATGGGCCTCACCGCCATCATGGTACTGGGTGTTTCCGTCCTGATGCTTAAAGTGATCAAGTTCTACATCAAAGAATCTGTTGACCCTACCCCCTTTCTCAGTCCGGAAGAAAAAGTACAACGAGCCCTGGCCGAAGAACAAGCGCTGGCCCTGAAAAAGGCACAACCTTCGCTGCTGAGTAAATTAATGGGCTTACGACCCATATCTGAGGAAAAAGACCTGGTAATGGAGCATGAATTTGACGGCATTGCAGAGCTCAATAATCCAACACCGGCCTGGTTTATGGTCCTCTTCTATGGAACCATCATCTTCGCGGTGATCTATTTGTTCAATTATGAAGTACTGGGCTGGGGTCAAAACCAGGAACAGGAATACCATACAGAACTGGAACAGGCAGTACTGGCCAAAGAAGCTTTCCTGGCGAAACCTGGAAATGCCAAAAATGCAGTGAACGAGAACAACATTGAACAAAGTAAAGATCCGGCTGTGATCAATGAGGGTGCTTCGCTGTTCAAAACCAGGTGCACGCCCTGCCATGGGGAACATGCCCAGGGTATTGTGGGGCCCAACCTGACCGACGAGTACTGGCTTCATGGCGGAACCGTGAAAGACATCTTTAAGACCATTAAATATGGTGTGCCAGAAAAAGGGATGATTGCCTGGGAGAAATCGCTGAGCGCACAACAAATTGCAGATCTGACCAATTACATCTTATCCCTTCAGGGAAGTCATCCTGCCGGGGCAAAAGCACCTCAGGGTGAAAAACAAAAATAACCATGTCACAGAGCCCAGACCAGTTCAGAAACCAGATCTCTACCATAACAGACGACGGAAAGAAACGCAAATGGATTTATCCCCGTATTGTAAAGGGAAGCTTGTATAAATACCGTTCAGCTGTCAGTTCCTTTTTCCTGGCGCTGCTTTTTGCCGCACCGTTTATTAAAGTTAACGGAGAACAACTGGTGCTGCTGAATGTGCTGGAGAGGAAGTTTGTATTCTTCGGGATCATCTTCTGGCCCCAGGACTTCTACCTGTTTGTACTGGGCCTGCTGACTTTTATGGTATTTATCGTACTCTTTACTGTTGTATTTGGCCGGGTATTCTGCGGCTGGGCCTGCCCGCAAACTATTTTTATGGAAATGGTTTTCCGCCGGATAGAAAACTGGATTGAAGGCGACCATATCAAACAAAAAAAGCTGGATGATGGCCCGCTGACCACCGAAAAAGTGATTAAAAAAACGGTTAAACATGCGGCTTTCCTGGTGGTCTCCTTTTTTATTGCCAATATTTTCCTGGCCTATCTGATTGGCTCTGATGCATTGATCAAAATCATGACCGAACCTGTACAACAACACTTAAGTGGTTTTATTTCTATCTGTATCTTCACTTTTGTGTTTTACCTGGTCTTTTCCCGGATGCGGGAACTGGTTTGTACAGTAGCTTGTCCTTACGGACGCTTACAGGGGGTACTGCTCGACAACCAAAGTATCATTGTAGCCTACGATTATGAAAGAGGTGAACCAAGAGGAAAGCGCATTAAAGGAGAAGAAAATCTCCGGGGCGATTGCATTGACTGCAAGCTTTGTGTGCACGTTTGCCCTACCGGGATAGACATCCGGAATGGCACTCAGCTGGAGTGTATCAACTGTACCGCCTGCATAGATGCCTGCGATATGGTGATGGCAAAAATTGACCGGCCACTACGGCTGATCGGATTTAAATCTGAAGAAGAGATCAAACTGAAACAACCTTTTAAACTCAGCAAAAGGATTTACGGCTATAGTGCCGTCCTGTTGATTTTAATGAGTTTACTCAGTTACCTGCTCCTGAGCAGAAGCGATGTAAAAGCGACCATTTTAAGGGCCAGCGGAACGCTGTACCAGATCCGTGACCAAGATCATACCGTGAGTAACTTATATAATGCCGAACTGGTCAACAAAACCAGTAAGGACCTTAAATTTGAAATTGTACCGGAAGACCCGGCAGCAAAGATACTATTTATCCAAAAAGAGGATCAGCTCAAATACGGAGGCAGTACAAAACTGACCTTCTTTATCATCCTTCCACAAAACAGCATTAAGCAATATAAAACAGAAATTGGCTTTAAACTCCTTTCGGGAGGAAAGGTAATAGACCGCTTTCAAACCACTTTTATCGCACCACCAAATGATTAGATCTATGAACTGGAACTGGGGAACAAAATTAATGATCGGCCTGGCCGTCTTTATGACTTTCATTATTGTACTGGGTATAAAAATGATCCGGAGCAAAAGCGATGCACTGGTGGATAATGACTATTATGAAAAAGGTATTCATTACGACCAGGATTACTTAAAGAAAGAGAACGTAAAAAAGGAACATGCAGAACCTGTTGTAGAAAGAACAAGTGATACCCTTGTTATTAGCTTTAAACAAGCCGCTGCAGGTGAGGTACAACTGATCCGTACAGCAGACAAAAAGTTGGACCAGAAGCTGGAACTGAAAACAGATTCCAGAAATCAGTTTCGTATTCCTGTGGGCCAAAAGGCCAGTGGCTTATGGAAACTTAAAATGGAATGGAAAAACGATGGAAAATCTTATCTGTATGAAAAGGAGGTGATGTTGTAATGAGCGATAACCACCTGGCTTTTATGATTGGATTACTGGGCAGTGTACATTGCGTGGGGATGTGCGGTCCGCTGGCCTTTGCAGTTCCGTCTTTGCAGTCTGGTCGTATATACATTGTACTCGACAAATTA
>NZ_DATMRL010000105.1:0-4226 GCF_035566355.1 Pedobacter sp.
CAGCTGGGTCAGCTCTTCTACAGTTTCAGCAAGCTGGCCTTTATTTAACTGTTCCAGGTATCTGGGATTGCTGGCCATGTTCAAATACCGATTGGTGCCATCAAAGCCATGTGCAGATGGGCCAATGCCGAGATAGGGAACCCCTCTCCAATAATTAGTGTTGTGTACTGCGTATTTTCCCGGCAGGCTGTAATTGGAGATTTCATAATGCTCAAACCCGGCCAGGTCTAGTTTTTGGATCAGGGTTTGAAATTGTTCTGCGCTTTGGTCATCATTTATAGGGACCTGCCTGCCTTTTCTGATGTTAGAGGCAAGAACGGTTTTAGGTTCCACAGTTAAAGAATAGGCAGAAATATGTGGGGTTTGCAGTTCGATGGCTTTGCGGATGTTATGCTCCCATTTCAGATCGGTAAGAATTGGGTAGCCATAAATCAGATCTATACTCAGGTTTTCGAATCCGGCATCCTGGCTTCTTTTAATAGAGGTTTCGGCCTCGGATGCGCTGTGGGCACGATTCATCCATAAAAGATCTTCGTCAAAGAAGGACTGGGTGCCAATACTGAAACGGTTAACAGGAAGCTGCCTCAGTTCGCTGATCTTTTTTGCGGTGAGGTCATCCGGATTGGTTTCTATGGTGATTTCAGCATGTGAAGCGATAGAATAATGCTGGGTAAGGGTATGGAATATCCTGGCCAGATAAGGCGTGTCCAATACCGAAGGTGTACCGCCACCAAAATAAATGCTGCCTACCAGTTCGGTGATACGTCCCTTTTTTAAAATCAGTTCTTTGCAAATGGCATCGGTCATCTCCTCCGCATATTTTAAGGAAGTAGAGAAATGAAAATCGCAATAAGTACATGCCTTTTTACAAAATGGGATGTGAATATAGATGCCCGCCATTCTGCAAAGATAGATATCCGTATCTTTGATTGATGCCTGATAGAGAAATTATAATCGAAGACTTTAATATCGATGAGCTGAATAGTATTTTTATAGCTCAGCATGCGGCCCCTCCAGTTGATGTGGAGATGGGTAGTTATTATGAAGTAAAGCCTTTGGAGCCAGATTTGGGTTATTGTCTGTTCATTTGCAAACCTGGATCAGCAATGACAGCTTATGTTTCGCTTGTCGTAGAGGGACGGACACTTAGGATGGGTTGTGATTGTAAGGAACGCGGCATTGGTTTGTGCAGCCATCAGGTACAGGTGCTCTATAATTTGATTCGCAGAGACAATATCCGTTTGTTTTTTGATAAAGGCTTGAGAAGGGAAAAGATGCTGCGGGTGGCGAAGGATTATGGTTTGGAACAAGAGCCGGATCTGGACCGTTTCTTTCGGGCAGAGTACAACGGCGGATCGGTCGAGATTAAACCCATCTCCAAAGCACTTTTTAAAGTGAATTCAGAAACGACCACTGCACTTGCCGCTAGTTTATTGCCGGCAAATCCGGCAGGAAGCCGGGGGAAAGAGAGCGGTAGGAGCAGAAGGGTTATTGTGCTTAGAAAACACAAATATTACAGACATTTGTATATTGAATTGTACGAAGGCGAGGAGACCCAGCAGGGAAAGGTGAAGAATCCATTGATTCTGATTAACCCTATGGATCTGATCTGGAAGGCCGAGGATAAGGATGAACTGAAATTCTATACTGCTGTAGCCAAGTTTCAAAACGCTTATGAATCGGAACGGTCTGATTCAGATATTGAGGCTTTAAAGGCATTGGCGAGAAATCCTTTTGGTTTGGAAGTATTTGAGCACAAGGATGGAGCGAAAAGTGTGAGCACCAGTTCGCTCAGCCCGGTGATGCTTAAGGCACTAAATATTGATATTAAAATTTCTGTAGATCAGAGTGATGCTTTTTACCAGGTGGCCGGACAGCTTTATCTGGAAGACAGATCTTATGACCTGGAAAAATTACAGGTAAAGTTTAACTATTTTCTGGATTACAATAAGACGCTTTATCTGATCGATAACCCGGACTTTTTGAAGATGATTGATTTCTTTAAACAGCACAACAATAAAATTCTGATTCATCAGTCTAAATTTGACGAATTTCAACAAAATATACTTGCCCGTCTGGAAGATAAAATTCATGTTTCCTATTCTTATCTGAAACCGGCTACAGCAAAGCAATTGAAGGAACAACATTTTGACTTGCCTAATGAACAGCTGATTTATCTGTCTGATGAAGGAGATTATGTTTTGCTGACACCTGTATTGAAATATGGTGGTGTAGAAGTTCCTGTATTGAGTAAGAAAACAATTTATTCTGTGGATGCCAAGGGCAATCCTTTTACCGTGAAACGGGATGAGCCTTTGGAACTTAGGTTGACTTCAGTCTTAATCCGGCAGCATCCTCATTTTGAGGAACAACTGGATCACACCCATTTTTACTTGCATAAATCCAGGTTTTTGGACAATGGCTGGTTTTTGGATGCATTTGAGGAGTGGAAGCAGGAAGGCATCACAGTACTTGGGTTCAATGAATTGAAGAATAATAAGCTGAGTCCTCACAAGGCAAAGATTGACATTAAGGTGTTGAGCGGACTGGATTGGTTTGAGACTTCTGCAGATGTTCGTTTTGGAAGTGAAAAGGTGTCTTTAAAATATTTGCACAAATCGATCCGGAACAAGAGCAAATTTGTACAATTGGGGGATGGTACCTTGGGTATTTTACCGGATGAATGGATCGAGAAATTCTCTAAGTATTTTAATTCCGGCGAGGTGTCAGAAGAAGTGATCCGGACGCCTAAAGTAAATTTTGCGTCTATTGCGGAGATGTATGGAGAGGAAGTACTGTCGAAAGAAGTTAAGCTTGAGCTGGCGATGTTCAATTCCAGGATTTCAGATTTTCATTCTATTACAGAAGTGAATGTCCCTTCGGGCTTTGCAGGCGAATTGAGGGCTTATCAGTTGCAGGGTTTAAACTGGCTGAACTTTTTGGATGAATTTGGTTTTGGTGGTTGTCTGGCAGATGATATGGGACTGGGTAAAACCATTCAGATCATTGCTTTCATATTGCTGCAAAAAGAGCGTGGACGGCAGGCCAGCCTGATTGTGGTGCCAACAAGTCTTATTTTTAACTGGCAGACGGAGCTGACCAGATTTGCTCCTTTGTTAAAGGTTCATACATTGTATGGGGCGGAGAGGCGAAAGGATACCAGTCCTTTTAATCAGGCAGATGTAGTGATCACTTCTTATGGAACGATGCTGTATGATCTGAATTTTATAAAGAAGTTTGAGTTCAATTATGTGTTTCTTGATGAATCTCAATCGGTAAAAAACCCTTCTTCCCAACGTTATCATGCCGCCGCCTTGTTGCGTTCGAGAAATAAGATTATGATTACCGGAACACCTGTGGAGAACAGTACTTTTGATCTGTACGGTCAGCTTTCGCTGGCCAGTCCTGGTCTTTTGGGTTCCAGACAGTATTTTAAAGATCATTATTCCACGCCTATTGATAAATTTAAAGATATTAAGAGATCGCTGGAGCTGCAGAAAAAGGTCAGACCTTTTATTTTGCGCCGGACGAAGAAACAGGTGGCGGAGGAACTTCCGGATAAAACGGAGATGGTTTTGTATTGTGAGATGGGAGAGGAGCAGAGAAAAGTATATGATTCTTATAAGGAAGAATACCGTAACTTCCTTTTAACACATAAGGAAGAGGATCTTTCAAAGCACAGTATACATGTTTTAAAAGGCTTGACCATATTGAGGCAGATCTGTAATTCGCCGGCTCTGTTGAAAGAAGATGTTTTTTATGGAGAAGCTTCTTCTAAGATTACAGTACTGATGGAGGAAATAGAGAGCAAATCATCCCAGCATAAAATTCTTGTTTTTTCTCAGTTTGTAACCATGCTGGATTTGATCAAAAAGGAACTGATACAGCGGGATATTTCATTTGAATACCTGACAGGACAATCTAGAAACAGGGCGGCAAAAGTGAACGAATTTCAGCAAAATGATGGGGTCAGGGTCTTTTTGATCAGTTTAAAAGCTGGGGGTGTTGGCCTGAATTTAACAGAGGCGGATTATGTGTATCTGGTAGACCCCTGGTGGAACCCGGCTGTGGAAAACCAGGCGATTGACAGGAGTTACCGTATTGGACAAAAGAAAAATGTGATTGCAGTAAGGTTGATTTGTCCGGGAACCATAGAAGAGAAGATCATGAGGTTGCAGGAGCAGAAGAAAGATCTCGTCAAAGACCTGATCAAAACAGATGCGGCC
>NZ_DATMRL010000106.1:0-11146 GCF_035566355.1 Pedobacter sp.
GTTGTAATTGTATTTGTAAGAAGATTCAAACATAATACGGTTGGCATTGATGATGTCGTTTCCGTAAGACCACTGAAAAAATACACTCAGGTCAAATCCTTTATACGTGAAATTGTTGTTGAAACCACCAATATGTATTGGGTAAGGGCTTCCGATTATAGTTTTATCCGCTTCCCCAACCTGAAGGTCACCATTCAGGTCTTTGTATTTGACATCTCCAGGCTTTACGTTTGCGCGGGCGCCGCCATTGGAGGGAATGTTATCTTTAAGTGTATAAGTGTCGCCAACTTTGATGAAATCGTCATATTTATAGGTACCATCATAGATGAGCCCATAAAACTGAGCAACAGGACTTCCAATTTTAGCAACATAACCTGGAATGTTTTTCCAGTCGTCGCCCCAAGCCTGACTGCTTAATAAATAAAGCTGATTTTCAGTTAATTCCAATACTTTGTTGCGATTGAAGGCAATGTTAAAAGTGGAGGTCCAATTGAAATTCTTGGTTTGAATTGGATTGGCTGTTATCGTGAGCTCAAGACCCTGGTTCTGGGTTGCACCGATATTTTTGATGGCCCTGTTGTAGCCTGTTGTTGGCGGCAGGGTAGCATTTAGCAGTAAATCGTAAGTTTTTTTGCGGTAAAGATCAAATTCAATAGCCAGACGCTGCTTAAAAAAACCAAGATCAAGACCGATATTGGTTTGTTCGGTGGTTTCCCATTTCAGATTTGAATTTCCGAGACTGGAATAAATAATGCCTTTATTGTCACTGTTGTTGAACATATAGCCTGGAGAATTGTTGATGGGGTAGGAACCATCCGGGTTCGCGTAATTGATGCTTGGATAAGCAGCAAAATTGGACACCCCATTGTTTCCTGTTTTTCCCCATGAAGCACGGAGTTTGGCATTTGAAATAGCTTTTAGCTCTTTCATGAAAGGCTCATTGTTGATCTGCCAGCCAAAACCCGCAGATGGAAAATAGCCCCATTGATTTTTTCCTGTAAACCTGGAGGAACCGTCGGCCCTGAACGTAGCTGTAAAGATGTACCTGTCCAGGAACTTGTAATTGGCACGGCTTAAAAATGAAGCCATGGTATAGTTGGTGGTGGTGGCGAGGATGTTCAATGGATTACCTTCATCCAGGCCGCTAAGACCAAGGCTTTCGCTAGGTAGAAGTACGGCGGTAGCCCCAAATGCATTGCCTTTCCCGCTTTCAAAAGACATACCGGCCATGACGTCAAAATAATGGGATTTGTTCAGCCTTTTGGCATAGGTCAGAGTATTGCTGTTTTGCCAGTTACTTGAGGTAAAGTAAGTCTGACTGCCATTGACCAGGTAATTTCCCGCAATACCGCTTCTCGACATAGATCCGTTAAAAACATCATAACGTCTGTTGCTTTTACTGGTACTCGCTGTTACCCTTAATTTTAATTCCTTTAAAAAAGCGTACTCTCCATAGGCATTGGCGATAAGATTGTTGGCATAATCTTCCCGGAGTTCATTTTTTGTACTTAGTACTGGGTTGAACGTGAAATTACTGCCTTGTTCCACTTCCGGATCATTGGCCAGGTCCAGCAGGTTTACATCTGGTGAAACTGCAATTGGCCGGAAAGCCCATACACTGAACAATAAATTGATCTCATTGCTGAAGTTTCCGCTGGAAGTTGGACTGCCATAATTTTTAATATCAGCATAAGTGGCATTTAAACCCACTTTAAGCTTACTGGATACTTCCTGGTCCAAACTTACTTTTCCCTGTGTACGTTTAAATCCGGAGTTTAAGAGAATTCCATCTTGTCCAACATGAGAAAAGGAAGCGCTGTACTTTGTTTTTTCCGAACCGCCGGATAGAGAGACATAGTGGTTCTGCATAGGAGCGACCCGGGTGACCTGGTCTTCCCAGTTGATACCTTGCAGGTCTTTGTAACTATCCAGTGTCCTGCCATTTAGGTAATACAGGCTTTTTGTACGGATCGGGTCAATTTCATTCTGCAGTTTCACAAACTCATACGGGCTCAGTACCGGCATTCTTTTCTTGTTTTCCTGTAAGCCGTAATAACCATTATAGGTGATGACCGGTGCTCCGGCTTTTCCTCTTTTGGTGGTAACAATAATGACCCCGTTTGCACCTCTTGCACCATAAATAGCAGTTGCCGAAGCATCTTTAAGAATGTCAATGGATTCGATCTCATTTGGATCAAGGGTATTCAGGGGATTAACCACACTGTTGTTGGGATCTTCCATAGGGAAACCATCGATTACATACAGCGGGTAATTGGATTGCGTAACGGAATTATTTCCCCTGATGGTGATCTCAATAGGAGAACCCGGTTTTCCTTCACTGGAGGTGACTTGGACACCAGCAATTCTTCCCGCCAGTGCCTCATCAAAGGATTTCACAGGTGCTTTCTGAAGATCTGTAATGTTCACACTGCCGACAGAACCAGTAAGGTCTTTTTTTACGGCTGTACCGTAACCAATTACAACTACATTATTGAGTTGGGAAACGGATTCCCTGAGAGAGACCCTTATTGATTTCTCTGCTCCAATGGTAACTTCTTTGTCCTCAAAACCAATGTACCGGAACACCAGTATGGCACCGGTCTCTTTAACGTTGATTTTGAAAGTTCCGTTGCTGGAAGTGTTTACGGTAGTTTTGCTGCCCTTGATCTGTACAGTGACCCCTGTCAATGGGTCTCCTTGTAAGTCTGTAACCGTACCGGTTACAGTCAGATTTTGTGCCAGACCTGCAAAGGAGATGCACATTAAAAAGATGAGGACAGCACAGCTTCGCAGCCACTCCTTATTCCTCGTGAATAATTTTTGCATAGTGTTGGTTGGTTAGGTTTATATTCTGTTTGTTGTTTCAGTTTTTTAGATTTCCTTCAAAATCGATCTGGCGGTCGAAGGGATGTAGGAATTGATCAGTCAGTATGGCGATTGTTCTGCGGTTGAGTACGGTTTGTTTCTGGAGCTCTTCTTTAAAATCGCGTCCTTTTAAAGCTTTATGCAGATCGGCTACCGAGATATCCTTTTGCAGCAGGGAGCTGAAGAGTTTTGATACAAATTCCGCATTACTTTGCTCCCCGGAAGGATAGAACTCCTTTAATTCCGGATAAAAGGATTTGAAGCCCTGGATCAGGTCAAATTGACTGATCGACAATTCTGGATAAAACCAGGTTTGATTAGCCCATTTGTAAGGAATCCCCGTTCCTTTAAGAAGACCCGTAGCACCAATCTTCTGGAGGATAATGAAGTCCTGATCTGTTGCTTTGACATCTATAAAAGGCATGAGATAAGCTTTGCTGGCCAGCAAAGCAGCTTGTACATTTCGGATGCTGACCTCGGCAGGCTCCTGTTGGTTTTTTAGCGCTACTGCGGCAAGAGCACCGGCAGCCTGGCCTATGGTCAGTACAACAGGCTGCAATCTGCTGGCACCTGCTACGATATTGGTTACGCTGATGCTTTTTTCTGCAATGATAATTCCGCTCGTATTTTTAGGAATAAGTGCTCCAAGGGGAATGTTGTAAGAAGGAACTTTAATCTTGACAAAGTCGATTTGAGGTGCCGCTGTATTTTTCAGGTGATGGTGATCAATCGGATAATCTCCAATGGCAACACCAGTACGGTATAAACTTGTTTTTTGCTGATAAGGGCTGG
The DNA here is from genome assembly GCF_035566355.1 of Pedobacter sp. Classification (GTDB taxonomy): domain Bacteria; phylum Bacteroidota; class Bacteroidia; order Sphingobacteriales; family Sphingobacteriaceae; genus Pedobacter. Next base: position 3,658 of record NZ_DATMRL010000106.1, read on the forward strand.
ACACGTCATTCAAGGTTAGCGTCACTAACCCATCCAGGCGCCTGGATTCCCGATGGTATGGGATCATGGGTAATTTGTCTGCCGTCGGATATTCATCATCTGCGATACCCAGATTTTTATAGCCCAGTTTGCTCTGGAGGTAGTAGATGAATCTTAAACTGTGTAATTTTGCAGATTTTAAGGCTTCAGTTCTTTCTTTTTTGTTCATCTCCAGGATATTCAGGTAAATGTCGTTTCCGCATTTAGGCCAGTTGATCATATATTTTTGATTGGGCAATTTTCCATAAGTGATCATCTGGCTGCAGTCAATATTCGGATGGTGTTCAGCCGCTGATGGATCAGCCACATCACAACTGCATTCAAATTCTTTAGGATCGTAACCAGCAGGTTTTGGAATGGTCCTGTCGCTGCCTGGACCAAAATCTTTAAGTGTAACTACATAGGTCATATCCTGGATGATGTTGTTGGCCTGTTCCGGGGCCTGGACTTCTCCGGTGCTGCTGCGGCTATCCATTCCGATGCGGTAGGGGATCTTTAAAAAAGCCATAACGTCTCCGGTTTCTGTGGCATCTATAATCAAACGTGCATAAATCCTGCTTCTCTTTCCCTTACTCAGGGTTTCTATTTCCCATCCCTTTCCTTTGCGTTTGATACTGGTCCACTCCGTTTTATACCAGATGCTCAGGTTTGTTTGACGGGCCATTTCTTTTAATACTTTATTGCCAATAGAAGGTTCGAAAAGAGTATTGCTCACCCAGCCGGTTTCTACGGCTGCGGGGCCGCCATAATGCTGATAGAGTTTCTGTCTGAATTCTCCCCATAAACCAGATGGCATCTGATGGTTGCCATCTATGGCAGATACGCCCGCAGAAGTAAGCATGCCACCCAGCCATTCGGTTTCTTCCAGGATCAGTGTTTTTACCCCCATTCTGGAAGCTTGTATGGCGGCGGTTGTACCGCTGGCCCCTCCACCAATGATCAGGAGTTCAGTGTTATACTCTTTTATCGCAGCGGTAGCAGAACTGAAGCTGAACAATAGTAATAGAGAAAGTATTCTGTTAAAAAGGAAAAGTCGTATCATCTGGGAAATTTTTATAGTGCTTTAATGATCAGTGCTGTCATTACCCCTCTTTCTGTCCCGTCGGAAGGTTTAACGGTTTGTTGCCCGTTAACGGTAAGAGTGGTAGATCCGCCTCCGTCCAGGTTTAAGGCTTCTATACAGCCAATTTCTTTCATCATCTGAGCCAGTTCTGCTAAGGTCAGACCTGTTCCTCCGTTGCTGTTGTTGCCCTCGACGGCGAGGATGACAATTTTGTTGCTACTGGTATAACCAATTGCTGATCTCGCCCTGGACGAAGTATTGTCTACAGCGATGAGTTCTTCATTATCGCTGATACGGATTACATTGTTCTTAATTAAGACGGGGGAACCACCAATGGCTGTTTTAACATTCCACAGGCTGGCACCGGCAGGGAAAGTGGCCGACGGAACCGCTAAAGGTGCTGTATTCAGTAAGTTTGCTGCTGGTTGCGGGTAGTTGTAAAGTATGCCATTACCTGTACCTACATGGTAAATCCAGGCAACTTCTGCCTGGTTATCCTGGTTAATGCCAAAAGCACCTCTTGTTGGATAATAGCTGGTATTTGTGCCATTGTACGGACGGGAAAGGGATTTAATATTGATGGCGTCGACCTGGCCATTGTACATAGACAAGCTGTAAGAGGCATTTGTGCCGAAAAAACCACCGTTAATGCAGGCATATTTTGTTCCGCTTTCTTCATTATAGAAGTCCGTTACTTTTTTATTGGCAGATGCCAGGACTGGTTTAAGTTCAATATTGGCTTTCGGGTCAAAAATCAGGCAGTAGGCAACAGTAGCTTTTCCGTTAACCGGGGTCTTGCTGAGGTAGAGTTGTATTCCGGTCGGAAAATTGTTCATCAGGGCAGTAGCTTTTTTCCAATTGGAGGATAAAGAAACCAAGGGTGTAGAGTCAACTATTATTTTGGGCTCATCGGGGTGGTATTTTCCAATACCTGATTTGCCACAGGCCGAGGCGAAGAGCAGGGACGTGAGTGCGATTACTGCAAAGGAAGGTTTAGCATGCATCGTAATGGTTGGTTAGTTTGGTTGCTCTGTAAATATATCACTTTTTTAAAAATATTAAAAACATTATTGTTGTTTTTAATAAAAAATTATTTTGAGCAGGGAAGTGCCTCTGTTCACTTAATAAAGAGAATAATGAGGTTTACAGGTAATTTAGTTCTATGAAAAATCCCTGTTTTAATGTATCTTAATAAAATATCTTACTTTTGATTTGAATTTTTATTAAAAACATGACCTTTTTTGAAGAACTAAATCAGGAAAATCTCTCTGGTGTTGCCCATAAAAATATTACTTTAAAAAAATCGATCATTTCTTATTTCACTAGAAATGGCAATTGTACCATTGCTGATCTTTGCGCGGAACTTGGACTGAGTGCACCTAAGGTCAACAATCTATTGAGTGATCTGATTGCAGATGGCTTGGTGCAAGATTTTGGAAAGGTAGAGTCGAGAGGTGGAAGGAAGCCGAATATGTATGGGCTTGTATTGGCTTCTGGATTCTTTCTTGGAGTGGACGTAAAGGAAAGCTATCTGAATTTTGGTTTAATGGACCTTCAGAAAAATCTGATTCATTATGTTGAAAAACAAGCTTACAGACTAGAGAATAACCAGGAGTCCCTGGATGAACTATGTGCGTTGATCAATGCCTTTATTGCTAGCGTCCCCGTGTCTAAGGATAAAATTCTTGGTGTGGGCATCAATTTATCGGGAAGGATCAATTATGCAACCGGTTACAGTTATAGCTTCTTTAATTTTAATGAAGAGCCGCTAAGTAAGATTATGGAAAATAGTCTTGGCCTGAGAATTTTTCTGGAAAATGATTCCAGGGCCATGGCTTATGGGGAGTTCAGTTCAGGAGTAGTGCATGAGGAAAAAAATGTGTTGTTTCTAAATATGGATTACGGACTGGGGGTTGGAATTATGATCAATAGTCAGTTGTATTATGGTAAATCTGGTTTTGCTGGTGAGTTTGGCCATATTCCTATATTTAATAATGAGATTATCTGTCGTTGCGGAAAACGTGGCTGTCTGGAAACAGAGGCGTCAGGCTGGGCTTTAAAGCGTATGTTTAAAGAGAAATTAAAAGAAGGTTCTTCTTCCATATTATCCAGTATGGACCCTGAAGAGTTGAGTTTAAAGCATATCATCACTGCAGCAATCAACGATGATGTACTGGCAATAGAATTGATCGCTATACTGGGGGAAAAACTCGGAAGAGGCATTGCGATCCTGATCAATATTTTTAATCCTGAACTGGTGATCTTGGGTGGCAGTTTAGCGACAACCGGAGAATACATCCGGTTGCCGATTAAAAGTTCTCTTAATAAGTATTCTTTGAGTCTTGTGAATAACGATACTCACTTGAAGATGTCTAAACTAGGTGAAAAATCTGGTGTAGTTGGGGCTTGTTTACTGGTTAGGAATCGCTTATTGTCACTTAATTAAGGGACTTCGTTTTTCTAGCTCTGCAATAGGTAATTTAATGATTCGGCCAATAGCCTGATTGCCGCGATAGGTAACTACGCGAATACTTTGAGCGCCTTTCGGTATGCTTAAGGGTTGACCAGTATATTTTGGGTAAAATTGGTCTGGGTCCGAATCATCAAAAGCATAATAGATATCGAGATCTTTTACCTCTGTTTTCAGGCTTAAGAGCAGTTCGTTTTGTGGATTGCGGCTGCCGTAAATCATTGCATCATAAAAATATCTGGAGTATTTGGTGCCTTCCTGATCAAGAACAGGAAGCTGTTTTTCTAAGCGACGGATGAAATTTTCCCAGCCGCATTGGTTGTTGCCGCTCCATAAGATTTCGCTTAAAGCAAAAGCCCTTGGCCAGGTCATGAACTGGAGTTTGCGCTCATTAGGTACCTGTTCAGTCCAAAGGCTTCCCTGTCCGCCTAATACCTGTTTAGGGTCGATTCCCGCTGGCAAAGGGTTAAACTCAAAGGTTGTGCTGAGTCTGTTTACAGTAAAAGGTGCATTTTCCAGGTAGGGGTCGCCTTGATAAAAATCAAGATAGGTATAGGCTGCAGGCGTCATCACCACCTGATGTCCTTCTCGGGAAGTATTGATTCCTCCTTTGTTGTCTTTCCAGCTCATGAAAGCCATAGAATCCGCAAGGCCTCCGGGCAGGTTTTCGTACCATCCAATTGGGGTTTTTCCTTTAGAAATCACAATTTTTGCTACTCTTTTAATGAAATAAGATTGCAATTCTTCTGAACTTTGTAAATGTTCCTCTTTTATTCTTTTTTGACAGCGCGGACATTTATCCCAATGCATTCTGGAAACTTCATCGCCTCCGATATGGATGTATTTAGAAGGGAACATTTCTGCGATCTCTGTGATAATATGGTCCAGGGCAACGAAAACAGAATCATTTCCTGCACAAAGAACATTCGTTCTGCTGGCATTCCATGGATCTCCGGCAAGTACCTGCTGAGGTGTTTTGGTACACGATAGTTCAGGATAGGAGGCAATCATGGCCAGGCTATGGCCGGGAATGTCCACTTCGGGCACGATGTCTATAAAATGTTTCTGAGCGTGTTGTATAATGTCCAGGATATCTTCTTTACTATAAAAGCCACCATAAGTTGCACTTTCTCCTGCTTCCGGCGCTTTCTGATTTTTCCAATAGCCGGTTCTTGGTACACGCCATGAACCAATGCTATTTAATTTCGGCCAGCTTTGGATCTCCATTCTCCAGCCCTGGTTGTCGGTCAAGTGCAGATGTAATGTGTTGAATTTATACTTTGCCATCTGACTGATGTAGCGTTTAATGACTTCCTTGTCAAAAAAGTGTCTGCTCAGATCCACCATCAGACCTCTCCATTGGAAAGCAGGATAGTCTGTTATCTGGAGACAAGGCAGTTGAATACCAGAAGTATTGATCATCTGGCATAAGCTCTGAACCGCGTAAAAAAGCCCTGCGGGATCATTGGCCTGCATCGTGATTTTTGCAGGCTGGATGTTCAATTGGTAGCCTTCCTTTCCAAGTTTAGGATTGTGGTCCTTATTCAGGACCATAGAGATGGTATTGTTGTGCTGGTTTTTTTTGCTGATCCGGAATTTTGTACTGTTGTTCAGCTGGTCCATCAGGCTTTGCACCAGTCCGTGGGGTATACTGGGGTCTGTTATACGGCTCAGACTGGTGTTCTTGTTTAAATTAAAATGTCCTTTAGTAAACTGGTATTCTAAAGGTCTGGGAATCAGTGCTAGTTCCTGCGCAAGGCTATTTACGGCGTTTAGTAAGAGAAAACATAGAATGAAGTGTTTTTTGAGCATAAGGATCTACTTATTTAGATGTTCAGAGAAGAATCTGAAATGCTGGAGAATAGTTTTCGACCAATAGCCTCCCGTATGTCCTCCTGGTTGCGCGGTATAGGTGGCTGCAATTTTGAGTTCGTCGCATTTTTGACGGAACTGCTTGCTGGTCAAATAGAGATAGTCTTCCGTGCCGCTGTCGAAAATAAGCGCTTTGTTTCTTTCTTTCAGGTCTTTGAGTTTGTTGATTGCCGAATAATCATCGTAGGCCTTATTGCTTTCTGAATACTCACCTAAGAGATAGCTCAATGTTGTTTTTCTAAAGGCGGAATATCGCAGGTTTAATACTCCTGAAGTGGAACCTGCACCGGCAAAATGTTCTGGATGATTCAGGAAAAGCCACATTGCCCCATGGCCGCCCATACTTGCTCCGGTTATGAAATAGTTTTTAGGATCTGTGCTGTATGTATTTTTGATCATCGGTAATAATTCTTCCATGAAAAAACGTTCATATTGAACACTGTCCGGGTTTAGTGAATTGATGTACCAGCTTTTTTTTAATCCATCCGGGCAAACAATAATGAAGTTATAGGTATCAGCCAGTTGCTGGAGGTTTGCCAATTTATTCCAGCTCTTAAAATTGGCAGAATGTCCATGAAGTAAAAAAATGACCGGATATTTTTGTTTTTTCTGGTAGTTTCCAGGTTTGAATACCCAAACAGAATCCGTTGTTTTTAAGTTCTGTCTGGAATTTATGGTCAGGGTTTCCTGTCCATAACAAAATGAAGTCAGTAAAAAAAAGATCAGAAATAAAGATTTATACATTTTTTAACAGTTAGGGAAGCATGTCGACAGGAATAAATACAAGAGGAGTAGGAAGGCAGGAGGCGCCCGGTGGAGAATAAGTAAGCTGGATCTGTTGTTCTTCTCCGTCCTTTGATGGTTGGAATACCTGGATCAGGACGACCTCAGGGGCCCCTTTCGTGGTGAGTTCTTTTTTGGGCAGCTGAATCACTCCGGGAGCGAATTTACCTTTGCTCACCACCATGCTGGCGGCCATACCATTACACCATTTGTTGTCTGATGACCTGGAGTTCCAGGTGACCAGTGCAAGACCTTTTCCGTCTGAGCTTTTCCATTTTAGGTTAATGTGGTACAAAATGCCGTAATTTCCACTCAGTATAGATGTTTGTCCGGTAGTGCCTTCTTTTCCTGTAACCCATTGATCGCTTATACCATCTGCAACTGTTAATGCGGTAATGCCATTCCTGGTGTCTAATACCTCCTTGCTTTCTATAGCGTAATTACTGATTCCGTACACTCCTCTGCCTGCTCCGCTCTGGCTCTTTGGGGGTAATATGGTTTTAATTCGTGCCAATGCTGCTGTTCCCGAAGATTTTGGATCTGTTTGAATGACATTGATCTCTCCAGGCTGATCAATTACAAATTCGTAAAAACCATGGACAAGCTCGTCGTATTTGGTGACTTGTTTTTCCAGTTGGTCATCTATTGCTGCTGATGCACCTGGTTTCAACGTTCGAAATGTTTCGTTGCCTTGTGAATTAAAATAATCTGTAAGACCTTGCTTTCCTGCTTTAAAATAATTGCTGGTTGGAGGCTGACTGGAATATTTTAACATTCTGATGTGCATGTTGCTTTTTCCTTTATTAGTGATAAGGGCAGTGATTTTTCTATCCATCTTAGTTGGAGTAATAACACCATTTACATTATAAAGGTAAAAGCGGACGCTTCCCGGAGCTACCTGTTCTTTGAGGGCAATGGCTTCCGGTATTCTGATGTATTCCGGATCATCAGAAATGACAAATTGCGGTCCGGGAAGAACCGTCTTCTGATAAGTCAGCTGGCGGGGATTTTGTAGCTGAAGATTTTCTAATCGGGCAATGCCACCCTGTTCTGTAGCTAATAGTTGTTTGTTTTGTATAGCTGTGATGTTTTGAGTATAAGCTGTTTGAAAAACAGCAATCAGAGAGAGTGTTATGCATGTGGTTAGTTTGCAAATGTTCATTTGTTTTAGTTTTTAATAAAGATAATATATTTTTTTAATAAGTTTATTTTATTATTAATTTTTTTATTTATCTTAATGATATGCCATTCCAAATTGTTTA
>NZ_DATMRL010000107.1:0-6905 GCF_035566355.1 Pedobacter sp.
TCATTTGTGATAATAAGTTGAGGCCTAAAGTTCTATATTTTAGGGCATATAAAGGTAGTCCCAACTAAAAAATTACGATTAGTTCGTAGATAAATCAACTCATTTCTATAAGTATTTCCTAATTTGCTGGTAAAGTTTGTCTTTATCCGCTGGACGCAAGGCATTAGCTTCTATAACCTTACCATCTTTAACGATCAGATACCGGGGGATACTGTAGCTTTTTCCATCCCAAAACTTATTCATTAAATCTTGCCTCAGGGAATCGGAAGTCCGTATATGCTTTCCCCGAAGGTCATAGTACCGGATCATCTGTTTCCACTGCTGATCAGCCTCAGGCTTATCCATTGAAATATAGAGCATTTCAATTTGTTTTGCCTTCAGAAATTCATGAAGGCCGGGATTGTATTCAAACTCTGCTTTGCAGGGCCCACACCAGGTGGCCCAAATATCTACATAAACAAGCTTATCTTTAAATCTCGCAGCCAGTTCATCAAATGTATCCACATTTGCGAGCAGCTCCTGATCTGTGTGTAGGGATTGGCTCGCTGCATGTTGAAAATGATGAATATCTTCAATTAAAGGGCTCAAATAACGTTTGTAGGGACTTTTAGGGTAAGATTTCAGAAAGCGATCATAGAGCTCCAGGAGTTGAGGTTCGTACTCCTTTTGCATAGCCTCGTCATGGATATATCTTGCCTGGAGATATTCCAGCATAGTTCCACTAAAATTTTCTGCAAAACCATTATAAGTCTTATTAAATCTATTCTCCGCATTGAACGCTTCGTTATACCTTCCTTCCTTTTGAGCCCGGTACATCAGGTGATACCAGGTGGTATAATCAAATGCATAATAATAAAAGTCAGGAAAAACCATGGCCGAGGCATTGAGCGGATATTTTTCATAAATCTTTGGCCATTCGGCTTCATAGTCCGCCCTAAGCTTTGCTTTATAACGTGGATGGCTTTTATCTAATGTAGTCAGATGGTATTGCGAAAAGACAACTGTAGCCAGAACCGACGCATAGTAATAATCGACATTTGTGCGGATGTATTTGTAGAAATCGGGGTCAATCTCTCTAATCCTTAATAAAGAATCAAAGGGTTTAATTTCATCTATGATATCTGATGCTATGGCTTTTTTTATTGCTGTTATGGAGCTGTCTGTTTTATAATATTGCGCAGCCTTCTGCTGATAAAAAGGATGTGAAATCTTTTGCAGCAACTCAATACCTGCAGCGTTTGCTCCTTTGGCTTTAAAGGAGCGTTTGCCATCCGTTTTTCCTATAAAAATCTCCAGGTTTTTACCTGGTTCCAGAAAAACCAAGCTGGATTTCCCATTATTGGCCAGCCTGATCATCGCCGGAGATGTCAGGTCATTTATAACAGAGGCTTTCCCTTTTGAATCCAGGGTATAGATTTTCTCCTGAGCAAAATAACGGAGGCCACTTCCAAGGTACAGGATGTGCAGACCGGAATCAGGACTCCCGGTAATGGAAACCGTCAATTGCTGCGCATAGATTAAATTACTACACAAAAGAAAAATCAGAATCAATAATTGTTTCATCACGAGTTGCATTAAGTTTATTAAAAGTAAGGATAATCTATTTCTTTTTTTATCACTAACATCTGCTTAACACATCGAAAGTATCTTAGCCCATGTTTAACATATGATAACCTCTAAGACTTTTGAAAGCATTTATACCCAACATTGGGAAAAGCTATATGCTTTTTGTTTCAGAATGACACGTGACGAACATATTTCTCAAAACATTGTTCAGGATATTTTTACTAACCTCTGGGAGAGAAGAGCAGATCTGCAAATTGTCTCTACAGAACATTTTCTATTCAGGGCAGCTAAAAACCAGGTATTGAAAGAGTACAGAAACAAGCGTTTTGATACCACTATTATAGAAGAGAAATTTGAGGATTATTTTATTGATCATATCCCAAACTTTGAAACAGAGCTTCTGGACAAACTCTATACCTTGCTGGAAAGCCTTCCTGAAAAAAGAAAAGAAATTCTTGTGATGAGTAAAATAAAGGAAATGGGCATAGAACAGATTGCGACGGAACTAAACCTGTCCAAGCAAACTGTAAAAAATCAAATCTCCTCTGCTTTAAAGCAATTAAAAATCCAGGCAGGGGGAACACCTGGCCTGATCATCCCACTAGGTCTTTATGTACTCCAGCATGTTAACAATATCTTAATCATATCGCAACAATTATCGATAGTACTTTTTTGGCCCCGTTGGTACTTATAGGCGAACATAAGTACAATGGCAAAAAAGATCACACATTACCTCGATTATCTCACAGATAAAAACAATGAACCCTCCATTTCATCTGCAGAAAAAAAATTACTGGATGATTTTATGCAGCAGGAATACAACGGTTCCAAATGGAATACCAAGGAGATGGGCTCTAAGGTTGATATTTCAGCCCATATTTACGAAAACATCAAAAAAGACGACCTTATAAAAGGTACTTTCAAAAAGTATTACAAATATGCGATTGCCGCAATACTGACAGCGATATTGGGTCTGGGCATTTTATTCAAATCTTCACATAACCAGCCTAAAGAATTGCTGATGACTACGGCATCGGTCACAGATTCTGTAAAACTTACCGACGGTACATTGGTCTATCTTGCGGCACACTCCACATTTAAGTATCCTGAGCATTTTAACGGTAATATCAGAGCCGTAGAACTGTTGAAAGGCAATGCCTTTTTTAAGGTGGCAAAGGATCCTTCCCATCCTTTTATCATCACCTCTCCTCAAATCAAAACAAAGGTATTGGGGACTTCTTTCCACATCAGTCTGGATCATAACAAATCTACCGTAACCGTAGTGACCGGACATGTGAGTGTGTACACTAAAAAGCAAAAGACATTTTTAAGACCTAACGAATACGCCGTTTTTACAAGCACAGATGGCCTTAAAAAACAGAGAACTGATGATATGTCCTTGTATAGCTGGTATAAGAAAGATATCGAGCTTAACCAGGTTACACTGGATAAGGTATTTACCTTGCTTGGCTTTAAATATGGGGTATGTTTTACTACCGAAAATGAAAGGATCCTGAACACAAGGATAACGCTATACATCAAAAATGGTTTACCACTTCAGACTATACTAGATCAGATCAATTATATCACTCACTTAAAACTAATACCCTATGGAGAAAAAATAAATGTAAGTAATTAAAAAACCGCAGTTGCTGTAACAACCACGGTTAGTATTAAGATATCAAACAAATTAATAACTTAAATATGCATTATAAATATACTTTTTTAAACCTTAAAAAAATATGTTTTTTAGCACTGGCTTTATTCTTTGTTCAAAGCACAGACGCAAAAACACTGGTTAACAATACCTTGCCTGTAAAAACCCTTTCGACGAATGAAACCCTTGTAAATATCTTTTTACAATTGAGCCGGCAAACCAGCTATAAATTCAGCTACAGTGAAGCCATTATTGCAGACAAAAAGACGTATGCAGTAACCTATTCTAAACCGCTCCGGGAAGTATTGGAAAACCTATCGGAAGAAGCAGATTTCAAGTTTACCATTATAGATAAAATGGTACTCATCAGCAAAAATAAAAAAGAGAAAGTACCTGCTGCTGCTCATAAGTTCCAGCAGTCCATCAAAGGAAAAGTAATTGATGAACAAAATCTCCCCCTTGTTGGAGCAACTGTTAAGGAACAGGGAACAAAAAATGCCGTGGTGACCAATGCAGACGGTGCATTTGAAATTAAAGGTGTAAGGTCCGGAACACTGGAGGTCTCTTTTATTGGTTACAAGAACAAAATAGTTAATATCGATGGGCCACTATTGACGATTAAGCTGGAACCAGATGCCTCAAAGCTAGGTGAAGTACTGATTGTTGGTTATGGAAAACAAACCAAGAAAGATGTAACTGGTGCAGTAACCCAGCTGGATGAAAAGAGCTTCAGACAAGGCGTTGTGGTATCTGCAGATAACCTGCTACAAGGCAAAGTTGCTGGGGTAAGGGTGGTAAACAGCAGTGGCGAACCGGGTGGAGGTGTTGATGTGACCATTCGCGGTGTAGGTTCCATCCGGAGCGGGAGTACACCTTTATTTGTGGTAGACGGAGTTCCTTTGACCAATGACGATGTGAGCCCGGGTGGCCAGAACGTGGGTTTTGGCTCTTCAAAAGCAAAGAACCCGCTTAATTTCTTAAATACCAGTGATATTGAATCCATTTCCGTTCTTAAAGATGCTTCAGCTGCAGCTATTTACGGGGCAAGAGGTTCCAACGGTGTGGTTATAGTAACGACTAAGAAAGGTAAAAAGGGAGAAGGAAGTCTGACTGCAGATTCTTATATAGGTTTTTCAACTGTAGCCCACAAGCTTAAAGTACTTTCTGCAGACCAGTACCGTGCTGCAATAAAAGATAAAGCCTTCGATCATGGCGGCAATACCGACTGGCAGGATGTGATTTATCGCAAAGCACAAACCAGGAACAACTCCTTGTCTTTTTCCAGACAAACCAATTCTGGTAATTACTATGTATCAGCTGCACAAATGGACCAGGAAGGCATTGTAAAGAACAGTGATTTCAGACGGACTTCAGGAAGGATCAATGCTTCTGAATCCTTTCTGGATGAACAACGTTTAAAAGTTGGCGTGAACCTGACCGCCAGTGAAACCAGAGACAATGGTGTTCCGACAAGTGATGATGGCGGATCCAATGGTCAGCTCATTATTCATACGCTGATGGCCAATCCAACCCGTTCGGTATTTGATGACAATGGAAAATATACCAACTTCAATATGAACGCGCATTATAATCCTGCTTATCTGCTCAGTGTATACAGGGATATTACGCGAACTTTAAGGGTACTGGGAAATATGGATGTTTCTTTTAGAATTGCCAAAGGACTGGAGTATAAACTGAATCTGGGACTGGACCGTTCTACGGCGGAAAGAAAAACAACCATTTTTCCCAACCTGACTGATATTAACCCCAATGGAAAATATGTTCAGTACAATATGAATTCCAAAAGCACCTTGCTGGAACATTATCTGAATTACAGTCTGCTGACTGGAAAAAACAAAATAGAGGCCCTGGCCGGATTTTCTTATCAGAAATTTGAAAGAGGAGGAAATAGCTTTAATATTGAAGGCATAGCGGGGGCAAATGCGGGTGTTTTACCAGAAAACAACCCTGCCTTTTCAGGTAAACAAACCGGGGTATTTGGTTTTGCCCAGGAAAATGAACTGCAATCTTTCTTCTCCAGGGTTAATTATGCTTACGACAATAAATATCTGTTAACCGCCTCTGTACGTGCAGACGGATCAACTCGTTTTGGAGCAAATAATAAATATGGTTACTTCCCTTCATTTGCCTTAGGCTGGAACATCGCCCAGGAGAATTTTATGAAGAGTATTCCTGTCCTGGAAGAATTCAAATTACGGGCCAGCTGGGGCCAGACTGGTAACCAGGAAGTTGAAAACAAAATCACCAAAGCCAGCTATGCTCTTTCACCAACAGATGGCTATTACCTGAACAGCGATCTGGGGCTTGTCAATGGAGTATCGGTGACACGGACACCAAATCCGAATTTAAAATGGGAAGTAGTTACCCAATACAACGTGGGGCTTGATTTCGCTTTGTGGCATGGAAAATTATATGGGACATTGGATTATTTCAATAAAACAACGACTGATGCCATCCTGAATATTCCTTCACAAGTATTGAGTCCTACCAATACTGTATGGGTAAATATTGACGGTAAAATTGTCAATAAAGGTCTCGAGTTTATGTTGGGTACAAAACTGATTGACCAGCGTGATTTTACCTGGTCGGTAGATGTGAACGGTGCAACACTGAACAATAAGATCAAAAACCTTCCGGTTTCGGAAATTCTGTCTGGTACCATATCTGGTCCGGGACAATCTGGAGTAGCCGCTAACATTTACAAAAGCGGTTATGCAGCAGGATCGTTTTATCTGCTGGAACACATTGGATTTGATGCAAAAGGAAATAATATTTTCAAAGACGTGAATAATGACGGCGTCATTGATAACAAAGACCGGGTGATCATTCAAGGTGCATTACCAAAATTCACTTATGGTATCAACAACCAAATGACGTATAAGAACTTTGATTTCTCTTTCTCTATTATCGGGCAAACAGGAGGATACCTGGTGAACAATACTGGATTAAATGCCTTAAATATTAACAATCTCGCTTCCGACAGAAACGTTGCAGTGAAGTATTTTGATTCGGGGGCCAATCCTGCAAATTCACCACAGCTTTCCACCTTATACCTGGAAAAATCAGATTTTATCCGATTAAACTCCGCCCGCCTGGGCTATAACTTTAGAATTAATAAACTGAAATGGCTGCATGGCCTGGGAGTCTATGTAACCGGACAAAACCTGTTGACTATTACCAATTACAGCGGTTATGATCCATTGATCAACAGTCCTAAAGCAACAGGTGGTAACCAGTCCTTAGGTATTGATTATTCCAGTTATCCAACCGCAAAAACATTTCTTTTTGGCGCAACTATTAAATTATAAACATGAAGACGAACAAATTATTTAAAACTATTTTGTGTTTATTGGGTGTGTTCTTTTTGAGCAACTGTACAAAACTCAATGAAAAAGTATTGGATGAGGTTTTGGGTGATGATGCCTCCAGCCCTGCAGGCGCTTTAGCCGCAGCCTATGACAGACTGGGCAAGGGAACTTTTGTAGACCACGGTGCTGTTTTTGCCTTGCAGGAATACACCACAGATGAAGCCTTACTGCCTACCCGTGGAAGTGACTGGGGAGATGGTGGGAAATGGAGGTCTATGCATGAATTTACCTGGGCCCCAGATAACGCTATCGTAACCGACAACTGGAATATGCTCACCAACGGCATCACCAGG
>NZ_DATMRL010000108.1:0-5732 GCF_035566355.1 Pedobacter sp.
AGACCAGTGAAGATCAGCAGCGAAAACACCACCTGGAAAAAAGCCGATCTGCTCCAGTATAATGAAATTTTGGAAGCCACCAAAGGATCATCAGTCATCTACCTTTGCGCCGGTCTGGTCTATGACAAAGAGGTCTGGAAACAGCAATGGCCAGTGATCATCCAAAACGTAATCAATGCAGCCAAACAGACCGGGGCCAGGTTGATCTTTTTTGACAATATATATATGTATGGTCTGGTGAATGGCCCTATGACAGAGCATACACCTTATAACCCATGTAGTGTTAAAGGAGAGGTGAGGGCAAAGATTGCCACTCAGCTTATGGATGAAGTAAAAGCAGGAAATATACAGGCTTCTATTGCACGGGCAGCTGACTTTTATGGAACAGATTCCATGAACAGCTTTCTGGATATGATGGTATTTGACAAATTTGCAAAAAAACAAAGTGCCCAATGGATCGGGAAACCCGAAAAGCTGCACAATTTCACCTATATCCCTGATGCGGGAAAGGCGCTTTTTTTATTAGGACAGCACCCGGAAAGCGACAATCAAATCTGGCATATGCCTACTGCCCCTGCCATTACCGGAAAAGCAATGATTGAACTTGCTGCTGCTATTTACGAAGTCAAACCAGCTTACACCAGTATTAACAGATTCATGCTTCAACTGGTTGGTTTATTTAAAAAAGTAGTGGCAGGTACAGTGGAGATGTATTATCAGTATGACCATGACTATAATTTTGATTCTTCGAAATTCGAACAGGCCTTTAGATTTACCCCCACAAGTTACAAAGATGGCATACAATATCTTTCAGAAACACTGTACAAGAAACAATAATTAAAGATCCTGGCCGTATACGCTGGTGCATACGGCCAGGATTCAATTAGTGATTGACCAGTTTCATGGCGCCTTCACTATACCTTTCACCAGTATGCGGGTATAATTCCAGCACATACTGAATGGCTTTAAGGTCATCTGCTGAAAGAGCCAGATCTACTGCCCCTGCATTTTCCTCCAGGTATTTTCTCTTCTTTGTTCCAGGAATAGGAATGATGTCTTCTCCCTGAGCCAACACCCAGGCCAGGGCTAATTGTGCCGGAGTAGCCTGTTTCGCCGCTGCCAGTTTTGCAAATTCCGCCGCCAGCAGCTGATTGTTCTTTAAGTGGTCGCCACTGTAACGCGGCAATGTTTTACGAAAGTCTGTATCTGCCAGCTCGGCAACATCTAATGTATTTGTGACCAATCCTCTCGCTAATGGCGAATAAGGAATCAGGCTGATGCCCAGCTCTCTTACTGTATTAAGAATATCTCCTTCCACGTCCCTGGTCAGCAAGGAATACTCACTTTGCAGAGCTGCAATCGGGTGCACAGCATTTGCTTTCCGTATAGAGGCAGGAGAAGCTTCACTCAGGCCCAGATAACGGACTTTACCTTCTTTGACCAGTTCGGACATAGCACCTACCATTTCTTCAACAGGAACATTTGGATCTATACGGTGTGCATAATACAGATCGATAACCTCTATATTTAATCTTTTCAAGCTATTTTCCGCCGCCTGCTTTAACCATTTAGGAGAACCATCAAAATAAGTTCCCGATGCACTGCTTGGACCCGCAACATCATCTTTAAAGCGAAAACCAAACTTAGTCGCAATAAATACTTTTTCCCGGTTAGGCACCAGTACTTTGGAAATTAACTCTTCATTTTTCCCGTTTGCATACATATCTGCAGTATCCCAGAAGTTGATGCCAAGATCCAGCGCCTTATGTAGGGTAGCGATACTTTCTGCATCATCTGTAGGACCATAAGCGAAACTCATGCCCATGCAACCTAAACCTACAGCTGATAATTTTTCATTTGTCTTACCTAGATTTCTGTATTTCATCTTTTTAGTATTTCTTTTTTAACAGATCAAATTTAAATCTTTATCCAGGCAATCTATTTAACAAATTCAAACGAATACTTACAGAATTCAAACAGGTATAACTCTGGCTTCCCCAGGAGTAAGCCCGGTTTGTTTTTTAAAAAAATTATTAAAATAGGCCGGGTATTCAAAGCCTATACTATAAGCAATCTGTGAAATATTCCAGTCTGTATGACGCAACAAAGCAATCGCCTCTTTAACTATCCTTGCTGAAATATGTTCGGTAGTGGTTTTACCTGTGATTTCTTTTACAGAACGGTTGAGGTGGTTGACATGGACGGAAAGATTTTCTGCAAAATGATTGGCCGTTTTCAGTTGAAGGGCAGCTTCAGGTGTATCAATTGGAAACTGCCGTTCCAGAAGCTCCAGGAATAAACTGGTGATCCTTGAAGAGGCATTAACAGGCTTCTCAAAATTTTCTGCGGGTTGCATCTTCATGGCTTCATGGATAATTGCATGCATATAATTCCGGAGCAGGTCAAATTTATGCACATAGTCTGAATTCATTTCCCGCATCATTTTTTTAAACAAAAAAGAAACTTCTTCCAGTTGTTGCTCATCTATAAAAAAGATAGGCGTTCCCCCTACCTTAAATAGTGGTGAGTCCTGTAGAGTTTCCTTGCGTTCCTGAGAATGAACAAAGGCTTCCGTAAACAAACAAAACCACCCCTCCTGTTCATCAGAGCCCGCTTCCCAGGAATAAGGGATCATTGGATTGGAAAAGAGCAAGGCTGGCCGGTCAATCTCTATCCACTTATCTGCATAATGCAGCCGCCCCGTTCCGATCACCAGAGAAACTTTATAGAAGTCCCTTCTGGAGTAAAAAGTGGTATGCTGACAGGAACTCCGGGTAAAGACATTGAAGTGCCCTGGTCCTGCATTGTTTATGGACAAGCCGGAAGGATTAATATGAGGAAGCCTGGCGTAAAAATCTTGTACTGTTTCCGTTGTATTCATCTAACAAAATTATAAAATTCAAACCATTAATATAACGCCAAATGAAGATCAAATCTTACATTCCTCTGTTTATACTATTTTGTACAAATAAGAGATAAACTTATCTTTGTATATCTTATTACTGCTATTGTATTAGTCTAGAAACAGACATCATGAAAGAAGACATAAATCTATTGGAACAAGCCGCGCACAATGACTATAAATATGGCTTTGTAACAAATATTGATACAGATACTATTCCAAAAGGGCTTAGCGAGGCTGTGATCGAACTGATCTCCAAAAAAAAGAATGAACCTGAATGGATGCTGAAATGGCGTCTCAAAGCTTATGCACATTGGCTAAAAATGGAGGAACCTACATGGCCAAACGTGAAGTATCCACCGATCAACTATCAGGACATTATCTATTATGCTGCTCCAAAGAAGAAAGAACAGCTCAATAGTCTGGATGAGGTAGATCCGGAGTTACTGCGCACTTTCGAAAAGCTGGGCATTTCCCTGGATGAACAAAAACGACTGAGCGGCGTGGCTGTGGATGTAGTAATGGACAGTGTTTCTATTGCGACGTCTTTTAAAGAGCAACTGTCAGAGATTGGCGTTATCTTTTGCTCCATTAGTGAGGCCATACAGCAACACCCTGAACTGGTCAAAAAGTACCTTGGCTCTGTGGTGCCGATGACCGATAATTATTTTTCAGCATTAAATTCGGCGGTATTTACAGACGGGTCATTCTGTTACATCCCAAAAGGCGTCCGCTGCCCAATGGAATTGTCTACCTATTTCAGGATCAATGCAGAAAACTCGGGCCAGTTCGAACGCACGCTGATCATTGCAGAAGACGAAAGTTATGTCAGCTATCTGGAAGGTTGCACCGCCCCTATGCGCGACGAGAACCAGTTACATGCGGCTGTGGTTGAACTGGTTGCTATGGAAAAAGCAGAAATTAAATACTCTACTGTTCAAAACTGGTATCCCGGCGACAAAAACGGCCAGGGCGGGATTTACAACTTTGTAACCAAAAGAGGAATATGTGCGGGTAACCACTCAAAAATTTCCTGGACACAGGTGGAAACAGGTTCTGCCATTACCTGGAAATACCCAAGTGTGATCCTGAAAGGGGACCATTCTATAGGTGAGTTCTACTCTGTAGCCTTCACCAACCACCATCAACAAGCAGATACCGGTACGAAGATGATCCATCTTGGAAAAAATACCAGGAGCAGAATTGTTGCCAAAGGCATTTCTGCCGGACAAAGCAATAACAGTTACCGCGGACTGGTCCGGACCAGCAAACAAGCCACCAATGCCCGTAATTATTCACAGTGTGATTCACTGCTGTTAGGAGATCAGTGCGGTGCACATACTTTCCCCTACATAGAAGTGAAGAACAAAACTGCCATTGTAGAGCATGAAGCCACGACTTCAAAAATCGGAGAAGACCAGTTGTTCTACTGCAGACAGCGCGGTATTGATGCAGAAGCTGCTGTAGCACTGATTGTCAACGGCTTCGCTAAAGAAGTAATGAACCAGCTTCCTATGGAATTTGCCATTGAAGCACAGAAATTACTGGCCATCAGTATGGAAGGCAGTGTTGGTTAGTCAAAAATATATCCATTTATAGAATTAGAAGATCATGTTATCCATTAAAAATATACACGCAAACGTAGAAGGTAAAGAAATTTTAAAAGGCATCAATCTGGAAATCAAACCAGGAGAAGTTCATGCCATTATGGGGCCAAACGGTTCTGGCAAGAGCACACTGGCCTCTGTACTGGCTGGAAGAGAAGAATATGAAGTTACTGAAGGCGAAGTGCTCTTTTCTGGAAAAGACTTACTGGAACTTTCTATCGAAGACCGGGCACGTGAAGGTTTATTCCTGGCTTTTCAATATCCAGTTGAAATTCCCGGCGTAAGCACCACCAATTTTATCAAAGCCGCTGTAAATGAAAAACGCAAATACCAAGGTCTGGAGCCTTTGGATGCGGTCTCTTTTCTTAAAATGATGAAAGAAAAGATGGCTATGGTAGAAATTGGCCAGTCTCTGCTCAGCCGATCCATTAATGAAGGATTCTCAGGTGGAGAGAAAAAAAGAAATGAAATTTTCCAGATGGCCATGCTGGAACCAAAACTTGCCATCCTGGACGAAACCGACTCCGGTCTGGATATTGATGCTTTACGTACTGTAGCTAATGGCATTAATAAACTGAGAACACCAGATCGTTCCATTTTATTGATCACCCACTACCAGCGTTTACTCGATTATATCCAGCCAGATTATGTACACGTATTGTACAAAGGCCGTATCGTTAAGTCAGGAACAAAAGAACTTGCTCTGGAACTGGAAGAAAAAGGATATGATTTCATTACAGAAAGCATTGATCAGTCTGCAAATGTCTAAGCTAAAAACCATTTAAGATCAAGACGATGACGAATGTAAATTATTTCAAAGATCAGTTTAGTGCGCTCCAGGCCTCAGATCCAAATGACCTGCTATCGGAAATCCGCAAAGAAAATTTCGATACTTTTAGCCGGTCCGGCCTGCCAACATTACGACAAGAAGAATGGAAATACACCAATATCAGCAGCCTGTTCGATAAAGACTATGAATTTGCAGCGGATCAGGAAATTTCTCCTTTCCTTCTTTCATCGCTGGAAGAAATGCGCATAAAGGGTCACCAGGGCGCTAATGAACTGGTTTTCCTGAATGGCCGTTATATCCCCTCTTTATCTGCAATCCGTTCTCCGGAGTCTCAGCTGGTGGTATTGCCATTAGAAGAGGCTATAAAAAGCAAATACAAAACGCTGGTTGCCCTGCACCTTGGACAAAGCAGCAGCTATATAAAGGATGGTAT
>NZ_DATMRL010000109.1:0-4820 GCF_035566355.1 Pedobacter sp.
CTGTTATTAAATCCATCACTTTTATTATACTGATTTGCAGAGTGTAAATCAATAATGCCAGGATGTCCATTTGCGGTTAATACCCTTTTGATCCTTTTCATCGTAATCCGGTCAAAAGCCACATCGTCCAGGTAAATCCCATCAATACCTACATTGTTCACCAACCAGTTCATTCCCTCCACATAATAGTTATGCCAGCGGTTCATCCCACTGTTGATAATCGCGGCATCTTTAATTTCAGGCACAAACCAGGCTGCGATATAATTGCTGTCCAGGTGCTCCTGCAACCAGCTAAAGCCTCCGCCTGGCCCCGGAGAATAGACTTCGGTACCTAAACTTCTCAAAGCAGGCAATTCGTAAGCATGGTTCGAAAGCTCACGCACTGTATTATAAATTTTAACTTTTAATCCCTTTGAATGCGCCTCATCGATATAGGTTTTCATCTTTTTAGACTCTATAAAAGGATAATTGATCCAGGGATTGATCGGCGTAGCGTGATGGATATTCACCACCGTAGCACCGGTCTCCCTGATGGTGCTGAGGTCATTGTATTTATGATAAAAACGGTTGTCCCACTGAAAATCAGTATTGATCAAATGGAAAGGAGTAATCAACAGGTTGAAATTATAATACAGAGACTCTCCCTTTTTCATAGACCTGCTTCCGGTATAATTGTCAGACAACACCGATTTACCCTTCAGATTGATTTGTATACCGCCCTTATTTTCATTTCCCCACGAGGCGGGCAACAACAAAGGCTTCTGTAAATAGAAATTGGTATTCAGCGGACGGCTGTATTTCTCATCCCGCAGGTTATAATATAAACCCGCATTTACGGCCCCTATCCAGGCCGCATCCTGATTTTTATGCGCCACATCCCATTTCCATTTCACCGTATCCGGCCTCAGCCCGCCCTTTTCTCCCAGGCCCATTAAATACTTTGCAGCGCCCTTATCAAAAGGAATATGAAAATTCACATTGCTGAAATCTATGTCTCTAAGCGCAGTTACTTTAACAATATAATGTACATATCCATCAAATTCCAGACTACCCTCTATATTCATTTGCACATTTTCAGAAGTATTAACTGCCGTCCACTTTACAGTTCCAGCTTCTTTGCTGACGAACTTAAAATCTGATGCCTTGAACTTCTCTTCCTTTTTATCATCCGTATGAAAATGAAAGTGGATAGGCTCTGCAAGAATATTATGCGCAGCCTCCGAATAACCCGTCATCTCACTGTTGAAAAAGGTTTGGATCTGTTTAGGAAACCCATCTTCATTGACAACCAGTTTTCTGCCCAGTAAGGAAATGATATTCCCTTGAACTGTAAGCGGAGTATAAGGCGCAACTACAGTATTGCTCTGAGCCATCGTCGAATTTAGCCAGGTCAACCGGGTTTGTTTATTCGGTTCATTTACACCGTGATCTTTACTTTCCCGAGCGGTAACCGTGATCTGCACCTGTACCGCCTGAGGCTTTTGTCCCTCCGCTGTCACTGTGAAGATCCCTTTATAAATGCCAGCAGCCTGGCCCTGCGGAATATTAACCGTACACCACATCGACTGAATCTTTCCGGTAGAAAGGTCTACATTTTTCAACAAGGGCTTCGCATCATAGGTCGTTCCTTTTGTATTGATACAGCTCATCAAACCTGCAGCAATAGACTGACCTGCGGCACTTTTCAAATCAGCAAAACGGACCTGTATATTTTTTAAGTCTTTCAGTGCATACACACCCAGTTGCAGCGCGTAATTTTCCCCCTTATCCGCCACACCGATAAAAGAATTCCTGTTTTTCTTTTCTATCCAGCGAAGAGGCAAATCATTTTCCATCTTAACAGGGAACATCCGGTCTTCCGGAAACACCACAAATGCTTTATCCCTGTTTTGTTTCTTTAAAACTTCCGTTTCCTGTGAAGTGGCAATTACTTCCATAGGAAAAAAACTGTTGAAAGCATTGACAGACTGGATCTCCAGGGCCTTTGCATTCAGAGGTACTGAAGCTGCCTTTGATAACCAGGCCTCATCTGTCGCCTTTACCGGTTTCAGATATACTCCTTTAGGATAATTATCCCGCCCTTCATTTTTATAAGGCATATAGTAGATAAAATAGTCGCCAGATCCTTTAGCGGCCTCAAACCATATTTCACCATGTTCACGGGTTACGTTTCTCACCAGTACATTCGGAATTCTAAGACCGGCGGCATCGGTTACAAAGATTGCTTTCTGCTGAGGATTCTGGTCTCTCCTTCTCCAGTCCACTTTTACATGTGCAATGCCCGGCTGACCATTATAGTGCACCAACACCCGGTGATTACCCAGGGAATCCGCATTCCAGCCATCATTAGAGCTGGTATATTTCAAAGTTTGTGCCTGAAGTCCGGCACCGGTCAACAGCATACATACAGTTAAAAAAGTTAATTTCATTTGGATTATATTCTTCCTTTAAAAGTAAGAATGTTTTAGAACAATCTCAGACCTTGTTGCTGCATTCATTTGATTTGTTACAATAACAACAGGTTTAAAGCACTTTTACTTTCAGGTAACTTGGATGAGCAGATGAAGTAAAAACTTTATGTGTCTCTGCTTTAAAATCACTATCCTGCGCTTTCATAATGTCCTGGAACTGCTGTGTATTCCGGTCAATCAAAGGGAACCAGGTACTTTGAAGCTGAACCATGATCCTGTGTCCCTTTTTAAATGTGTGTAACACATCCTGCAGCTCAAAACTCACCTTGCTCACCTTTCCGGGGGTAAATGCCCGGGGACGATCAAAACCTCTTCTGAATTTACCCCGCATGGCCTCACTTCGTACCATTTGCTGATACCCGGCCATCAGCACATCTTTAGCCGTCCATTTGTTATTTTGAGCAGAATCCGGATAAACATCGATTACTTTAACCACCCAGTCTGCATCCGTACCTGTCGTAGAAACTTGCAGGTGCGCCCAGATATCGCCCGAAACGGTCAGGTCATCCGTTAAAACATCGGTCTGATAAGTCAGCACATCCGGCATAACCGAAGTAAAACGCTGGTCTGCTGTCATATATTCCCGGTCCATATCCATCGTCTTACGGTTAACAAACGGAACAGGTTTATTGGGATCCGAAACAAATTCATTAAAACTATCTTCCTTTCCCGAAGGCGCCGTAAAAGACAATTTACCGCCTGGCAGGAAATATAAGTTCTTTTCAATTACAGACTCAGGTGGCCAGGTATTATAATTTTTCCATTGATTTTCACCGGTTTGAAAAACAGATACTTTCGGAAGATCCAATGGCGTACCTTTCAAATAATGACTAAAGAAGGCAAACTCAATTTTCTCCCGGTAAAATGGCCCTGTCGCCGCACCAAAATCAACATCACCCAGATGGTCGCCATCTCCTCTCGCCCATCCACCATGGACCCAGGGTCCCATAGCAAAATAAACAGGCGTATTGGGATTTCTTTTCTGAAGAACTTTATAAGTATGAATGGCCCCGTACAGATCTTCCGCATCATACCATCCTCCAGTCACTAATGTTGGCGTCTTAATATCATGCAAATGCTGCAAAACATTCCGGTCTTCCCAGTGCTGATCATAGTTCGGATGATCCATCATTTCATTCCAAAGTCTTATCGTATCCTGGTAATACTTCAGGTTTGAATTGCGCATAGCCCCCATTTTCAGGAAGAAATCATAGCCGTCATTTGTTCCCGGATCGAATCCCTTTCCACTTCGCTGCGTAGGTTTATCGTCCTGACGGTTGGTAAAATAAGGGTAAAAACCAAAGTTAGCCACCAGCATAAATGCACCATTATGAAAGGCATCGTCCCGGTAAAGATTGGCAATAGGCGCCTGAGGAGAAGCAGCTGCCAGTGCCGGATGGCGACTCAACAGCGCCGTTGTGGTATAAAAGCCCGGATAGGAAATACCCCATACACCAACCTTTCCATTATTATTGGGAATATTTTTGAGCAACCAGTCAATGGTATCATAGGTATCGGTACCTTCATCTACATCTTTGTTTGTTTTATGTTCTTCCAGTTCAGGTGTCATCTCCTCATAAAGCCCTTCACTCATCCAGCGTCCGCGAACATCCTGATAAACAAAAATATAACCATCATGTAAAAACAGCGGGGAAGGTCCAAGACCCGCCTTATACTGATCCGGACCATATGGACCAACACTATAACAAGTCCTGTCCATCATAAAAGGATAAGCTACAGACTGGTTTTTAGGGACATAAACTGAGGTAAACAACTTCTTACCGTCCCTCATCGGAATCTGATATTCATATTTAAGATAATTCGCTTTAATATAAGCAGCATCCGAAGGTGCATTCTGTGCAAAAGACTTCAAGCCAAAGACACAGAGCAGGACAAAAAAGATTGATTTCATCAGGTAGAATTTAATAAGCGAATATAATTATTCTTCACGAGCTCTTCTGCTCCTCTTTATGTCAATAATCTGACTTTTCTGCTTGTCTTCTTCAGCCTTCCTTGCTGTAACTTTACGGCCATCTGATCATTACAAAAATATAAACCCGGATATCATGGCTTTACTGAAAGATCTCTACTGCCCCGTTTTCTATAATCAGCTCAGCAACAGCCTTTCCAGGATACTACCAGAATTTGACCCTCAATTATTCTTAAAGCACATCTACACCGATGACTTTCAGCATATGGAGTTAAAACAACGTATGCGCCATACCACCCATGCGATCCATGAATTTCTGCCTTCCACAGATTTTCCAAGAGCAGCACATTATCTTACCCAACTGGTTGGACAATTTAAAAAAGACGGTATCGCAGGCGACCTTGTCTTTATATTTCTAC